>CAYRYR010000006.1:0-54658 GCA_964428385.1 uncultured Methanoregulaceae archaeon
ACTAATTTGTCTCAATTAGGATGGTAACAAATTGGCAATCTCCGAAAGTCATGTATTACCAATCGGTGATTATTGTGCACCACACAATTTCTTAGAATTTTAGAAGTGAAACTGATATTGTTCCAAAGTAGAAGCTAATCACGCAATATAGATTCAGCCAGACATTCTAAAAAGTTTTGTAATTACATTATAAACAAAACAGAGAAGAGATTCAAATCTCTGATTTTCTCGAGATGTCATTATCCTGTTTCTCACAGGATCCCACAAAAAGGCAATTATCTATAACCCTTTTTATCATATATAACGATATGGAAAAAAAATATGCCAGACACAAGAGGAAATTTACCATACATATCAGAGGGTATAGTATCATACTCCTTACTATTCTTATCCTGCAATGTGCTACCGGAGCGTGGGCCGCTGTCACTGTCACAAGCACATCAGTTGCCCCAGAAATTTTGATGCCAGGAGATAATGGCATTGTAACAGTAACCATTACGAATACAGAAGATTATTCCACAGATGAAACTTCACCAGTGTCACCGTACATCGAGAGCATTTACCTTGACGGAAGCCGGGATATCAAAGTTACCGGTGGAAACAGCAGGTTTGAAGGCCCTATCGGCAATGGTCAGTCAATAGATATTTCATTTCTGATTGAAGCAAAACGGACAGGGATATTTCTGCCTGAACTCCTCATCAGATTGAGAAACCAGGAAAATATCAGATATCCTATCCCGGTTAATGTGAACACACAGGTTGCTGTTATGAGACAACCAGCTCTCGTTCTGTATCAGGAACAACAAAAAAATGTCCGGCCTGGTGACGATATTCCCATAACTTTTATACTCACAAATCAAGGTGAGAGCCCGGCACGGGAGGTGACCATCAGGATGCTGGACAATGATGCTGATATTGCACCAGGAGAGAGAAATGCCTGGTACATCAGTCTTTTGGAACCTGGAAAAAGTCATACCGAAACGATTCGTCTTCTAACTGATCCAAAGGCACGTCCAGGCATTCATGAAATTCCAATAGTTATTACCTATACCAGTACCGATGGTACAACAGAAACGATTGATTCTACCTTTAGCATTGCTCTTTCTGGTGATGCTGACCTTGCGATTGCATCTGTCGTAACCGATCCGATACGACCAGGCCCCAATGATCCCTTTGATCTCATCATCAGAATAGAAAATACCGGATCTGGTGATGCAACATCAGTCCAGGCTGATATCGATCTCCCCTTTATCGGTATTAAACAGGTATTTCTCGGAACAATAGAACCGGATTCTAATGCACCTGCGGTGTTTCTGCTCACTGCAGATGCTGCAGGCCCTTATGAATACCAGATAACATACCGGTATCAGGATGATCTGGGCAGCCATGAAACAAATACATCACTTACCCTTGTAGTTGGTCCTCATGAGAATGGATTAATCTATGGAGCTCTGGTTTTGATACTCATTCTGGTACTGGTAGGAGGATACTGGTATATGAAGAGGAATGCCAGCCATGGCTAAGGAGATTAAAGTTTCATTATTCCTTGCAATCCGTATGCTTCTTCGGAGCGGGAAAGGAGGAACTGTACTGACAGTGCTTATTATTGCACTTGTCTTTACCAATATGATATTCCTCTCTTCCATTATTGCCGGATCCATTAATCTATTTCATACCCAGACCCGCGATTACTATCTTGGAGATATTGTTATCAGACCTGAAGATGATGAGGAGTCATATCTTTTGAACGTACATCAGTTATTAACGACAATAAACCGGGTTCCAGGCGTAATTCACTCAACTGCACGACTACAGACCGGTGCTTCTATCTCCCATAAAGGAATTTCAGTCGTGATGCCGGTCATCTCATTCGATCCTGCAGATGAAAAAGAAGTTACAAAAATTCATACCAGAATGAAAGAAGGGGAATTTCTTGAGTCCGGAGACAGAAATGACATCCTTATCGGTAACTTTGTTGCTGGCAATGTAGACCGTAGCCGGGATCTCTTCACATCACTTGGTGGTGTTGTTACAGGAGATACAATAACCGTTCAATATGTCAATGGTGTAGAACGGGAATACCGTATTAAAGGTATTTATTCCACAAAATCGTATCAGGCTGACTATCAGGTCTTTGTTACCCGTGAGGAGATGAAAGATGTTTTAGGTGGTGATAGTGATACTGCAAACGAGATTCTTATCAGGACCGCAACAGGAATTCCTGAGAGCCAGGTAAAAACAGCATTATTACAGTATGGTGTCAGGGAGAAAGTGAGAACCTGGCAGGATGAATCATCTAAAATGGTTGGAGAAGCAGTTGAGAGTTTCTCTATTATTAATGATATCACACTCCTGGTGAGTCTTATCATCGCTATTGTGGTCCTTTTTATTGTCATCATGATTAAGACCATGAACAACCGACGCCAGATTGCTACACTGAAAGCAATAGGTATCAGCCGACAGACAGTCATCATGGCCTTTGTTATTCAGGTGATGATAATATCGATAACAGGGACGCTCATTGGTGTGGGAATTGTTGAAGGTCTTGCAGGATACTTTGCCGCTCATCCAATTGAGTTTCCTGACGGGGATGTTTATCCGGTGATTATTTTGGGAGATCTTATCAGAAATGCTATTTTACTTCTTACTGCATCAGCAGTCGCAGGATATGTGCCAGCATTCTGGATTGCCAGGGAAGATATCATCAGCGGTATGCGGGGTGGATAATGATTCTTGCAGTCAGGGATCTGACAAAAATATATCAGATGGGTGAAGTGGCAGTCCATGCATTAGATAAAATCACACTCACAGTTCGTCAGGGGGAGTTCTGTGCCATCATGGGACCTAGCGGTTCAGGAAAATCGACACTTATGCATTGTGCAGGACTCCTTGAACGGCCAACATCAGGGCAGGTTTTTTTTAAAGAACGGGATGTAACTCTTCTCCCTGATGGGGAACAGTCGTACATCAGGCTCTTCTCGTTTGGATTTGTCTTTCAGGATTATGCTCTCATTCCGGAGCTGACCGCACTTGAAAATGTACTGTTGCCGGCATTTGCTGCAGGAAACTCAGAGTACCAGGCACGGGTGGCCGGATATGATGCTCTTACTCAGGTCGGCCTGTATGACCGGGCAGAACATCTCCCCCGTGAGCTCTCAGGGGGAGAGCAGCAACGGGTTGCCGTTGCACGCGGACTTGTCAACCGCCCCCTTATCATCTTTGCTGATGAACCACATGCAAATCTGGACAGCGAAAATTCACGGCTGATACTTGAACTATTCAGGACCATATGTGACAATGAAGGAATTACGATTGTCATGGTTACTCATGAAGAAGAAGACCGACAGTATCTTGACCGTATTATACGCCTCCGGGACGGAAGGATTATTAAAAAAGAATGAAATGTCCCTGTTTTCAAAGAATTCATCAATTATAGACGAGGCAGGTGAGATTATTAAAAAAAAACTTTAATTCTTTGTTATCATCGGAGTTTCTCTCTGGCCTTAAACGGTGAGTATACGGTACCGCCGCCCTCATAAAACTTGGAAAAACATTCCACAAGGTGCAAACGTAATGAATGAAGAGTTGGGCTGAACATGGCTAATACAATATTTAATGTATGAAGTAATGCAGCTATCAGGATCCCAACAAATAAGATCTCTATCGCTCCTCCAAGTTTATTTGCGACAGCAGCGAGAATGACAGATGCCATTCCTATTGCCATAAGCCGTGCATATGAAAGAATATTCCCAATAGTTCCAATTATTTCAATCGGGCCCATTGCTCCTGCACCATACAATATCAGGGGAAGGGAACCTATCATTACGATGAAACCAGGTATCAAAAATAGTTCAGGCAGTACTTTAGTAAAACAGACTAAAACAATAATTAATCCTGAAAAAATTCCCAGCATACCTACTTTTTCAATAACATGCTTTCTCTTGTGGCTGGTAATACTATTAACTATTCCGAGCACCAGTCCTAAAAAGACGTGAATTACTCCTAAAATAATGGCCACGACAAGCATTGGCATAATTGATTCCATCCGGTTCCAGGTAATACCAAATGCATGTACCGGGTGCAACCATCCCATCATCTCTCCAAAGTCCCCGAAAAATTCGCCATACAAAAATCCGAAAAATATCGTTGGAATTGCAGATATAATTAAAATTAGTGACATGTTTTGAATCCAGTCAAGATTTTTAAACCGATATTTCATTATCAGAGCGATAAGGAGAATGATAATGCCATATCCGATATCTCCAACCATCAGGCCAAAGAAAAGAGGGAAGAAAAATGCTATCAGAGGACTTGGATCAATCTCTGAATAATGAGGAGGATTTAATAATCCCATAAAAAACTCAAATGGTTTTACCAGCCTGGAATTCATATACATTATGGGTGGCTCTTTTACTTCCTCAGGAGGTACATCCATAACATTCATAATAATATTATTACCAAATGTGAGAGATAGAGCATCTTTCGTTTGTTGAAGATATGTTTCAGGCACCCATCCCATAATTATACAGGTATATTGTGTATACCCGAATTGGGTAAATGATAAAATCTCTTCATATTTATCTTCAAGTGCATGATTTAATACAGATAATTTTTCATACCATTCCCGGGATAACAATTCCAGTTTTTCATTAGATTCGGCAAGCTGTCTTTGTAATAATTCCCGTTTCGCATCAATTAATGTTAGTACTTCAACAAAAGGCTTGCCCATATACTCTGAAGGCAACCTGAATTCATTGATATTTTTCGAAAAAATGAAAGAATGGACCTTATCAGAATATCTCTTATTATACACGACAATAATTGCTATTGTATCTTCATCAATATCAGCGAATATTAGTTCGAATTTATTTCGGGTGATTATTTTAAGTTCATCTTCGATAATTTCAATGATATTCAGATATTCTTTCTGCAACAACAATACAGTGACTTCATATCCTTCAAATACTGGAAGTTGATGCTCAATAGGTTGAATTTTTTGTAGGGTCTTTTCATATCGGTGTAATGCAGTAATTTCAAATTCCAGATTACTTTTTTCAACTGATAAATCCCTTGTTACTGATTCCAGTTCAATAATTATCTGATTTGTATAGTGAATGAAATCAGCATGATTTTTACTGAGTAGGTCCGAGTAAATAGTTGCATATTGTTCCTGATCTATCTCCCCTTTCGGTAAAAACTGAACAATCCCCCCTATTTTCACCATCAGAGATGAGATTTCTTCTTCTGTGTCCTCCTCCCACCTCTCTATTGGAAAATTATCTGATGAAATTGTGTCAGTTACATCTTCCAGATGAAGGGTTCCGACGGTATATAGCAGGTCAACTATACGATGAAAATCTTTCTTATGCCCGACAACCAGGATCTTTTTCATCTTATGTAACATAAGCAGTTACGTAAAAGTGACTATTTTTATAATTTTTTCAACAGCCTGAGGAGTGTTATCTTTTCCGTGATTTTTGACTTTTATTATATCAGTATCAGCAATCTGACGGATTTTCTGTACTTCCTCATCAATTGTTTGCTGCTCACTCTCAATAAATAAAGCAGCGGATTTTTCTGATTCTGTTTCATATTGTTGTACTAATTGTTCTGCCTCTTGTATTGCCTCAAGTAGCATCTTCTCAGCATCATTTTTTGCCTGCTCAACCTTTTCTTTACATACATCTTCCGTTCTTCGAATTTCGTCCAGAAAACCTATTTCAGCCCCCATATGCACTCCTTATCTCTATTTTTTCTTCATGATACCTGGTGGATTGTTGTGATACTATATCACTTGTCAAAACCGTATTTTTGAAGAAATACCATCTACTTCCGTTTTTTTCCTCTATCAGTCTCTTTTTTGGTTCTATCAACTGCCAATAAACCAGGTAATGTTGTACAGGCTTTACATAGAACTTGCAGATGTACTGATAGTTGTTCTTTTCATTCATAAAGTTTACCATTGAATGAGCATCTGGTAGTATTTTAGATGAAAATCAAAATGAAATAAGTTATAGGGCTCAATTCATTGAGTTTTCATTCGTCAAACATAAGACAAAGAATTATAGCAACCAAAAAAGAGACGAAAACAGATATTTTAATATAATTCGCAATACCCGGGGTATTTTCTTTCCCTTAAATCTGATTTAAATCATACCGGTATTAAATTGTAATTAGGATATAGTATCGTACAACAAATCGCAGGATATATGCCGATAGTGCCGCTCGGGTCATACATACGTAATTATTCAGGTATTATCTCCGTATTTTATGGCTGTTTTTACATGCTATCACCATAGTTCCTTCAGTACGGTTAGGTAATTTCAGAAAAAAAATATTTTACTAACCCGTACATCGTTATTTGTACAATTTTGTACCATTCCAAAAAAGGTTGTTTTTTTGTTTTTTTATCGCGCAACGATGATTCTGTATGAAATTACTGATTACGATAGGTAATTATTTTTTAAGAACCTCACCATGTCAAGGGTGTATTACAAATATTCAGACCTGTTAAAAGTAAACAGAGATAAATTACAAAACATGGAAACTAGTCACACTACAAAATTCAAGGCAAATATTCATAATAAGAGGTATTGACTACAACAATACTAATTTATTTTGATGAGCATCAGATCCGTGTCATTTACTATTTTTTATATCCATTATGTCACTGTTTTCAGTATCTTTGACTGAATGTCGCAGGAATCATAGTATATCTTCTGTAAAATAACCTTTTTTTTCAAAAAAAGACGGAAATCCTCTTTTTTTTCTCATAAAAGTATTGTATCATCTGAATAAGATATGGCACAATATTCAAATAGTAGGGATATCAATTATCCTTTGGTGTAATCAATGGTAGCAATGGAAGTAGCTTTAGGTGCTGCACTTGCATTTGGCATGGGCGCAATAGGAACAGGATGGGCACAATCACGAATCGGATCAGCAGGAGCAGGAACTATTGCTGAAAAACCGGAATTGACGGGTATTGTCATCGTACTGGAAGCAATTCCAGAGACAATGGTGATTCTGGGTTTTGTTATTGCATCTATGATGATAATAATGTAAACTGCCTGAATGCCTGGATACCCAATTGCCTGATTTCATAGCGTACTCAATTTCAATTTTTATATATTACGCAGTACGAGAGGATTTTTCTTCAGGAACAATATAAGGAGGTCACATACATGAACACTGGAAAATTCATAGATGATATCCATACGATAGCTTGTGAAGAAGTAAACGTGATACTTGAGAAAGCAGAGAAAGAAGTATCAGATATTATTCAGGATGCTAAAAGAAAGGGAACGGTAATAGAAGAAATCCATCGGGACGAGGCAGAAAAAATAATTGAGACACAAAAGGTTACTGCACTATTTAATGTACGTTCTGAAGTGAAAAAAAATAGTAACCTGGAAAAATGTAACATGTTTGATTCCTGCTTTGAGACTGCACTGAATCAATTAAGGGAAATCAGAAAGCAGGAGGGTTATTATGTCATTTTTAAAAAACTTCTCAGAGAGGCCTTAGAGGAGCTTGATGAACCAAATCCTATCATACACATTGATGCACGGGATGCGACGGTATGCAAAGATGTCTTACGTGAATTAGTGGTACAATGTAATATCCAGTCTGATATCGAATCGATTGGTGGTCTTTGTGTAAGTTCATCTGATGAAAAAATAACGGTACTCAATACCATAGAATCAAGGGTGGAAAGGGCCAGAGAACTTCTTAAACAAGAGATTTTTGGTGTATTATACGGTTCATAATTATGTATATCGAATATGTAAATGCCAGAGTCAGAGGGATGAAAAGTCGGTTACTGGCCCCTGATTTTTTTAATAAGTTACTTGTAAAGCCAGATATTGATTCTATTCTCAGTGAATTAGTAAATTCACCCTATAAACCTGATATCGAACAGGCAAGTCTTACATATTCGGGAATTCAGTGTATTGAAAACGCACTGAGAACGAATTTACTTCATACATACCAGCTTATCTTTAATCTGGTTCATGGAGAGAAATTTGAGAAGTATATCCTGATATTAGTCAATAAATGGGATATTCATAATATTAAGACAATAATTCGGGGAAAAAATATCCACCTTCCAAAAGAGGAAATTTTAGAGTGTCTGATGCCTGCTGGAGAGCTGGATGATGTCACCCTGATAGAGATGATTAAACAACCAGATATCAAATCTCTGATTGATCTGCTTGCAAGCTGGAATTATAAATACGCAATACCATTAACCAGAACATATCAGGAATACCTGGAAAAACGGGATCTTGCAGTATTAGAATATTCTTTGGATAAGTACTATTATAAAAATGCGTTAAACAGGGTTTCAGGAAATAAATATGCAGATATTCTCATTAAGAATCTTATATCAACAGAAATTGATATTATTAATTTAAAAACAACATTTCGCTTTATTAAAGACAGAGTTGATCCCAAAGTTGCAGAAAATTACTTTTTAAATGGCGGGCAGGTTCTACCAGTCAAAACCTTATTACATTTTCTTCAGATGAAAAACATAAGGGAGATTGTCACCTCACTTATATCTACTCCGTATTCATTTCTCGCCGAAATCCCTGCTGAAGTGGTAGAGGCACGGGGATTGTCAGTTTATGAAAAATCACTTGAACGATACCTGGTTTTGAAGGGATTATCCACCAGTCATTTAGATCCCCTTTCTATTGCCCCGATTGTCGGATATTTATCAGCAAAAAATGTTGAAATTGTGAATTTAAGAATAATATCCCGATGTAAAACTGAATTGATGGATGAAGAAGAGGTTCGAAAGGAACTTATCCATGTATAGATTTGTTGTAGTAACTGATCCTGATACGGCTTCTGGCTTTCGACTTGCAGGAGTGGAAGTTATAGAGGCATCCAGCCCAGAGGAAGCAGGTGAAATAATCCCTTCCCTGCTCTATAAAGATGATATGGGAATAGTTGCTGTAAATGAAGAATATATGGCTTTCCTTGATGAAAACGTAATGACAAAAATTGAGGAATCATTCAGACCATTAATTATTCCCATCCCTTCCGGATCAAAGGGAATTGATCGGACAAGTTATATTGAGCGATTGTTGCGTAAAGCGATTGGTTATAATATTACGTTACACTGAGTTGAGAATTATGAAACAAGGAGTTATCTCACGAATAACAGGCCCTGTTGTAATGGCCCTGAATATGACCGGGTCATGCATGTATGATGTAGTTTTAGTTGGCGATCAAGAATTAAACGGGGAGATAATTCGCTTAGAAGGAGATAGTGCTGTAATTCAGGTATATGAAGATACAACAGGACTAAAAATCGGGCAACCTGTTGTATTGACAGAAAACCCATTACGTCTGGAACTTGGTCCAGGTATCCTATCTTCAATTTATGATGGGATTCAGAGGCCTTTGCCAGTTCTCTATGCTAAATCAGGAGATTTTATCGGCCGGGGAATTATGGTCCCTGGGCTTGACAGAGAACGAAAATGGGAGTTTCAATCAAAAGTTCAGAAGGGAGACAATCTAACTGAAGGAGACGTTATCGGAGTTGTTTTAGAGTACCATATAGAACACAAAATTATGGTTCCACCCGGGATATCAGGAGTGGTAACTGATATTGCAAGTGGAAAATTTACGGTAGAAGAAACGATATGCACGTTAGATGATACAAAAAATCTCTCAATGATGCAGCGATGGCCGGTACGGAAAAACCGACCCTATACAAGAAAACTGGATCCGACCCTCCCTCTTCTCACCGGTCAGAGAGTGTTTGACACATTGTTTCCAATACCAAAAGGTGGTGCCGCTATGATTCCCGGTGGTTTCGGAACAGGAAAGACCGTATCAGAACAAACTCTTGCCAAATGGTCAAACACACAGATCGTTGTCTATATCGGTTGTGGAGAGAGAGGAAATGAAATGACTGATGTTCTGACCGAGTTTCCTGAACTCATAGACCCACGGACCGGGCTTCCCTTAATTGAGAGAACCATCATGATAGCAAACACCTCAAATATGCCGGTTGCAGCACGGGAAGCATCTATTTATACAGGAATTACTATCGCAGAATATTTCCGTGATATGGGATATGATGTTGCATTACTGGCAGATTCAACATCACGATGGGGAGAGGCATTACGTGAGGTATCCGGACGGCTGGAAGAGATGCCAGGAGAAGAAGGATACCCTGCGTATCTTGCCTCACGGCTTGCAGCATTCTATGAACGGGCTGGGCAGGTTATTTGTCTTGGTTCTGAAAAACGACGCGGTTCAGTCACCATTGTCGGTGCAGTTTCACCTCCGGGGGGGGATTTTTCTGAACCGATTACACAGAATACCCTGCGTATTGCAGGAGCTTTCTGGGCACTTGATACAAATCTGGCTCACCGGAGACATTTTCCTGCAATTAACTGGATAAAAAGTTATTCTCTATATCTTGATAGTTTACAAGACTGGTATCAGGAGAATGTTGCAAAAGACTGGAGAGAACTCCGTGACAAAACAATGGCACTTTTGCAGAAAGAAGTTGAACTGCAGGAGATTGTTCAGCTCATCGGCCCTGATGCTCTTCCTGAGAATGAGAAGGCAATACTTGAGATAACAAGAATGATTCGTGAGGATTTCTTACAACAGGGTGCATATCATGAGGTTGACTCATTCTGTCTTCTTAAAAAACAGTACCTGATGCTCAGTGTAATCCTGACATTTTATACTACTTCTATTGAAGTGATGAATAAAGGAATTTCATTAAAACAGATACTTGAACTTCCCATAAAAAATAAAATTGCCAGGATGAAAGAGATGGAAGAGATCACAGAAATCAGCGATTTAATTGAAGAAGCGAAACAGACCGTCTTATCGCTGGAGGTCAGAAAATAATGACAAAACGCCTGGTTGTCAAGGAATTTAAGACGATATCATATGTTTCAGGACCGCTCATCTTTGTAAACAATCCAAAAAATGTCTCATATGGAGAGACTGCAATTATTACACTCGCAAATGGCGAAAAAAGAAATGGTCAGGTACTTGATATATCAGGAGATATCGCAGTAGTTCAGGTCTTTGAAGGGACCAGTGGTATTGATGACCTCAGGACAAAAGTCAGATTTAGCGGAGAATCTTCAAAAATTGCGGTTTCCCATGATATGCTGGGACGGGTTTTAAATGGAGTCGGGATACCCAGAGACGGAGGGCCTGATATCATCCCTGAAGACACCCGTGACATCGCGGGAATGCCAATCAATCCATATGCCAGAGATAAACCGGCAGATTTTATTCAGACTGGCATTTCAGTTATTGACGGCTTAAATACCCTTGTCAGAGGGCAAAAACTCCCTATATTCTCTGGTGCAGGATTGCCTGCTAATTTTCTTGCTGCACAGATAGCACGACAGGCAAAAGTCCTTGGAGAGGGTGAACATTTTGCTGTCGTTTTCGCAGCAATGGGTATAACACACAAAGATGCTTCCTTCTTTATGAAGGACTTTGAAAGGACCGGTGCTCTGGAACGAGTGGTCTTTTTCTTAAACCTTGCAGATGACCCGACTATTGAGAGAATTGCCACTCCCCGATGTGCTCTGACTGTTGCTGAGTTCCTGGCATATACCTATAACCTTCATGTTCTTGTAATTCTGACAGATATGACCAATTATTGTGAGGCATTACGAGAGATTTCAACTGCACGGGAGGAGATTCCGGGAAGGAGAGGGTATCCAGGTTATATGTACACGGATCTGGCCTCAATATACGAGAGAGCAGGACGAATTAAAGGAAAATCCGGATCTATTACTCAAATCCCTATATTGACAATGCCTGATGATGATATCACACATCCGGTTCCTGATCTTACCGGGTACATTACAGAAGGGCAGATTGTCCTCTCACGGGATCTATACCGAAGAGGAATTAACCCTCCAATCGATGTTCTTCCCTGTCTTTCCCGTTTAATGAATCTGGGGATAGGGCCAGAAAAAACAAGAGAGGATCACCGAAACGTGGCAGATCAGCTGTATGCTTCCTATGCATATGGAAGGGATCTTAGAAGACTGGTCGCAATTGTCGGGGAAGAGGCCTTGACCGAACTGGATAAGATGTACCTTAATTTTGCTGATGAATTTGAACATCGATTTACAAATCAGGGGACTGAAAACCGTACTATTGAAGAGACACTAACTATCGGATGGGATCTCTTTTCCATGCTCCCTGACTTTGAATTAAAAAGAATAAGCAGAGATTTTATTGCCAAATATCATCCGCGTTTTATGGAGGAATGAATCATGGAGCAGGTCAGCCCTACCAGGATGGAGCTGATTCAGAAAAAAATGCAGATTAAACTTGCTGAGCAAGGGAAAGATCTCTTAAAACAGAAGATGGATGCTCTCATCCAGGAATTTTTCTCGATTATGGAATCAGTATCCAAATCACGTGAAAATCTGGAGTTATTATCTATTTCAGCCAAACAATCACTATTAGCAGCACAGGGTGCTGATGATATAGTAACACTGAAATCAACCTCATTTGCAACAAGAAGACAGATCCTTCTTGACATCAAAGGGAAAAATATCATGGGAGTCCCGGTACCTGTCATTGAAAAACAGAGTGTGGCACGTAATGTTATAGACCGGGGATATAGTATTATTGGTGTAAGCAGCAGGATAGATGAGACTGCCGAAAAATACGAAGCTGAACTGGATATTATTATCAGCCTTGCTGAGACAGAAACTGCTCTTCGAAGACTGGGAACAGAGATCCAGATGACCAGAAGAAGGGTGAATGCTCTTGAACAGATCATGATCCCGGAGTTAAAGCAACAGGCGAAATATATTAAAATTACCATTGAAGAACGGGAGAGAGAAGATCTGTTCCGGCTGAAAAAAGTGAAAAAAATTCTTAATAAAAAGAAGTTGCAATAAAGCTGGAAGATGACACTGTATATTCCCAGGCACTTTGTATAAAGTACTACAAACTGCCAGGGTGTGAGAGTATTGTCTCAACGTTTGATATAGCGTCATTTTTTGTCTTCTTTTTTTCATCCAGATCTCTTTTTATCCGGATTATCTCTTCAATATCCTCTTTTGTAAGACGGGAAAATACCATGTTTTCCCATGAGGTCCGTTCAATAGAGACCCACACTTCCGAAAGGATACTCTTGAGAATCATTATCTCTTCAGATGAGAACGAAGTCCATTCACTCTCTGCATTCCTGCGGATTTTTTCCAGTGATTCCTCTACCGCTTTTTGCATATTTAAACGAAACATCCGTCTTCCCAGTTCTTCTTCTGTAGATCGAGACATACCTATCATTTTTATATGATTGCGCTGAATGGAAATAATTTTGCTTCCTCTCCAGAGAATGTCAGGGACCGCCTGATACCCGTACATCAGGAACATATCAAAAAAAATGTCCCCTACTGCGTCTTCTGTACCAATACGAATCGGAAACCATGTTACAAATAAATATATGCTCTACGTTCTGACAGAGAAATAGAGAGCCTTACTTCGTGTGGAATATGTTGTGTCATCACCATCAAAGCTGGTTCTGACAACAACATTTCCTTCTTCGACCACTGGAAGTCTGAATGAATAAGAACCATCAGAGCCGGTTTTTACCGTTCCAAATCGTTGCCATGAAAGGGCATAATCACAGGAACCACATCCGCCAAAGAGACCGCCACAGACCGGAGCATAGGCAACATAATAGGAGACAGGTTTTCCGACAAGACCTACATCATTCTGATCTACAAGATGCCCGGTGAATGAAACCGTTTCACCTATCATCGGATCCCGGGGCCATGCAGAAAGGGTAAGATATGACTCTTTCGGATACGGCTCTAAAGAGACCACAATCGTTATGGTAGGTGAACTAACCCCACAATAAAGAGCACGAAACTTCCATTCTCCTGAAATATCAGGGATACAGGTAGCAGAAAAATATCCTTTTTCGTCTGGAAAAGCATCAGAACAATGCATAAAACCACTGGATCCTGGTTTTTTTCCATAGACAAATACTTCGTACTCAGTGTCCATTCTGATATCCGGCAGGATCTGTCCAACTACTTCTAGTTCTTCTCCTGCAACCGGCTCTTTTGGAAAAACCGAGATGAGAATCTGAGGTGATACTGTATCTAATGTTTCACTGGATGTGACAGAGATGTTTGCAGCATCAGAAAGAGCGATACAAAAGATAATGCAGAAAATGAATAAAATGGTTAATATAGATATCCTTCTCAGGATAGTATCCCTAAATTTTATCGTGATTTTCATGATAGAGGATGATGGATCTCATTCTTATTATAAGTTTATGGCAGAACTTTTAGAAAGAATTCCGGATACAAAGCCGGGTTTTTTGACCGTGCCTGGTGTTATATTCACGGAAATATCTGGTAAATTCAGGCTCTGTCGATTTTTCAAGTGATATTACCAATCAGGTTTTCACTCTTTAGATGATCTTTCCAGTTGAAACGACATTCGTTGATGATTGAAATGATTTACCGCAGATGGACGAAAAAGACGGTTTCAGCCTCAATAATTATTTATTCGATTGCAATTATGTAACTCAGGAAGAGAGTGAGGTTTAAAATATCTGACACCTGGATTTTCCCCCCTCTGCGTCCTCTGCGGTTTGAATTCTTACCCTGATATTGCCAATCAGGTTTTCACTCTTTAGATCTATCTTTCCAGTTGAAACGACATTCGTTTAAGGATTGAAATGATTTACCGCAGAGGTCGCAGAGAGACAGTTTAACCTCAATACCATTCATCTAATTAATTGATGTAATCCTGTAAGGTAACTGAGATTCGCAGAAAATTTTACACCTGATTTTTCCCCCTTTCTGCGTCATCTGCGATTGGAATTCTCAAGTAATAAAAAATATAAAATTCTAAATGTCAGGTAATTACATCCTGCCTGAAGTGATGATATCGTATCACTTGTTTTTCAGACAGAGCCAAATTCAAAATAATATACCATGCATCTGACATTCATCTGCACAGAATCGACCTATCCCTCTCGATAGTCATATGAATCTGCATAATGAATAACAGATGATGCCTGTATCGATACTGCTCTTTCTGATCTTTAGTACACATATGCGCCTTTTTATTATCCGGTGAAAAATGGTACCTCTTATACAAACAGAAACGTTTGGTTGTATTCATTGCCGGTAATTTTTAATTCAATCGATTTTTCAAGAGATATGGACTAATCATGTTATAGATAAGTAAGGGCAGTTTTTTGTAAGTCTGCCTTAATCTATGTCGTGTGAAAAGCGTGCACACCTAAAATAACCTCTGTTTTACATCAATATTCCATGTGGTTAAATCATGCACAGGAATCAGGAGTTCATTTTGACCTTTTTCTCTGTTCTTTACATTCCTTTGCACTTTCTGTGGCTGGAATTTTTACATTATAGGAAACATTCTCAAAATAAAAGTCAGAATGTCCAGTAATTACATCCTGCCTGAACATGATGATATGGATTCACTTGTTTCTTAGAAAGAACCAATTTTTTGTATAAAGGGCATGGATGTTACCAATTTTTGTGAGTCTCAATTCACAATGATAAATAATGATGAATTCATAATCTAATATCAGAGGTTCATTGTGGAATTATTATTACTGTTCCTGATCTTCTTCCCATTGCTAGTAGCAGTCCTTCTGCTGGGAGTACGAAGTGAAAGGATAACAGAGATCATCGTAACAGCAGGAGCATTACTCATTGGTATAGGTACGGTGTACCTTCTGATAGCCACTATTGGAATGGGAGCGGTATTCTTTGCAACCGATACCGCACTGGTCAATCTTATACTTCTGATACTTGAGATAGGAATTACGCTATTCATCCTCTATCTCTGCATCCGTTACCAACAACGGCTGGTAGCACTCCTCACGTGCATCCAGATAGCCATTATAATTATAGCAGAGACTGGAATAGTGGGGTCAGATCATGCCACAACATCAGGGCTTGGACTCTTCTTTGACGAGTTTTCAGTCATCATGGCACTCATTATCGGGATAATTGGAAGCCTCATATGTGTGTACTCAATTGGATATATGCGTGATTATCATGCCCACCACCCAGATATCCCTGACAGGAGACCGGTCTTTAATTTCCTGCTCTTTTTATTTCTCTCTTCAATGTTCGGGCTTGTTTTTTCCAATAATCTCTTGTGGTTATTCTTTTTCTGGGAAGTAACAACACTCTGTTCATTTCTGCTCATCGGATACTCACGGACACCTGAAGCAACACGGAATGCTTTTTTTGCACTGTTACTGAATCTGGTCGGAGGAATCGCCTTTGCAGGAGCAATTTTATACATCCTTAGTGCAGCACCTTCAGGAGATTATCTGGAACTCTCTACCCTGACTGCTGTCGGGCCGGATCTTGTTTTGTTTGCCCTTGTACCAGCAGGACTCATTTCCTTTGCAGGACTGACAAAAGCGGCACAGATGCCATTCTCATCCTGGCTTGTGGGTGCCATGGTAGCACCCACACCAGTCTCGGCACTGCTGCACTCAAGTACAATGGTAAAAGCTGGGGTCTATGTTATCGTCAGGTTTGCCCCCGTACTTGAAGGGCAGTTTATCGGAATGCTGATAGCCCTTGTGGGCGGAGTCACCTTCCTTCTCGCTTCCTGTATTGCAATAACACAGAGTAACGCCAAAAAACTTCTTGCCTACTCAACTATTGCTAATCTCGGACTCGTTGTAGCCTGTGCCGGAGTAGGTACAACAGAAGCAATATGGGCAGCTATCCTTCTTATCATATTCCATGCAGTCGCCAAATCACTCCTCTTCCTCTGCACCGGAACCGTTGAACATCGTATAGGATCCCGTGACATTGAAGATATGAGCGGGCTCTTTGTTACGATGCCAAAGGTTGCAACCATGATGCTTATCGGAATGGCAGGCATGTTTCTTGCACCATTCGGGATGCTTATCTCTAAGTGGGCAACATTACGGGCATTTGTCGATGCATCACCCCCTCTTGGGATAATTCTCGTTCTCCTTTTGGCTTTTGGTAGTGGAGTAACCGTCTTTTTCTGGACAAAATGGATGGGTAAACTCATTGGATACCAGGAAGAAAAAACTCCAGTTGAGACCGGAGTAAACAGATCCGAATGGACGGCCCTATACCTGTTAACTGGTTTTGTAGCCCTGGTTGCATTCTGCTTTCCCGTCATTTCATCAGGATTACTTGAGTCTTACCTGATGAATGTCCATCATGCAACAGCGGCATCACTCAATCATCTCCTCTTCTATGATGATCTTATTATCATCCTTCTTATGCTCTCACTGATTGTTGTGATGCCACTTTCATTATACTTCTTCAGGCATACCTGGAAGAAGAGTTACAAAAAAGTCCCCAGGTATGTCTGTGGCCGTCCTGTTGTATCTCCACACTCTTTTACCGGTAGTATGAGTGTGAAACAGGAACTCTTCCTTGGCAATTATTATCTGGAACAGATATTTGGGGAGGTAAAAATGATACGTATCGGTGATCTTACCACGATTGCCCTGATTGCAATACTCTTTGCCGCTGTTATCGGGGTGGTGTTCTAATGGATCTTATCCATATCATCTATGGACTTTCTTTTATTGTATTTGGGCCACTCATTGGCGGTATTATTGCAGGACTTGATCGAAAAATGACTGCACGGATGCAGGGAAGAGTTGGACCACCGGTTCTGCAGCCATTCTATGACATTATAAAACTCTTTTCAAAAGAGAAAATAGCAGTCATCTACTCAGAGAGTTTCTGGGTGTTAGCCTATCTTATCTTTATTGTCATCACCGGTATGCTCTTTTTTGCCGGGGGTGACCTTCTTTTGGTCATCTTTGCTCTGACCCTTGCTCATGTATTCCTTATCCTGGGAGCTTTCGCATCTTCTTCACCCTATGCCCATATCGGTGCAGAGCGGGAGCTCATTCAGTTAATGGCAATAGAGCCGATGGTAATACTGACAGCGGTCGGGATGTATCAGGTAACCGGGAGTTTCTTTGTGACAGATATCCTGTCACATGCAGGACTGCTGGTCCTGGTTCTTCCTGGTGTCTTTGTCGGATTTGTCTATGTTCTGACATTTAAACTCAGAAAATCTCCCTTTGATCTTGCAACCTCCCATCATGCCCACCAGGAACTGGTAAAGGGTCTCACCACTGAATTTTCAGGGCCAACCCTTGGTATGTATGAACTCGCCCATCTGTATGAGATTGTGATGCTCCTCGGATTTGTGTACATCTTCTTTGGTATGGTGCCGGCAATTGGTATTCTTGCAGTCATTATTGTCTATTTCCTTGAGATTTTCATCGATAATGCCACAACGCGGATAACCTGGCAACCGGCACTTATCAGTGCATGGATTGTAACACTCGTTTTTGGAGGACTAAATCTTGTTGCACTCTATCTTCTGTGAGGTGAAATTATGAGTTGTCTACAAAAATCCCCATGGATCATTCACTACGACGCCTCCAGCTGTAACGGCTGTGATATTGAGGTGCTCGCCTGTCTGACACCACTATATGATATTGAACGGTTTGGAATCATTAATACAGGAAATCCCAAACATGCCGATATCTTTGTGATAACCGGCGGAGTCAATGAACAAAATAAGGTGGTTGTAAAGAACATCTATGACCAGATGCCAGAACCAAAAGTAGTTGTTGCAGTTGGTATCTGTGCTGCATCCGGAGGAGTATTCAGGGAATGCTATAATATTTCAGGCGGAGTCAATACCGTCATCCCTGTCGATGTCTATGTTCCAGGATGTGCAGCACGGCCTGAATCAATCATTGATGGTATTGTAACTGCACTCTCCATTCTTGAGGAGAAACGAATAGCTATGAAAAAAAGACAAATAGGAGCAGTACAATGACGATAGAGGCTCAGGTAACCACTATCATACAGACCGAACATCTGATGGGAGAAGTCAAGAAGAGACATGATACAGGCTCTCGTCTGGTTCAGATTGGATGTGGCCAGTTCGGCGACAGTTTTGAGATTAATTACTCATTTGAGAGAGATCTTACCTTTGAGAACATAAGGATAATCATAGATGGAGAGACACAAATTCCAAGCATCACTGACCTTTACCTGGCTGCATTTGTGTATGAAAATGAGATTCACGATCTCTATGGAATCAATATTTTTGGAATAGCAATTGATTACAAGGGTACCTTTTTTAATACGGCACAAAAGCATCCGTTTAGAAATCCTTCAGTTACCGATAATACCACTTCAAAAAAGAACTCGGAGGAGAACTGACATGGGACGACAGATTGTTGTTCCCTTCGGCCCACAGCATCCAGTATTACCTGAACCAATTCACCTTGATCTGGTGCTTGAAGATGAAACCGTAATTGAAGCAATCCCTTCTCTCGGATATGTCCATCGTGGTCTTGAAAAACTTGTGGAGAAGCGTGACTATAAAGACTATGTCTATATTGCCGAACGAATCTGTGGTATCTGCAGTTTTATTCATAGTGTCAGTTACTGCCAGGGAATTGAGAATATCATGGAGATAGAAGTTCCTGACCGGGCTGCATACTTACGGGTTATTTGGTCTGAGTATTCACGTATGCACAGCCATCTCTTATGGCTCGGTCTCTTTGCTGATTCTATGGGTTTTGAGAACCTGTTTATGAATGTCTGGCGACTTCGTGAACATCTACTCACTGATATGGAAGAGACCACCGGCGGACGGGTAATACAGGGAAGTTGTAAGGTCGGGGGAGTCAGATGTGATATTTCACAGGAAAAACTCTCAAAGATGGGTGCCGGACTCAATACCATTGAACCTGAACTGCGTGAGATTACACGGGTCTTTTTTGAAGATGAAACAGTCGATTTACGGACCCGGAATATTGGTGTTTTATCTCATGCTGATGCCTGGGATCTCGGGGCTGTAGGGCCAGTGGGACGGGGCAGTGGTATTAATGTCGATATGAGGATGACCGGATACGGGGCATATGAAGACTTAGATTTCAGACCGATCACCATGAGTGGGGGAGACTGTTATGCACGCTGCTCTGTCCGTGCACAAGAACTGTTTACTTCAATTGATCTCATCAGACAGACAATTGACAAGATTCCTGATGGTGATATTGACGTGAAAGTCAGAGGTAATCCTGACGGGGAATTCTTCACCCGGACTGAACAGCCACGGGGTGAAGTCGTTCATTATATCAAAGCTAATGGAACAAAGAACCTGCTTCGTCACCGGGTACGGACTCCAACATCCGCAAATATTCCATCTCTTGTAAAGATGCTTGCAGGCTGTGAACTCGCCGATGTCCCGGTA
This sequence comes from uncultured Methanoregulaceae archaeon, assembly GCA_964428385.1. Lineage (GTDB taxonomy): Archaea > Halobacteriota > Methanomicrobia > Methanomicrobiales > Methanospirillaceae > JAFGOM01. The sequence goes on from CAYRYR010000006.1 coordinate 20,302, forward strand.
ATTGTCCTGTCAATAGATCCGTGCATCGGATGTGCAGATAGGTGAGAAAAATGGGAATGTTTACAATTGCACATACAATAATCAGGATGCTTACACGCGGACCAGCAACTCTCAGATATCCTGCACAACCCGCACAACTAAAAGAAAAGAGCAGAGGACATATCGAGATTGATATCAGTCTCTGTATCTATTGCGGGTTATGTGAACGTCACTGTGTCTCGCAGGCAATTTCTATCAATAAAGAAGAACGAACCTGGACAATTGACCGGATGCGATGCATCATCTGTGGAGAATGTGTTGAATCATGTCCAAAAGACTGTCTTTTTATGGCACAAACGTATCATCCCCCGATAATTGAATCAAAGACAGATACCTTTTACGGACCACCTCCCACTAAAACAACAGATAAAGAAAATAATGCCTGATTTTATCTAACCTCTCTTTTTTACACCATCTGGTTATATCCTATGCCGAACCGGTACAGGGATTGGTTTTTTGGCACAACTATCTGACCCCTCGTGATGTACCCCCTTTTATGCAATCCCACAGAAGGATATGAAACGACATTGGTTCGCTGTCAGATAAAACTGGAAATACTTATGACAATACAAGCATTACACACAATTCTTACCATTTTTTTAATAATAGGATCCTGTTTTGGATCGGTAATGGCAACAGAACAGGCATCATCACCGGAATCAATGAAAGAGCAGTATTCACCTGCTATCATGGACTTTTCATCTGCTCTCCCTTCAGAAGTACCAGTGACTATATATTCTGATGTAGCAGAGGAGAGTGTCAGTCTTGTTAGTCTGTATGCTCCCTGTGCAATTGAGAAGAATACAAGTATCCCAGTCTCAACACTGATTACGGGGTCCGATGGTCATCCGCTGCCAGGAATTGCTGTTACGATAACCGGGTCAGACAATGATCCAGTTTATACATCAGGAATAACGAATGAGAACGGACAATTCTCTACGGACCTGATTCTATCGGGAACAACATCCGGGATAATCCTGGTTGCAGAGGTAAAACAGTCTGCTACTACCGTCGCAAGTGATCCTGTGAGCGTTTATTTTTATTAACGACCAGAAGTTCTATATCATCAATCGGCATCCATTCACTTTTTTCAGAACTGACAGGCGTTATGAACACGCATTGTATAACAGGCTGATATTCAGGTTTAATAATAAAGATTCTCAATTTTTTTTGATTGAGAAAAACTGCCTTTTTTCTGTGTTATTTCCTGACGTTTGAGATAATACCTGATAATTCTGTCTCATGATCTCATCGATAAGACGTAGTCATTAGGGTTACTTAAAATGTTTCGGTTAATCGTGTATCATTTCATCTTCTAAAGTTGCTATATCCATCCATCACCAGTAATCATCATATCCTTCCATAAAGTTTTTGAAATTCGGCTATGCTGGTAACCATTAATATAAAGTTTATAAAACATTTTTTGAATAGTTGAAATACCTATTTATACGTAAAACCCAATAGTATCTTTATCAGGTGAAATAGATGTTTCTGGATGATATCAAAATCGGAAAAAAATTACTGGGCGGATTTCTCATTGTCCTCCTCATCTTAGTGGCAATTGCCGGACTTGGGTACATAAACCTACAGGATGCAACAACCCGTCAGAATGCTCTTTATGGAAAAATGCAGGGTACAGAGAACCTTGCACTGACTAATGCAGCGATGGAGAAGATGCGGGGAGATACCTATCGATATATTGCAGTTCCCGCTGATCGCCAAGCTACAAGTGCTTCGCTGGCTGCACAGGTTGGAATTATTAATGACAACATGGAAGAGTTCCGCACAAGACCGTTATCTGCTGATGACAAGGCTACCTTGGTCCAGTTTGACAAAGCATGGACCACAATGCAGGCAACCTACAAGAAACTAGAGATGGATACCGATGCAGGGGATACAAAAGCGGTGGATGCCGGTTTGGCTGCTGGTAGCCCGGCAGTTACGGCCCGTACGGAATGTTTGAGTGCAGTCAGGACACTCGTTACCAGTTCATTTACTGATGCAGAAAATCTGAATATAGCAACAGAGGCAGCTGCAGCTTTAGCATCAATGGTGATGATAATCGCAACTATTGTAGCCATTATCGTCGGGGTGGGCATTGCACTGTTCCTTTTCAGGAGTATTACCCTGCCGGTGAATCAGGCCGTGACCATGATACAGGAGATGAGCATGGGTCACCTTGGTATGCGACTTTCGATGACGCGAAAAGACGAGATTGGCGTTATGGCTGATACGATGGATCAGTTCAGTGAAGATCTTCAAAACAATGTTATTGGAACCATGCAACAGATTGCAGCCGGCGATCTCTCTGCAAAGATGCTTGCAAAAGATGAGAAGGACGAGATCGCTCCTGCCCTAGCTGGCACCATCAGCTCGTTAACACAGATGATTGATGAGGCTACCAGCCTTGCAAACGCAGCTGTTGCAGGAAAAATGGAAACAAGAGGAGATCTTACCAAATATAAGGGAGGTTACCGGGAGATTATCCTTGGATTTAATAATACACTCGATGCCGTCATCAGACCGGTCAAAGAAGCCCAGCGACTTTCTGATAGTTATGCTAATAATGATTTTGCAGACCGTTTCGATGAATCCCTCGATGTTCAGGGAGATTTTGTTACGTTTAAAAAATCGTTAAATAATATCGGATTTCAGGTCTCAGCAACCCTTGCTATTATCAGTCAGCAGATGACAAATCTTGCTTCAATGGCAGAAAAAGCAAATGCATCTATCATTGAGATTGCCGGAGGTTCACAGAAACTTGCAGAGAGCTCAAGTTCAGTCTCCCAAAACTCTGAACAGGGAGAACACAGTATGCATGAGGTCCTTAAAACAATGGAAGATTTCAGCCAGACCGTCACCCAGGTCTCCACCCGATCAGAAGATGTCAGTCACCTTGTATCGCAGGCTGATGAACTGGCAGGAGCTGGTAAAGAACTTGCCAGAGAAGCTGAAACAGGCATGAAAGGAATAAATTCTGCTTCTATTGAACTTGACACCATGATCTCTGATATTAGGGAACAGATGGGAGAGATAGGAAAGGTTGTCAGCATTATCAGTGAAATCTCAGATGAGACAAATCTCCTTGCACTCAATGCTGCAATAGAAGCTGCCCGTGCCGGAGAGGCCGGAATGGGCTTTGCCGTCGTTGCTGATGAAGTAAAAGAACTTGCAGGTGAGTCCAGAAAGTCTGCTGAGAACATTGCACAGGTTATAGCAAACCTACAGAAACGATCAGAGAATGCATCACAGGTTATGAAAAACGCTTCAACCCAGGTTGAGAAGGGAACCGAGGCAGTCGAAAAGACCCTTGAAGCATTTAACCAGATTGTTAATGCCATTTCAGACATCACCCAGCATATCGGAGAGGTTGCAAGTGCCAGTGAAGAGCAGGCAGCTGCTATCCAGGAGATAACCGCCAGTGCAAATGAAGTATCCAATCTCATCACCCGGACTTCCCATGAAGCTACTGACAGTGCAGCCATATCAGAGGAGACCTCTGCGTCTGTTGATCAGATACGGGAAGTCTTTGCCGGCGTTAACCAGGCGGTCGAGGATCTCAGTAGAGAGATGCAAAAGTTCACCATATCAGGAGCATAATTATGACCACTGCTCAATCCTATCAGAAGGACGAGCCATCATCTGCCCAGGGGTTTCGATCACGAAATGTGGGGGAGGTACAGGTTGTCGAGTTTATCCTTGGAACCCAGTTGTTTGCAATCGAACTCGCTGACACAAAGGAAGTGATTAATCAGACAGACATCACATCGCTTCCTGAAGCTCCTTCGTTCATTAAGGGCATTATCAATCTCAGCGGAAATGTAACGACCATTCTCGATTTAAAGAGTCTCCTCCACATAAGCGGAGAGGCAGAACAAGGTCATAAAAAGCGGGTTATAGTTCTTGACTCACAAATATCGTCTAAGGTTATCGGAATTCTGGTTGATGATGTCCTTTCTGTCTCAACCTATAAAACATCAGATGTAGATCGGGATGATTCATCTGCTGATCATGCAAAAAACCGTCTTGGTGTGATTCGAAAAAAAATACACGAGACCGGAGACAAGGATAGATCTGAACTTGTTATCCTCGTGAATATTGAAGCGGTTATCAAAAAAATAGAAGCTAACATCTGATTTTCTTTTTATCTATTTTTCACGTTTGAATTTTTTTTTAAAGACCCTCTTTTTTCGGTGGTCCTGTCATTTCAAAAACATATCAGAACTCACAATAGACCAGGACAGATATTGTGGGCGGCATATCAATCCAGATAAGGGATGGTGTTTTATTCCTGTATGAAACTGGACAGATATCAGGTGTATCTCTCTACTGTATCGAATCACTGTATATGCATCTGTCGATTTTTCAGGTGATATGAAATAGTCAAGCTGGAATCACTTGATTATTTAGATCCCTTTCTTTTCTCTCTGCGTTCCTCTGCGGTTGGAATTTTTTACGTGATATCGAGCGTTGTCAATATAAAAGTCAGACTGTTATGTGATTTCCAGTCTGAACATGATGATATAGTATCACTTTTTTTGAGCAGAGCCCATAAAATTTCCTGCTGAAGCCTTATTTTACTTTCCGGCATGAGAGTTCCTGTTGGATATCACTCATTTTGTCTCGTGGTAGAATAGTCTCCGAATTATGGGGGGGTGTATTACAGATAGTATCTGTCATGCCATCATGAATACCATTAAGTACTTTCTGTGACATTATTACAGTCTGAGGGAATTTTATGACTAAACAGACCGGATCATCTGTAAAAACAGGTAAAAAAGTATCTAAAAGGAAAAAAGACCTCTGGAAAGGGTTTAAAAATAGGACAACAGATCACCGGCCTACTGCTAAAAGCCCAGGCTGGAGATCATTTGAAAAGCGGGATATCAGAACCCCGGATATACACCAGACGTATACCCAATCACTTTTAAACAGACTGAAAAACAGTTTGAATAGAAGACGAAAATAAGACACAATTGTTATCTTAAAACCCAAATGCACTCTTTTTTCAGTCAATATTAATGAGATACGGGTAAAAAAGAGGTACATCCACGTTTCTGATCGATTAAACCCCGTTTTAATCCCATCATTACGATATACTCTCTGTAAAACAATAAAAAGATATACAGAGTGAAACGCTATTTAAAAGATACAATATAAACTGTTTTTTCCAGGTTACTTACCCTATACTAAAAACATAAAAGCCTGTTTTATATACCATGCAAATAAATCCTACGTACTGATAGAGAGTAATTATACTCGATTTATATGTTTTTATAAAAGGTTGTACCATGGACGAATATCTCACCCCCGACCAAGAATCAGAATCGCTCTTTGAGCAGCCTCTGGCTATATCTCTTTTAGATGATGTTCCAGGTCCGGTTCTTATTGTAAAGAATAACAAATTTTCTGGTTGCAATGCCGCAGCTGTAGGGCTTTTTCGGTTTTCAGACAGAACCAGCATCGTGGGAAAGGATCTGCCTGCAATATCTGCAGCTACCCTTCCAGATGGATCAGATTCAGCAGTAATTGGAAAAAATCTATTGGATCGAGTTGTCCCAGGAAAAAATTTCCGTTTTGAATGGGTATTTCAGAAAACTGACGGTACTACATTTGATGCAAAGGTAACTGCGCGGAAATCGGCATCAGGCACGGGATCATACATCCTTCTTTCTGTGGTAAACAATAACGCAGAATCACAGTCTATTCGGGATATCAGAAATCTTTCTATTGAGATGAAAAAAGGGAACCTACGGGCACGGCTCAATACAGAGGGGTATCATGGAGACCTGGAGACGATGATGCAAAATATCAATAGCATGCTCAATGATATTCTGTTTCCGTTCCGGGACATGAGTAAAGTACTTGTCCAGATATCAAAAGGAGATATCCATGCGAGATTAACTCATTCATATGAAGGAGAACATGAAAGAATCAGGAATGCCGTCAACGGTGTAGCTGATTCAATGTCACATCTTCAGGAAGAGATTGAACGATTAATCAATGCTGCAATATCAGGAGATCTAGCTGAACGCGGACGCCCGGAACTGTTTGTTGGAGCATATGCAGATATGATAAGCAGGATGAATGAGATGCTCAACACCATCCTCAATCCAATCCGCCATGGCAACCGTGTCCTTCAGAAGATGAGCAAAGGGGATCTCTCTGAAAAAGTGACCATTGAGTGTGTCGGTGACCATGCAAAACTCAAAAATGCAATTAATAGCCTCCATGACTGGCTTTCTGACCTCATTACCTACATAACTACCATATCACAGGGAGATATGTCTGCATCCATCGAGCAGGCATCAGACCGGGACCAGATGTATGGACCTCTCATCGAGATGCGGGATAATATCAGATCTCTTATCAAAGATGTAAACATTCTTGTTCAGGGAGGGATTAAGGGGGATCTCTCCATCAGAGCTGATCCATCTCATCATAAAGGAGATTTCAGAGGTATCGTAGAAGGGATGAACAACACCCTTGATTCGGTCATAGTTCCTGTTCATGAGGCAATGCAGGTAGCAGAAAAATATGCACAATATAATTTTTCCTGCAGAATAAACCAGGATCTTACCATGAACGGCGACTGGATAGCCTATAAAGAGGCACTCGATCTGGTTGGAAATAATGTATCTAAAGTGGTATCTACTATCAATGACCAGATTCTCATACTCAATTCAGTTGTTACACAGGAACATGGAAGCATCAATGATGTTACACAAGGATCAAATGTCCTTGCAAGTATTGCAGAGAAAGTGAGTATTAATGCAGAACGTGGACGTGAGGGAATAAATCAGATTCTTCAGGCGATGGAAGATCTTGCAGTTAATGTATCAGCAGTATCGGCAAAAGCAGACGAAGTGAACCATCTTGCAACTGATACCAATGCTATCTCAGAGAAAGGGACACAACTCGCCAGAAATGCCGAGACAGGGATGGACGAGATCACGAGTTCAACCAGCCAGGTTGTGAGCATTGTCCATGAGATTATGGAGGAGATGAAAAAAATCAGTCAGATCACAAAGGTAATTTCAGAGATAGCCAGTCAGACAAACCTTCTTGCATTAAATGCAGCAATTGAAGCCGCAAGAGCAGGCGATGCCGGAAGAGGATTTGCAGTTGTTGCCAGCGAAGTGAAATCACTTGCTCTTGAATCCCGCCAGTCTGCAGAGAGCATTACCGATATGATTGATAGTCTTTCAAAAAAGACAGAATTAGCATCTGCCACCATGGATAAAAGCGCTGAATCTGTCCAATATGGCGGAAAAGCACTTAAAGAAACACTTGACGTCTTCAATGAGATCATCAAATCAATTGCTACTATCACAATCAGAATGGATGAAGTTGCCAGAGCAGTAGAACAACAGGCTGCAGTAGTAGAGGAGATAACTGCATCTATTGATGACGTAAATGAAATGGTCCTTAACACTGCAAACGAAGCCGTTTCTGCAGCCGCAGCAAGCCAAGAAGCCGCAGCAGCGTCTAATCAGCTTTCCCACCAGTCTGAAGAGACATTTCAGGTTTCATTACGACTCAAGCAGGAGATAGAAAAGTTTACGGTCTCCTGATATATCCTGCTTTTTATAGTGCCCTGCATAACGTATTGGAATAATCGCAGCAACCGGAGGTTATTCCAAGGCGTGCATGCCAATCGCACTACATAGGTTAAGGTAAACTTTCCAGAAAGTTTTGCCATTAACTATAAAATAATTTCTTTGTCTGATAATATCGTAAGATTTATCGATTGTTTGCACTATCTGGCAATACCACATCATTACTAACCATCAAAACTGTTTCGTACAAAGAAAATGAATCCCATTTTGATGAAACGTTACGTTACATTTATTATTTAATAAATTGATTCTGCTATGAGAATATTTGGAGTAAATACCATGGAATTCACATCTACAAGAGAAATATTAACAGGTGTTTTAGAAGAAGACAGGATTCAAAAGATATCATCTGCGTATGAAAAGCGTACCCGGGAATTGGGCCTGATATATTCACTCATTCAAATTTTTATTGACCAGGATAGATCCCTTCAGGATTTGTTTTCAACTATCGTTCTGGCAATTCCATCAGCAATGCAATTCCCGGCAGATTGTCAGGTTAAAATATCATACGGATCTGATTCAGCTCAAACAAGATTTTTTCAGACCAGACAAAAGATGCTTACTGAAGAGATCCAACTCAGCACAGGAAACCCCCTCGTAATTAATGTTGTCTACCTGTCAGAACATCAAAACAAAGATACAGGACCATTCGAAAAAGAAGAGTATCTCCTTATTGCCTTTATTGCATCACAACTTGCTGCATGCATTGAACGGAAAAATCATGCTGATACTATAGAGAAAAAACTATTGGAAAGTGAAATAAACTATCAACGATCAGAAAAAATTCTAATGTTAAATCCGGTCCCGATGATCCTGTTTAACCGGGATCTGGAAGTTACCACATTTAATCATGCAATGACAGAATTATCAGGATATTCCCCGGATATTCTCTCCTCATTAAAACTCTCTGATTTTACCATTACACAACGGGAAGGAGCCACTGTTCCAGAGGTTTTACAAACGAAAAAATCAGGGTCCGGAACGCTTACTGTTGATTTCCCTGCAGGTACTAAATATCTGGATTATTATTATATCCCCATTCCAGATAAAACCGGTGAGATAAATGACATCATTGATGTATTACTGGACCGCACATCACAGAGACAGGCAATCGAAGATATCATCGCCATCAGCAAAGATGCAAAACTCGGAAATCTAAACTCTCGAATCAACACAAAGAACCATTCCGGAGATTTTCAGAGGATCTGTTCAGAGATTAATGCAACTCTTGATGCAATACTTCTTCCCATCGCTGAAGGAAATCGAGTCCTTACACGGATAGCTGAGGGCAATATTGATGAACTTGTTACCAGGCAGTATCAGGGCGATCATGAACTGATGAAGGATGCAGTCAATACAATAGCAACGAATCTTCAAAAATTTAAGAATGAACTGAATGTACTAACAGATGAAGCAAAATCCGGATTCTTACATGCACGTGCAGATGCCACAGTATTCAAAGGCGCCTATGCTGATATTATTACCGGATTAAATGAAACCCTTGATGCGATTATAACTCCAATTGACCTTGCCATGAAAGTCTGTAATAAGTATGCAGACCGTGATTTTACAGCACGTATATCGATATCCGGTACTGACGGGGGAGAGATACTAACATTCAAACAGGCTCTGAATAATATCGGCATACAGATATCAGACTCTATTTTACTGATACTTAATGAAATTGAACAGATTGCCTCGAATGTGGAAGAGACAAATACAACCACACAGGAGGTTGCAAGCGGTGCTAATCAGGTCGCACAAACCGCCCAGGTTATTAGTGTCAATACCGAGAAAGGAGAGAATGGTATCTCTCAGATGATTACAGCGATGGAAGATTTTTCCCGTACTATTGCAGAAGTAACAACAAATATTGAAGATGTCTCACGGGTGGCAACCGAAGCTGAGGATGCATCAATCGAAGGAGAAAAAAGGGCACAAGAAGCAGACACGGGAATGCAACAGATTCTTGTCTCTTCGCAGGAAGTAAACAAAATCATATCAGATATCCAGGTTCAGATGGGAGAGATCGGAAAGATTGTAAATCTGATAACTGATATTGCGAGTCAGACAAACCTGCTTGCTCTTAATGCTGCGATTGAAGCAGCCCGGGCAGGAGATGCAGGGAGAGGATTTGCCGTCGTTGCAGCAGAAGTGAAGGCTCTTGCTCAGCAGTCCAGGGCATCAGCAGGAAATATTGATGAAATGATTGGGAAATTGCAGGAAAATGGCACTCGTGCAGCAGAAGCCATGACAAAATCAGATGCCGCTGTGAATGATGGAACTACTACGATTGCAAAAGCAATTGAATCCTTTAATCAGATTGTACAGTATGTGGAACAGATAGGAAAACGGGTGAGTGACGTTGCAAGTGCAGCAGAAGAACAGGCTGCTGTTATTGAAGAGATTACTGCAAGTTCTTCAGATCTCGGAGAACAGATACATCAGACCGCTCGTGAAGCAGCCGAAATCGCTTCCTTCTCTGAAGAGTCTGCAGCAGCAGTTGACCAGATATCTCATGTCATCAGTGATATCAGTATGAGTATTGAGAAGCTCAGTAAAGAGATGGGAAACTTCAAAATTAACTAACAGAAACTGATATACCTATACACCCGGTGCCCATCAGGGAAGTGTGATTCACACGCTCCCATCCCATTTTCTATACAATGGTAAGACTCCTGTCGATTTTTCAAGTTATATGGAATGGTCCTGTTAAATCACAGATAGTTAATGGCAAAACTTTCTGGAACGTGTGCCTTAATCTTTCAAATTAACAATGATATATATTACTTAAAACCCAACCGCAGAGGGGGAGGAATCCTAAATAATATAGATTTTTTTCATGAATGTGACACTGTTATGTAATTAAATCCTGCCTGAAGATGATGATATGGAATCACTTGGTTTTCAGACATAGTTACTCTATATTTGTTCTCAGGGGTCTGCCTTTATCAATCTGTGCTACTAATAAACACAGTATGGAGCAGATTATCAGAACATATAAGAGTCTACACGGAGTTGATGTGACCTATCTATTAGGTACTACTACCGTAACACACCAATTCAGTTTTGAGGACCTGATAACGATGGGCATCAATGTATCTGATCTCTTACATCACCCTGATTATTATGGATACGATCCTCTGATGCATCGGATTAATAGGACTGATTTTTGTACTAACCATCATGAATAAAGTGAATTTTTTCAGATTTTTTCAACGGAACCGATGACGTGTGAGAGTTTTTCTACTTTTATTCTCGGCCAATGAAAACGAAATATACGCAGAAATTACTCGATAGAATTGATGACAGGTTCATCTTTTCAGTCGGTTTCCCGGTATCCCATTATCAGGTGAAACTGTGATAAACACTGAATTTTATGTACCAATTTCCATAGGATAGTGGATATGAATCCTCAGATATGGCTTATATAACAGATATACCAGGTCATGTTATAACAGATATGATATCACAACAGATACGATTATAGACTTCCTATTACAATGATGATACATACATACCAATCCAACCAATGCTTTATGAGGTGTATACAATACCAAACCCATATGATGTCACTGTAAGCAAAAACCGGGCCATACTATCCCTTTCGTAAAAAACCAATCTGAAGTGATAGGAAATATGGCTCTGATAATTCAGATTGCCAGAAAAATGAGGTCTGAAACAATGAGTGTAGAATTAAAAAAAGTAATTATTTCACTTTTGCTTGGATTCGCAGGATTTTTCGGAGCGTTCTACTCATACCAGTTTGATATCTTTCCACTTACAATATCACTCATATGGAGCTACTGTTTTCCACTCATTGCCGCTATTGCTTTTGGGAGATGGTATGGTCTTTTAGCCGGATTTTTCGGTCTTGCTGCACTATTTCCCTTCTTTATCTGGTCATCAGATGGATGGGCAAATCTTATTACTGTTTTTCTGCTTCTTTTCTGGTTTTTCTGGCATGGATACTGTGCAGAAAAGCGTTCTATCGAAGAGAAAATCTGGAACCATCCACTTATTGTTCAAATTCCCTACGCTCTCTTCTATGGTCTTGTTACATACATCCTGTTTCCACTGGCATTTTCCTATAACCCTCCATTCTGGCAGGCAATAGCAATCACATCAATCTCTTCAGCTCTTCTTCTTTCTCTTGTGATTAAGGCAACAATAATGATGTATATGAACCTCATTGTCGCAGACACTGTGATAATGATTCCGTCTGTACGGCGATTTTTCGGACTTATAGTAAGAGAAAAAAACCGGAAAAATGGTTCCATCATTCTCATATCAGTTAGTATCTCAATAATCATCTGGGTAACATTTGTAACATGTATAGAAATCTTCATTGCAATGGAATTCCCGCATAATATCATAGATTTCTCAGATCCGTGTACCATTATTAGTTTTTTTATCTTTATTCCGTCTGGTTTTCTTTTAGGAGGAATCCTTGCCAGATATTTTGAAACGAAAATCGAGGTTGAAGACCTGCTTCGCCAGAGTGAGGAACGGTTTCACTCACTGTATGAACATATGACAGAAGGAGTCGCTCTACATACACTCATTTATAACGATGCAGGTACTCCTGTCGATTACCAGATTCTGGACGTGAATGCCAGTTATGAAAAAATATTGGAATTGCAGCGTCAGGACGTCATTGGGAAAAAAGGAACAACAGCCTATAACCAGGATGAACCACCCTTCTTAGCAGCCTATATAAAAACTGTAATTATAAAAGAAGCATCTTCATTTGAGGAGTATATAGGCTGGCTTGACAAAACGTTACTAATTTCAGTCTCTCCCATCGGAAAAGAAGGGTTTGCAATAATATTTAGCGATATAACCGAACGGAAAAAATCTGAAACCGCTCTTATCGAGAGTGAAGAAAAATGCAGAATATTAGTTGAACATGCACCAGAGGCTATTGTAGTAATTGACGTTACTAGTAACCGGTTTATTGAAGCGAACATACAGGCAGAACACCTCTTTTTATGTACCCGCGAAGAACTGCTTTCATCAGCGCCACAAAACTTCTACCCGCTTTATCAGGCGGATTCAAAACCGGATACTTCTTTTGCAACGATGATGTCTAAACGATATGAACAGGCTTTAGCAGGGGAAGAAGTTGTATTCGAACGAATCGTCAGGAACAGAGCAGGGGAAGAGATCCTCTGTGAAGAACGACTCGTCAGACTACCAAGTACGAAAGGGGATCTGCTTCGTGCCAGCCTTACCAATATTTCTGAACGAATCCGGGTAGTAGAGGGACTAGCCCAGGCTACTAAAAAATTAAACCTCCTAAGCATGATAACCTGTACCGACATTCAGAACAGTATATTTGGTCTATATGCGTATATTGAGTTGGTACAGGAATATATTACTGATGATTTTCTCAAATCACTCGTTCAAAAACAGATAACTCTTATTAATAAAACACAAAAAATCCTTAATTTTACCAAAAACTATCAGGATCTCGGCCTCAAACCACCTCTCTGGCAGAATGTAAATCATGTTTTTTTATATGCCATCTCACATCTGGATATCTCCCACCTCAACCGGAGGATACATCTTGACAATCTCTTTTTGTTTGCAGATCCCCTCCTTGAGAAGATACTGTACAGCCTTGTCGAGAATGTGGTAAACCATGCACAGACTGCCACAGAGATAGTGTTTGAATATCAGATACGCCCGGACAATAGTTTGATACTTATCTTTGCAGATAATGGCCCTGGAATTTTGGATAGCCAAAAAGAACGGATTTTTGAACGAAGTCTGGAAATTAAAGGAGGTATGAGTCTTTTCCTTGCACGAGAAATGCTATCAATAACTGGAATATCCATTACAGAGACTGGAGTGAATGGAGAAGGAGCACGGTTTGAGATGGCTATCAAAAAAGGCGGGTACCGGTTTAGTGCTGAGGAGATATCCTGAATTCAAGAGATACAATAGTATTACAGCACAGCACCAAATCACCTGATAAATGCTACCCTGATATAAACGTTCTTCCAGTCTCATAATGAAATATAACAATGAGATTGATTTGTAGATTAAGAAAAACCCGAAACTGCTGAGATAAACCACATAGTAACTCGGAAAAATACCTGCATATATCAGAATGAATTGCAACAGACAATCTGTACTGGTGAAAATGCAACTGATTTGCAGACTATAACAGATATAGAGAACATTTATAAACAGACACTGAAACCATATACAGATGAAATGTACATCACTCTCTCTTATAGTATTTCTGTTCCTGGTGACAATTTTCTTCACAGGATGTGTCGAAGAACAAAATGTCCTTAATACTCCCTCTCATCAGCAGGACAAAGAAGTAACATCTCTGGCCATCAATCAGGAACTCCTTGATTATTATCACGAATTTTTAGTGTTTATTCAGGATACAACAACAGAGGAACAACTGTTTGAGACTGAAAAACAGCGATATAATCCTGAAAATCTAGATCTCACATGGACCAATGAAATAACTGCAACAGTGAATCAGGATGAGGGAATACTCTCACTCTCAGTTTCACCTGGAACTTATTATTATGGGTCAATGCGTGTTGTAGCTACCGATAGTGACAAAAATATCATCATGAACTCTACAGAAAGCCCGGTATATATCTCTGGTGAATGGATGTCTGAGATAATGCCGGGTGTAACAGAGGTTAATGTCTATACTCTGACGCGAGATCCACTTGCATAGAATGATTTTTTCAAGGAAAAAAGAACTTTGCGATTGCATATACAGATCTATTATCCTTTTCACCTATCCAGACAAATTACTCAAAAAGAAAATATTTCTCTCAATCTTTTATTGAACATGAGTTTTTTTACTAATTTTCATACTCGCAACAGCTAAGACGGTAACTTCTAAAACCACCAGAGTACACCAAAAATGGTACAGCACATCCCCCTGCCTGTTCTTTCTGCTCTGGCAGCTGCACTCTGTTTTGCAACCGCTGCACCACTCTCTAAGATCCTGACAGAACATGCAGAACCGGTTATGCTCTCAGGATGGATGCTGCTTGGAACCGGTATCGGGATGCTCCTCTATTTTCTCATCAGCAGATCTATCCATCAAAACCGGAACAGTATCGAAGCACCCCTTGCCCGTGCTGACATTCCCTGGTTATGCGGATCTATCATCTTTGGTTCAGTGATTCCTGCTATCCTTCTTATGGTAAGCCTGCAGTATACAACTGCAACAACCGCAGCATTTCTTTTATGTTTTGAAGGAGTTGCAACAACAATTATTGCCATATCCATTTTTAACGAATATGTCGGCTACCGGGTCTGGACAGGCCTTTTCTGTATTACCATCTCATGTCTTTTTATATGCTATGACCCGGATAGTACCTTTTTCTTATCTCTGGGAGCTCTTGGCGTGATCCTTGCCTGTGTATCATGGGGTATTGGAAATACCATCATCTGCCGTATTGCATATACCGATCCCGTCAGGATGATAATGATAAAAGGCTTTATTGCAGGACTCTTCATGGTTGGAATGGCCATCCTTGTCAATGAACAATTCCCGGATTTAATCATTATCGTGAGTTCTCTGGTTGTTGGGTTCATTGCATTTGGGGGGCTTGTGGGCCTCTTTTTTATCTATGCACTCAGGGGTCTTGGGGCTGCACGAACCGGTTCGTACTTCTCTGTACACCCTATATTCGGAGTTTTACTCTCATTTCTTATCTTTCAGACAATGCCGGATTGTCTTCTTCTTGCTGCATTAATGCTGATGGTAATTGGCATTCTCCTTCTGATTACAGAACAACATTCCCATATGCACTATCATAATCCACTCTCACATGAACATCGTCACCGGCATGATGATCATCACCATATTCATGAACATACATCCGGGCAGCTGATTATTGATGGACACGGATATCATTCCCACCTTCATTCCCATATGGAAATGAAACATAACCATCCACATCATCCGGATCTCCATCATCAGCATGAGCACGAAGACCCCACAGAATAAAAACACTTTTGCAATATGCAAACAGATGGTGCCACCATAAAAAAGAATTTACCATCAGTTTTCCCTGTCCTCTGTATTTCTGATATTACATTTCGTGCTTGAGCAAAAAAAGAACATACAACACTTTTTAAGACCTAATACCCGTGTATTATTTCCAGCCGCATGTATTACCCATGAGATACGTTCCCATAGCTTTTTACCATAAATCCACCTATGGTAGAATTATGATAGTGATCCCAGGTCGTGACGATGATAATCAGATACCCCAAGGATTTTCTCATGTGCCTGAAAGGATTTCAGGCCTTGTCCGTCTTGCTTTTAACCTATGGTGGAGCTGGCATCCAGGAGCCAGGATGCTCTTTAAAACACTCGACCGTAGGAAATGGAAAGAAAGTGTCCATAATCCGATAAAGATGTTGCGAGAGATAGATCCTGAAATCCTCCTTTCTGCTTCAAATAACGTTGCGTACCTTAATTCATATGACGCAATTATGATAGAATTTGAAGAAGAGATAAAAGGAAATAAGAGCTGGTTTTCAGATATCTGCAAAGAACCCGAATGTTTACCAGTAGCCTATTTCTCTGCTGAATATGGTCTGCACCATTCCCTGCCATTTTATGCAGGAGGTCTTGGGTTTCTTGCAGGCGACTATATCAAAGAATGCAGCGATTTAGGACTACCTTTGGTAGCTATCGGATTTATGTATCCTGAAGGATTTTTCCATCAGAAGATTCGTGAAGACGGGTGGCAGGAGACCGTTGATGAAGTACTTGACCGTGAAGCTGCACCCATCACCCGGGTACATGATTCACAGGGAGAACAACTAACCGTACTCGTTCCATTTATCGAACCACCCATCTATGTCGCAGTCTGGAAAGTAATGGTTGGACGTGTACCCCTATACCTCCTCGATACCGATATTGCAGATAATGATCCCTGGAACCGGGCAATATCATCACACCTGTATATCGGTGATAAAGAACAACGGCTGCGACAGGAGATTGTTCTTGGAATTGGCGGATATAAGGTTCTAAATACTCTTGGGATTAAGCATTCCATTGCTCATCTGAATGAAGGACATGCTGCGTTTGCTCTGCTTGAGCGAATCAGAAAGAAAATGGAGGATGGAAAAAATCCTGATGAAGTTTTTGAAGAGGTTAAAAAAACATCTGTATTTACGACCCATACACCAGTTCCTGCCGGTCACGATGTTTTTCCTTTTCATATGATGGATAAATATTTCCATGCCTATTACCCGCTTTTGGGACTGAACAGGGATGAATTTTTCCGGCTGGGAACACATCCCGATGAACCATCCAACGGATTCAACATGACAGTTCTTGCCCTGACATTATCCCAGTACCACAACGGGGTCAGTAAACGTCATGGAGAAGTGGCCCGCAAGATGTGGCATTCCCTCTGGCCGGATGTTACAGAAGAGGCTGTCCCAATTGAGTACGTTACAAACGGAATCCATGTTCCTACATGGATAGAACCAAAAATTGATCTCTTATTAGACAAATATTTCGGGCCTGACTGGTTACAAACACATGATGATCCTGAACTATGGAAATATCTCGATTTCATCGATGAGAAAGAACTCTGGCAGACCCACTTCTGGCTAAAGATGAAACTAATCAATAGAATCAGGGAACGGACACGGTCAGCTTTCAGATCAGAGCATATAAATCCGTCAATTGTTCTTACCGCAGGAGCACTATTGGATCCAACCATCCTGACACTTGGATTTGCCAGACGGTTTGCAACTTATAAACGGGCTGATCTTATCTTCACTGATCCTGACCGGCTCAAACGACTTTTAAATGACCGTTGGAGACCACTCCAAATAATCTTTGCCGGAAAAGCTCACCCACAGGATGATGAGGGAAAACGAATTCTGCAGCGAATCATCCAGTTTGCAAAAGATCCAGATATCGGTGGCAGGATTGCATTTGTGGAAAATTATGATGAACAACTGGCTCAGTATATGGTTCACGGTGTTGATGTCTGGTTAAATAATCCGATTCCTCCCATGGAGGCCTGTGGTACCAGTGGGATGAAAGCATCATTAAATGGGGTTCCTCATCTCAGTATCTCTGATGGCTGGTGGGTAGAAGGATATAATGGAAAAAATGGATGGATATTTGGAGATACAGGAACGAAAACAAACACACAAAATGACGCTGAATCACTGTATCGTATCTTAGAAAAAGAGATAATTCCCCTCTTTTATACACTTGACCATGAAGGTACTCCTTTAGGGTGGGTTCGTATAATGAAAGAGGCGATGAAGAGCACCGGACCGCAGTTCTCGAGTCGCCGAATGGTGAAAGAGTACGTGAATCTCTTTTATATGCGAGCGATTGGAAAAAATAATGAAAATATCCCGGTAGATTTATCAGGTGATACGGAATAGTCAGGGTACAGCCACCTGATTATAGCACGACCTCTTTCTTTGCTCTCTGCATTTGAAATTCTTAAAAAAATATAAAACATTGTCAAAATGAAAGTCAGAATGAGATGTAACTAAATCCTGCCTGAACATGATGGTATGGTATCACTTGTTTTTCAGACAGAACCCTCTGGTTCATCTCTTTATTCCAGTTATAAAAGAAAACGCATAAAAACCTCCTTTTATTATATCCTGATAGGAAGATAGAGAACGAATATATCAGGAATTATTTTTATGGGACTGCAAGAGGCCAAAAAATTTTAGCGTAAATACTCCAGATGGTACATGAGATATAATATGAAAGAGGTTACTATGAGTGATTCCCATCAACACAATCCCTTACAAAATCCAAATTCTGTTCATATCTTCATATGTATCATAATCCTGCTCATTTCAATTATCATACCTGCCAGTGCATATAGTACAGTCCTGCCAAAGGATCCGGAAATTTCTTTGTACCACCAGGAAATGGAACAACTGCTGACCAGATTTGATATTGCTACCGCATACGTATTTGTCATCAAGAACAATGAGATCCTGTCAGCTGAGGGGTATGGCTGTACAGAACCAGCAGAGATTCTGGGTATAGATGCAAGAAAAGAATATGAAATAGCTTCAGAGATAACCCTCATTCAAACCATGCTGGTGCGGTATCTCTCCCTTGAAAGCGTTATCCCTACAACAAAATCGCTGTTGAATGCATTCTCTGATGCCAAAAAGAACGAAGGATTAGGATACTCACCCGGGGATATTATGCAGATGATTGGTGAACCAGAGATGCTATCCACAAGATACATGAATTGGAGTGATATCGCAAAAATATCACAGGGTACTAAAGGAAATCAAAATCCATTCAGAATAGTATCTCTCTCGCAACCCATCTCCTTCTCGTATCAGGGGCATACCGTCATCGATCAGTCATGGACAACTCCGGGTGTCAGAGGACTAATAACAAGGGTTCCGGATGAAGAACTTCTAATAGCCATTATTATCAGCGAAGAATTTACTCCTCTCCCTGAGGTGATGCGAGGGAAGATACTCAATAAAATTACCTGGAATGGCAATACGGCCTCTGTATGAAAAACAAGTGATACCATACCATCATGTTCAGGCAGGATTTATTACCTGATATTCTGATTTTCATATTGACATTGCTCTATATCACATTAAAAATTTAAACCGCAGAGATCGGAATATATATCAGATACTCTGCGAAAATAAGAGCCCCCCGGAGTTACATTAGTTCAATAAGAAATAGTATTGATGTTGATACAGTCTCTGCGTCATCTGCGGTTAACCAATTCAATTATCAAACGAAAGTCTGTTCACCGCCGAATCAATAATGTAAGAAGTGAAAATATAATTGGCTATATCATTTTCAGAATTCAAACCGCAGAGAGCACAGAAAGAAGGCGAAAATAATAATGTGATTATAGCACGACTATTCCATATCACTTGAAAAATCAACAGAACCCAATAGAGGTAATGACAAAACGCTCTGGAAAATCTGCCTTAATTTATATAGTACGATAAGCGAGCACACCTTCTTATAACCTTCATTTTCCTCTGATTATTCCAAGACGTTCTACAGAGTAGTATAATAACGAATCCTTATGTCATCCATGGCGGATGTAAAAAAGCAGCCGGGTGACGGGCCACCATTTATCATATTACCAGAACAATTACACCCAGAAAAGATCCAATACCATAATCCTCCTATGTTCCTCATATACAAGCTCAGAATACAATTGAATATCAGGTAAATTACCTAAAATAGCACATAGCACCCAATATGTCAGTGATATCAGTGATATTACCAAATCATTTTTATGGCAATCGCCAGGAGCATGACAATAAAGATGTATCTGAGGATATGCTCAGGCGTTTTATGGGAGAAGAGAACGCCAATCTGTGCAGCAGGAATTGACGTCGCACATAGAGCAACCCAGAATGGTATATTGACAAAACCGACCGATAAGAAAAGGGGTTCAGACATATTCCATCCATGCATGATATAAGCAGATGTCGCTCCCGTTGCAGTCAGAACCATGGATGTGGTTGCTATTCCAACTGCTTTATGCATCCCAAACCCAATGATAGTTGCTAGGACCGGTGTCAGAATAATCCCCCCGCCAATACCAAAGAGGCCGGATGCTATCCCGGTACATACTCCGAGAATGATGAAATTGAAAACAGATCCCGGGATAGTAAAATGACATATCATATCACATCTCTGCACCGTCATCCAGACTGCGATGATGATAAGAAAGATACCAAAAATAATTGTATGAGTACTAGCGGATAAAATAATTGAGATATAACTCCCAATAATCGATCCGAATATACCTCCAGCTCCTAAAATCAGAGCCGGACGCCAGACGATATTTTTTTTCTTCCACTGACGCCAGGTCCCACTGAGCGCGGTTGGCAGAATAACAGCTACTGATGTTGCCACTGCAATATCCATTGCATAATCAGAGTATCCCAAATCTGATAGCAGAATAAACATCACAGGAACCATCAGAAAACCACCGCCAACACCAAGCATCCCTGCAAGGAGTCCGGCAATTATTCCGGTTAGAATGAGAACAACCAGCGTTGCAGAGAAAGGATCCATAGTTCTGTATGTACTATGACTGGACTGATTATTATGTTCCACATAAGAATGGTATCAGCCTCTGAAAATGCAATCACGGTCGTTGAACCACATATCCCTGATACTATAACATTAAGGCAGGATGGATAAAAACCAGAAACCACCCCACTTTTATAAGAAAAAACTGAAGCGCCTGTTTTTGCAGGAAAGATACCGATATACCATCTGAAGATAACAAGTATTCGTATATGATGAAACTACCGATCCTGATAAAAAGCAGGATCAATCTATTTCCCATACAAAGTACTACCACTAAAAGATAGTCCGATGAATTGTATAAGTGACAAAAGAACACGAATGATTATTAGTTCTTATCATGAACAACTACCGCTTAGGGTACATATGGTTAAACCAGAGGTGGTTTTATAACCCAATATATCTGTATACATGGACATTTTTATCAGCCTCCCCGGGAAAATCCCTGGCTGGAAGAGATAGAGACTGAGGACTCAGCATATCCGTACCATGATTGGAACGAGCGAATTACTGCTGAATGCTATGCTAAAAATACCTCCTCACGTATACTTGGTTTAGACCGAACCATCATTGAAATCGTCAATAACTACTCAAAAATAAGTTTTAACTTCGGACCTACCCTTCTTTCCTGGCTGGAAAAAAAAGATCCTGAAGTCTATCAGGCAATACTTCAGGCTGACCGGGATAGTCAGAAACGCTTTTCTGGTCACGGTTCTGCAATTGCACAGGTATACAATCATATAATAATGCCTCTTGCAACAACCCGGGATAAACATACAGAGGTCATATGGGGAATTAAGGACTTCACATACCGGTTTGCCAGACCCCCTGAAGGCATGTGGTTACCTGAGACTGCGGTAGATAGTGAAACACTACAGGTTCTTGCAGAACACGGGATACTCTATACCATCCTTGCCCCTCACCAGGCAAATCGTGTCAGAAATCTGAATAGTACAACCTGGACAGATGTCAGGGGAGGGAAAATTGACACCAGTATGCCCTATCTCTGCCGTTTGCCAAATGGAAAGACAATTTCCCTGTTCTTCTACGATGCAGGCATTGCATATGAGATAGCATTTGGAAATCTTCTTGAAAACGGAGACCGTTTTGCAAAAAGGATAACAGGAACATTTTCCCAATCAGATAACAGGCCTCACCTGATCAGTGTCGCAACAGATGGGGAAACATATGGCCACCATCACCGGTTTGCAGATATGGCACTTGCCTATGCCCTTCATACTATTGAATCTGCAAGTCCTGCACAAATTACCGTTTATGGCGAGTACCTCAGCATGCACCCGCCTGAATATGAGGTAGAGATTGTAGAGAATTCTTCATGGAGCTGTACTCATGGAGTGGAGAGGTGGAGAAGTGACTGTGGATGTCACACGGACCATGCCTGTTTAATAACAGACTCCGAATCCTGCCACCCGATGGATTTTCAGATCGGTCAAAAATTACATGATACTACGAACTGGACTCAAAAGTGGCGGGTAGCCCTTCGTGAAGCAATGGACTGGCTGGTACAGCAACTAAAAGAGATCTATGAAACACAGTCAGACGGGGTGTTTCAATCACCCTGGCTGGCCAGGGATGAATACATTGAGGTGATACAAAATAGAAAAATTTCCAGTATTGACCAGTTCCTCTTACGGCATGCAGTTACAGGGGAAAAACACATAGATCAGGTAAAAGCCTTACAACTTCTTGAAATGCAACGAAATGCACTCCTGATGAATACCAGTTGTGGCTGGTTTTTTGATGAACTATCAGGAATCGAAACTGTCCAGGTGATGCGATATGCATGTCGCGCAATACAACTTGCAAAAGAGATTTGTGAAATAGATCTCGAACCATTCTATACATTGATTCTGCAAAAAGCAGAGAGTAATATTCCCAATTCTGGAAATGGAGCAGACATCTATAAAACCTATGCAAAGACCGCTGAAGTTAGTGTCTCCCGTGCTGCATTTCATTATGCTATCATGTCATTATTTGAGTCATATCCTGAAGAGACACAGGTTACAACCTACACTATCAAATGCAATGCCTATAAAAGAGCAGAAGAAGGAAACGTTAAAGTCGTCATCGGAAATGCATGTTTTCAATCAGATATTACACTCAGAGAGTCAAAATTATCTTTTGCAGCGATTTACATAGGGAATCATAATTTCCTCGGGGGAATCAGGACTTATACAACAGAAGAAGAGTTTATTGCAATGCAGAATGCCATATGGGATGCTTTTACCAAAAGTGATGTACTGGGAATGATCCTCTCATTAAACACTCATTTTGAATCTCATTCCTATTCACTCGGGCATCTGTTCCGTGATGGAAAGAGAAAAGTTATAGGCCTTATTCTTGATTCAACACTGCGTGATATTGAAACCGAATACCGGGAAATTTACACCAGATATTTCTCTCTCATGAAGGCCATGAAAGAGATGGATATCAAACCACCTGATGTTCTTGAATATTCAATTCAGTACATCCTCAATCTTGATATTCAGAAAAATATGGAAAGTGATGAGATTGATCTCTCATTACTGAAACTCTCTATTGAAGCGGTGATAAACGGACGGTATAAAACAGAAAATGAGATGTTACAGTATGTAACAAGCAACTGCATCATGCGACAGATGCATAGGATTTTAGAACATCCTGATGATACCTTCCGCATTGAGACCGTTAACCAGTTATTCAACCTCATAAATCCTCTCTCACTGGAACTGAACCTCTGGGACTGTCAGAACCATTATTATCGGATTGGAACCGAAAAACAAAAAGAAATGCATACCCGTGCAGATACCGGGGATGAGAACGCACAAAAATGGCTGACTCAGTTTTCGATACTGGGAACTTATTTGGGAGTACAGATCTCGTAACAAGAATAGGTATATGGTGAAAAAATAACCGGGAAAAATTCATCCTTACCGCACTATTACAAGTTACCAATAGATACACAATTATAGAATAGATAGTACCTCTTCACCACTTTACTGCATAAATAAAAGATATCTCTTCTGTACACAATCACTCTGATAATTTTTTGGAGGGGTAACTGCATAAGTCCTAACCAATATTCATAATAACCGGGTTATTCTATCCGATTTACAGGTAATGGAGATAATATGACCGCAAAAACAACAGAAATCACACAATAAGCCGCCTCTCAAAGAGTTTTATAGCAACTGTAGTCGCAATAATTGCAGCTGCTATGAGCCAGAGGAGGTTTAGAGCCCATATTGGATCAGGAAGGCCGGTCATCAGACTTCTGGCAAGAGCAACCAGATGAGCAAGTGGCAGCAGGGCAAACGCTCCAATCTGTACTGCTTCAGGCAGAACACTGATAGGAAAGAAAGTTCCTGAGAAGAGAAACATCGGTGAGACATACAGGGTAGAAGGATAGGAAAGGGCATCAATAGATGGGGTTATTGCTGAAAAACAGGCAGCAATCGCTGAAAAAGTAATACCGGCAAGAAACGCCAGTGGCAGGCAGATTAACCCATTTAAGACAGGAACAAGACCGAGAAAAACCAACACCAGATAAAAGACACAGGCTGATAAGAGACCACGGGTAGCACCCCAGAGTATCTCACCAATTATAACCTCACGAAGCGTGAGAGGTGTTGCCAGTATCGCATCAAATGTCTTCTGATAATACATTCTGACATAAGTTCCATATGCACATTCATAAAAAGATGCAAACATGACTGATCCTGCAAATATGCCAGGAGCTATAAATACCACAAAAGGCATCCCCAAAACATCATTTACAAACATACCAATGCCAAATCCGATTGCTCCAAGATAGAGGAGAGGTTCGAGAAATGGGGGGACAATATTTACAGTAAAATGCCTGGAAAAGACTGTGGCATTTCGTCTCCAGACTAAAAAGGATCCCTGTATAATTGGCAGAAGATCTTTTACGTTCATTATTCCCTGATCCTCCTTCCGGTCAGCAACAAAAAGACATCTTCAAGGGTTGCTGGCCGCCTGCTTATCCTTACTCCGGAACAGCTCGCGAGAAGATTATCAGTCAGATCACGGGTATGCGGATTATGAATCTGAATCGTCTCCCCGGCAATTTCGTATGAAACCTTATGGATATCAAGACACCTCCTGACATCTGGTTCATTATCGGTCTCTATGATATCAGAACTGAAATACTGGCTGACAAGGGTTGATGGAGAACCCTCAATGAGTATTTGTCCCTGATCCATGATGACCAGACGGTCACAAAGCCGGGCTGCTTCATCCAGATAATGAGTGGTAAGAACGATAGTATTTCCCTCATGTTTCAGTCTGATAAGCCGTTCCCATATGTGATGTCTTGCCTGGGGATCCAGACCAATAGTAGGTTCATCAAGAATCAGAAGTGACGGGCGATTAATGAGAGCACGGGCAAGCAACAGACGGCGTTTCATCCCACCTGAAAGTGACTCTATCGGAGTGTCTCTCTTCTGGGTCAAATCAAAGAAGGAGAGCAGTTCTTCTGTCCTTAAAACTGCTTCATTATGAGAGATACCAAAAAACCGGGCATATACGAGAATGTTATCCTGAACAGTCAGATCCGGATCGAGATTGGTTTCCTGCGGCACAACACCAATATGAGCTCGTATCTTTCTGCCATCCTTATCTGGATCCAGAGAAAAGACAGATAGATCTCCACTGGTTCGGGGAGATACACATTGAATCATCCGCATAATAGTGGTTTTTCCTGCACCATTTGGACCAAGGAACCCAAAAAGTTCCCCTTCCCGAACCGTGAAAGATACGTTATTAACTGCTATCAGATCACCGTACCTCTTTTCAAGAGTTTGAGCTCTGATGATATGGCTAATCGTCATGTAACCTTTCCTATCTATAAGTGTTCACAGATTGTCTACATTGCGGTTCTCCTCTGAAGCTGTTGGTTCTCTGCCTCAAAACAGAACTCGTACATACAACAATTTTATTGAGCAGAAAAATTAGAAGATACGGGCTCTATCTGAAAAATAAGTGATACCATATCATCACGTTCAGGCAGGATGTAATTACATGACATTCTGACTTTCATATTTTTATATCATTTAAGGATTCAAACATCAGAGGTTGGAACATGTGCCAGATACGCTGTTTACCTCTGCGATTATATCAGTTCAATTGGAGGAATTTCAACCGCAGAGGACGCAGAGAACGTTTCAACTTCAATAATTATCTCTCCAATTGAACTAATCTAACCCAGGAGGGGGGTGAGATTCGTGGATTATCTGATACATGTTCCCCCCTCTGCGTCCTCTGCGGTTACATCATTTCACATCAAACGAATGTCGTTTCAACTGGAAAAATCGATGTAAAAAATAAAAACATGATTGGCAATATCACTTGAAAAATCGACAGAGCCAGAGACGAAAATAGATAATCATTATGCAGACTGTTATTGATATCGAGACGGATTGTAACCGTGATAGACTAAAAATTCTCACTCTCAATAAATATAAGGAAAAATACGGTACTGATACCTATGATAGTCCAGTGGAATTATCAGGTACTAACAATCTTTGCCTGGAACATAACCGGCATATAATTCAGCTTGTTTTAGCGTTTTTTCTATTCTGCGTAACCATTTTTACTGACATCCGGTCACGTAACCGAATTCCCACCAGAATCATAGTTATCCCAATTAACAGGACAATAAAACCAAATATCAACATAAAGGTTGCCAGTACACCGATAGGAAAGAGGATACTCATTATCCCCAGAGAAAGCGAAAAAAAACCGATAAGAAGACGACTGAAAAATCCTTCAGGCACTGATTTCCTCCCTTTTACCACCCGCTTTAGGAGCATCACTGCACTGGCAAACATCC
This sequence comes from uncultured Methanoregulaceae archaeon, assembly GCA_964428385.1. GTDB lineage: Archaea > Halobacteriota > Methanomicrobia > Methanomicrobiales > Methanospirillaceae > JAFGOM01. The sequence continues at coordinate 46,892 of CAYRYR010000006.1, forward strand.
AGAGACCAAGGACCAACAGTAATACAAATACCCAGAAAAGGAGAGGGAGAAAAAATATAAAAATACCTGCTGCAAGAGCAGCAATTCCTCTCATTATATCTTCAACCCTGGTTATTCGAACCGGTCGAAATGCAATTCCCTTATGCATCAGAAATACACTCAGACATACCAATGCCAATGGCAGCACTATCTGAAAAATATTCTGAAATGTATAATAGGGATCTATCAAAAATATAATACCAATGAAGGAGATGACTATTCCACTGGCTATCTGCTGTTTCCAGGTCTCTTTTTGCTCTTGTAATCGGTTTTGTATGATTATCGACTGAGAACCGGTAACCTCAGTAAGAAGTGTAATCACCGTATCAGATATCATCAGCAACAACGGAGCATCATCAATAAGGTGAAGGACCGGATGTAACTTCGGATCATACCGGTCAAGATGTACACGCCATTCATTCACAGTTTCATGGACGTGGTACTGACCTTTCCGATAACTACCAATTGTCCCCGGAGACGGAACATTAACAGGAGAACTCACCCATCCATCATCAAGAGGTTCTGTTACTAACTCCTTTTTCACAACCACCTCCCAGAGACCCTGGTATAACGGGTTAAGATAATCATCAAGTCTTGACATACTATTTCCAGTATCTTCCCATGAAAATTGATTTTTTATACAGAACAAAATGCAGCAGATATCATGAATTATATGATTACTACTCTTATGTTGTCAGGTAATAAAAACATTAAGATAGAGAAAGAATGGGTATCTTCACCTGATTTAGCAGGTTATCCATTTTTACTTTTTTCTTATAATTAATGTACTTTTATTGTGTTTATTATGGAAAAATTGGTTTCTTATTACTAGGAGGCTGTCCGAGAACTCCGGGTTTCTAAAAAGCCTTTAAAAGGGAGCCATTTATGTGTATGAATTTGCGAATGACATCAAATTGAAATATAAAACTGAGTGATTTGCCATTCTCGGACAACTTCCTAGAAATTGTGCATCGAACAGATGCATATCAGTACTGCTCGTGTAGAAAATTAGTACAATTTTTTTGCGAATCTGATAAAAAACGAGATTATTAAATAGTATTCAAAGTAACTATCAATTTATGAAAAAAACCGTCCCCTGGTATCGTAGTATCATAACTACATTAACAGCAGCATTTATCATTCTTATTCTGGTAATAGCCGGAATGAGCGTCTTTTACACATTTGGAGAGACTAAATATGCACTGAAAGAGACTACCCGGGATGAACTCACTGCAATTGCAAGTATCATTGCCACACAGGTGGATGGCGATGTAATGAAAAATATTACTCAGGGTGATGAAGAGAGTCTTTCCTTTACTGCAATGCGTGACCAGCTCTATACAATGCAAAATGCAAATCCTGAGATCCTCTATGTCTACACCATGCGAATGAAGGATAGAAATGTTGCCTTTGTTGTTGATGCTGAATATGGAATATCAGAAGACGCTGCCGGTATTGATGAGATCTATGATACCCCGACTGACGAGATGATACAAGGATTTAATGAACCAATTGCCGAGCATGAATTCACTACAGATCAATGGGGAACAGTCATATCCGGGTATGCTCCGATTGTAGATTCTTCAGGTTTGACTGTTGGGATTGTTGGTGTTGATATGAGCAGCGATCGTGTCATTGCACGACAGGACTTCATCGGAAACATTATCTACCTCATTCTGCTCATCGGTATCATCATCGCCGGACTTATCATCGGGTTCTTCAGCCTGACAATGAAACGTGACATTGACAGCCTGAATGAATCCGCAGAGCGAATAAGTATGGGAGATATGGGAGTCCTTGTTACAGTCGAGAGAAGAGATGAAATTGGAGAACTTGCACAATCTTTCAGCAGAATGGTCTCAAGTCTGAAGATTATGATGATGGAATCTAAAGAGAAGTGACGGAGCCCGGGAAAATGTCGGCATTATCTGAAGCGGTTCTCAAAGAAACGACAAGTTATCTGGGACCTGCCTCAAAACAGTTTCTGGAACGTCAGACAAAAGGACATATGGACGGTCTCTCCTTTGACGATCTGAAAACAAAACATCTGCCTGAACTGTCAAAATGGATGGAAATATCAGCGGGACTCATTATTGACAAGAAAAAAGCAGAAGAACTGAGTGAGAAAATTCTTTCTTTACAATAGGAATTTTTATTACTATACTCTCTTCTTTCCCTTTTTTAACCATAGAAAGCCAGGAAATCCTGAATCAATATGGTTGACATGTAATATGAGAGAGGGGATACCTTCTAAAAAACAGTGTATTATAGTGCCGGGCATAATATCTTCTTATAATCGAAGTGAAACTGAGGCCATTTTAAAGAGTGCACGCTGATCGCGCTGCATAGATTAAGGCAACCTTGTTAGAAAGTCTAGCCATTAACGATATTACAAATATCCGGAAATAGGATTATTACCAATCAAGAAGGTTCAGATTCACTACAATGAGCAACACAATCCAGAATAAGAGATACCTATATTAATTGTAAATACAATATCACAGAAAAGCATACTCTTATAGATAATAAGCTTTTTTAAGAGGATAGATGATATCAGTACTTGTAATAGATGATGACCCTGACATTCTCGGGATAACAAAGACCTATTTAGAAATAAACGGAATATTATCGATAGAAACTGCATTATCTGCAAAAGAGGGTCTGGAAAAATATTATCAATACCCTTATGATGCTATCATTGCTGATTATCTACTGCCTGATATGGATGGAATTTCTTTTCTCTCTACCATTCGATCATCTAATACTGAAATTTTCTTTATCATCTTCACAGGATACAGTCATGAAGATGTTGTTATCGAGGCACTCAATAATGGAGCTGACCTGTACCTGAAGAAAGGTGAGAATCCTATTTTTATCTATTCTCTGATAGAACAAAAAATAATCGAAAATGTCAGAGAAATTGAGATTTTTGAGAGAGAAAAACAACAAAGGGTAGTATTTGGTATCAAAGAGAAGGCACCAAATCTGGAGGCGGGGGAAAAAACATATGAAACAATGTCATCCATTTCTCCTGATATGATTCCTGCTGCGATTGTAATGTATGATGCAAAAGGGATTATCCTCTCAGCAAACCAGACAGCCCAGGATCTTTTTGGAACAGGAGATCTGAAAAATACCAAAACACTACAGGATAACCTGATACACTGCCTTTACCGGGAAGATGGAAGTGTTCTTCCCCCTGATGCATATCCGGTTTATGCAACACTGATGACAAAAAAACCATACAAAAATAAAATCATGCAATTTCAGCATCCGGTTACCAAAGAGATTATCAGTATAGCGGTATCTACAAATCCCCTGATTGATGATGATGATGCTATCCATTCAATCATTCTTGCTGCAATGGACATTTCCCGGGTTAGCCGATGATATAGAGATAAAATTGAAACGTTCTTTTCTAATTATCTATGAACTCTCTAATGCAATTGATATTAAGGGCTTTTTAAAAATTCGGCCCTTTGCCTGGATACAGCAAGATTCGTAAAAATCCGAACGATTAATTCTAAAACCGGTGCTTTGCATCTGTATTCAAAAAATCTATCCATATTAAACAGGATTACTTGACACTATATCCATAAGTCGCAAAAATTTTCTTACGGCCCTATAGGTCATGTGAAGGAAACAGATTTTTCAGATTTAGTGCTATTCCTGATCTTTTACCTTTTTAGTGAGATTGACAAAACAGCAACACATCATGTGAAAGAAGAGGGGACCACACTGGGGAGTATGCTCACTATATTTACCACAATTGCATCACAGATCGGGGAAATATACCAAAAAGTGACTGATATTGCTGCCCTGACTGAGGAACAGGCTGCATCCGTTGAAGAGATGACGGCTAGTATACACGAAGTAAGCAAACAGGCAGAAGAGGCAGAAAAACAGGCTGTCCAAGCAGCAACCGAGACCGAAGAGACATCTGCAGCTATTCAGGAAGTAAGTGCAACAATGAAAGGGAGTGACGGGAACCTAAAAAAACAGAAGAGCAGATTGGGCAAATCGCATTATAAAGGGATGAGACATCGGAATTGAATCAAAGAAAACTGCCTTATTCACCGTAAGATTGGTGTATAACTCCCCTCATATTTTCAAATTTTTGTACACCAATGATTAAATACGTACAATGATATACATAAGTGTACATGCAAACAAAATTTCTTCTTGATGAGAATGAAATACCAAAACAATGGTATAACATTCAGGCAGATCTTTTAAACCCGTTAGATCCTCCACTCCATCCACAGACAAAAAAACCGATACGTCCGGATGATCTGGCTCCGATTTTTCCCTTGGAATTAATCAGACAGGAAGTCAGTCAAAAGAGATATATTGATATTCCTGCAGAGGTAAGAGATATCCTGACCCTATGGAGACCGAGTCCACTCTATCGTGCCCATCGTCTGGAAAAGCATCTAAAGACTCCGGCAAAAATCTTTTATAAGTATGAAGGAGTAAGTCCCCCCGGGTCTCACAAACCAAATACTGCCATTGCACAGGCTTATTACAATAAAAAGGAGGGGATTGAACGTATCGCCACCGAGACCGGAGCCGGACAGTGGGGAAGTGCACTTGCATTTGCAACCCAGCTCTTTGAGATGGACTGTACAGTCTACATGGTCAGGGGTAGTTATGATCAGAAACCATACCGAAAGATGATGATGCAAACCTGGGGAGCTGAATGTATTGCTTCTCCTTCAACCAGGACTCAATCAGGAAATGCAATCCTTGCAAAAGACCCGGATACACCAGGCAGTCTTGGAATTGCCATATCTGAAGCAGTTGAAGATGCAGCAACACATGATAATACAAATTATTCACTTGGATCAGTCTTAAACCATGTCTGCCTCCACCAGACCATCATAGGTCAGGAGACACAACAACAACTTAAAAATGCAGACGAGAAGGCAACAACAGTTATAGGGTGTGCCGGTGGAGGGTCTAATTTTGCAGGACTCGCTTTTCCATTTGTTAAAGATAATATAAGTGGAAAGGGGGATAATGTTTCAATTATTGCAGTAGAACCTGCAGCCTGCCCGACACTCACGAAAGGACTGTACGCCTATGATTACGGAGATGTCGCAGGTCTGACTCCCATTATGAAAATGTTTACCCTTGGGCATGACTTTATTCCGGCTTCCATTCATGCCGGAGGCCTCAGATATCATGGCATGGCACCACTCGTCTCAAAACTGCATGCTGAACATCTGATAACTGCTACTTCATGCCATCAGAACGAAGCGTTTGATGCTGCAGTTACGTTTGCACGGACCGAAGGAATAATTCCTGCTCCAGAAACTGCCCATGCCATCAGAGTTGTAATTGACAAAGCCCTTGCATGCAGAAAAACCGGAGAAGAAGAGACAATTGTATTTAATTTCAGCGGTCACGGTCACTTTGATCTCAGCAGTTACGAGATGTACTTCTCAGGCAATCTCCCTGATTATGAATATCCAGCTGAACTCATTAAAAAGTCTCTTGCAAATCTCCCTTCAGTCAACTGATTTAGATGAAACGCATCGGTTTTCTCATTAATCCAATAGCAGGTATGGGAGGGGCAGTAGGACTCAAAGGAACCGATGGAAAATATAACGAGGCAATATTCCAGGGAGCTACAGAGGTATCACCTCAAAAAGCAAAGGATTTTCTTACCTTTCTTCCTCCTCATCAGATACTATGGGTCACGGCTGGCGATGCAATGGGAGAAGATATTCTTCTTGATGCAGGAGAAAAATCAGTACTCGTAATAAGTACCCCTGATTTTCCCAGTTCAAAAGAAGATACTATGCATGCCTGTCGTTGTATGGAAAAAGAAGGAGTTGACCTCATCCTCTTTTGTGGTGGAGATGGAACTGCACGGGATATCGCTGAAGTTATACATAATACACCGGTTCTTGGTATTCCGGCAGGAGTAAAGATGTTCTCAGGCGTCTTTGCTAGTACTCCCAGAACTGCTGCTGCGATTGTTACCAAAATATCAGAATTGCCGCTGCAGCATGCTGAAGTACTTGATATTGATGAAGATGCATACCGGGCCGGTATCCTGCATCCCCGACTGTATGCAACGGTGCAGATTCCATTCATACAAAACTACTGCCCAACAGGAAAAATTGCATTGGATCCGGGTAATGAGAGGCGATCACAATTGGAAATAGCAGAATTTATCATATCCCTGATGCGGGATGATACCCTGTATTTGATTGGAGCAGGAGCTACAACCGCTGCAATTGCAGAAGAACTGCAGATTCCAAACACCCTGCTCGGCATTGATGCCGTATATCAGAAAAAGACGATACAACAGGACCTATCAGAACGGGATATTCTTGTTCTTCTTGACCAGTACAATAATACAAGCATCATCATCAGCCCAATCGGGGCACAGGGGTTTATTCTCGGGCGGGGAAACCAGCAGATAAGCCCCCGGGTTTTACAAAAAACCGGTACTTCATCTCTGATTGTCATTGCAACCCCGGCAAAACTGGACATGACAAAACAGCTTTATCTTGATTCCGGAGATAATGTAATAAACGCCTCATTTGGTAATTCTATCGCAGTCATCTGTGGATATGCCATGGCACAAAGACTACCCCTTTTTAGCTGATACACTATCCAGGTATTTCTCCGGCTTATAAGAGACGAGAAGGGTACATGTCCGGTCAGACTCATAGTATCAACCAAAGAAAATGTGGCAGTACCCCAGGGATCAAAGAAAGAGAAAGGGCACCCATACAGAAAAGAGAGCTCAAATTGGTTCTTATCTGTGCTTCTACCAGAGGTTTTTTGATTATTAGGAAGATATTAAGGTCTGCCTGGCTTCCTTCACTCTTCCTATTCTCATTGTCCAGCATATTACCAGAGGATTTGTAGAGGGGTTTGCATCCTGGCCTGCATCATCTTACCGGCAAGTCGGTCCATGTGGCAGAAGATAAAAAATTGCATGCAGGAAAGATCTAAATACCCCATCAGATGTCCATTTGGAGGTCAGAAGAGGAATGATGGTACAACTAGTTAATTATCCTCCTGACCTAAGTATTAAGCCCTCTATCAACTATTTTTAGAAAAGCAGCAGAGATCTATGGAAATGAAATTATTGCAGTCCTTTTAACAGGTATGGGTTCAGACGGTGCAAAGGATCTACTTACCCTCTGTCAGCATGGTGCAGTAACAAATTGTAAAGGACAAAGCATCATCATTAGTCTATGGTCTCCCCGGATCAGCATTGAAACTTGGTGCTACACAATTTGTTCTAACACCAGATGAGATAGTGTTGGCTCTGGTTCAGCATACAGAACAGAGAAATTACATTACAGGGAAAACAACATGATGTTAACAGGGACGATACGATGACTAATGATAACAAGATCCAAATCCTCATCACAGAAAATAACAAAATCCAGGCTGATAAACTCAGATTCCTCCTGGAAGATGCCGGTTATCAGACAAATATTGCTTCAAACGGAAAGGAAGCACTCGATATACTGAAAACAGCAGATGTGAATATTGTACTGACCGATATCATAATGCCTGAAATGGACGGGTATACCTTATGCAAAATGATAAAAAATAATCCAACAACCTCCGAAATTCCTGTTATTTTACTTACCCAGCTTGCAAATCCTGTTGATGTTATCAGAGGTCTTGAATGTGAAGCTGATAATTTGTCATGAAAAACCAGGTACCCAGAGGTACCTGATCAACCAATTTCTGGAT
>CAYRYR010000007.1:0-9294 GCA_964428385.1 uncultured Methanoregulaceae archaeon
CAGACGTTATTGCAGTTATCGAGCTCACTCCCGGAATAGTATTGACAGGAATATCTGGAAACCGTTCATGTAACACCGCACAGAGTCGGGAAAATGTAGAGAATACCATTGGATCTCCTATTATCCCAAAGACCGCAAGACCATCCTGTGCTACCTTTGCAATACAGTCTGCATTCTTCACAAGGTGACTTGTAACCTCATCCTCATCATAGCTCATGGGAAATACAAGTTCAACAGGATTACAATATGGTGCAACAAGTTTTCCGGCAATTCCACCAGGAACAAAGACTTTATCGGCTTTTTGAAGCAGAGAGACAGCATGCAGGGTGAGAAGGCCGGGATCTCCGGGGCCAAGTCCTACTGCAGTCAGCATACTAAACACCCACCTGTGATAATAAAGACAGGATCAATTGGTTTAAACATGATTCCCTCTGCTATCGGGTATGAATGTGATACCTGAACATGGACAATCTCATCAAACATATCATATTTTTGCAGAGTTTTCATGGCAATATTGACCGTCTCGAGCATAACTGCATTGATAACAACCCGCCGTACCGAATGCTGATGCAAAAGCGCAATGACCTCTGCAAGATCTTTAGATCCTCCGATAAAAGCAATATCAAGGTGTTCAATCCCGGAGAGGAACCTGACTGCATCTGTATAATGAGGAATAAGGTTACTGATTCCCATCCTGATAGCCTCCTGTTGTGTCCATTCATATGCCTCACGGCGCCGATCTACCGCATGGACCATCCTGACGCGACCCGCAAGTGCAATCGAAACCCTGCCTGTTCCGCACCCCAGATCAACACAGATGTCATCCACAGTCGGTCCGAGTTTCTGCAGTGATATAGCAAGGATCTCGTCTTTTGTTGGCCCCCCGGAAGGGGGTGTATTCGTACTCCTGTCAGAATTCATCAGTACCTCATATAAAAATCAGAACACATGTCAAATCACACATTCCTGTAACCCAGGGACTGGTGTATCCCACACGGAACACGCTGCGTAAATGTACGAAATGATTATAGTGCCCAGTATAACGTATTGGAATAATCGAAGTGAAACTGACGGTTATTCCAAGGAGTGCAAGCTTAATCGCACTACTTAGATTAAGGTAAACTTTCTAGAAAGTTTCGCCATTAACTATACAGGTTCTCTTCCCTTGCTAATCATAACTTCGACTTTTTCTTTTCTGGTAACTGATACCAATCCAGTTACAAGTCGTCTAAACCTGTATCGAAAAATAGCAACGTGATGCTTTAGAGACGGAATGAAAACAGAAACCCGTTATTTAACGTTCATCGTGAACCGTTAATATACCCTTTTACAGAGAGAACCGTCTGATACAGACGCATTATTACCTCTTTCATGTCACTATATCATCATTTACGATACCGTACCTTTCCCGTATCTCAAAAAGAAAAATTGAGTCATACAGTATCATACAGCATCATAAATCAGTATACAAGAGGAATGAATGTATGTACATTTATAATGGACGTCGCCTCAAAATTGAACAAAAAACAGTAGCCCTCCCAAATGGCAGAGAGATGGAGGGCATCATTGTCCACCCGAACAATGCGGTTGCAATTCTTCCTATCAAAGATGATACATGTTATCTTATCAGGCAGTACCGGTTTGCCATCGATGAATACATCTATGAAGTTCCGGCAGGAACCTGTGAACCTGGAGAAGACCCCCAGGAGACAGCATATCGTGAGCTCATCGAGGAGACAGGGCTGGCAGCAGATCGTATCACTCCCTATGGATTCATTTATACTACACCTGGATACACAACAGAGAAGATATGGCTCTATAAGGCAGAGGATCTCACACCAAGCAGAGCATATCAGATGGATGAAGATGAAATAATTGAGTTGCATCAGTTTAAAATTAAAGATATAAAAACGATGATATCTAACGGGAAAATCGTTGATGCAAAGACTATTTGTCTTATGACTCACTACTTTGCTGAGATTATATGAGAGTACTTATCCCCCTTATTATCGGGATCTTCATTCTGATAGCGGTATCAGGATGTATGGCCACACAATCCTCTGTACCAAAACAGGAATATCATATCGATTCTAAGGGGCTTTTATCCTTATCAAATCCCAATGCCACCGTCTCGACTCATATTATCAGGGAACAAGACGGAATTACTTTAGAAAAAATAACCCTGCACACACAGAAGGGAGATGTCAATGCATTGCTCGCAAGTCCGGCAAACCCAAAGGCTGCAATCGTATATGCACCAGGAGCCGGAGTTCCTGCCAGCGGTCATCTCTCCCGGGCACAAGAATATGCAACCCATTCCATTGCTTTTCTTGTCATTGATATCAGAGGAAATGGTGGTGAAACTCCAGGTCATCCTCTTGATTTTGATTCAGATATTGATGCATATGTAGCAGGAGAATGGCCACAGGTGTACCTTATCGTGTCAGATATGATTGCAGGAGAGCACTACCTGACAGAGAGGTTTGGAAATATTCCGGTCTGGGTTGCAGGATCCTCTAACGGTGGCAGATATGCAGCGATTGCAGCTGCAGCAGATCCGGCATTTGCAGGATACATCGGAGTATCAACAGCAGGATTTGGATTTTTGAACCTCTCAGTACGGGAGCCGGCAAAGACATTCCTTTTAAGCATTGAACCTGATATTGCAGTCGCTACCCTTGCACCACGACCGGTCCTAATCTTCCATGCCCCTGATGACCCGGTAATTCCGTATGCAATGGGAGAATCTTTTGCAGAAAAAGCAGGAAAAAATGCATTATTTATTCCATTCAATGGCACACATGGCATAAATCAGGAGGTCGATACCAAAATATATCAGCATATCTTCTGAATGTCAGCAGTCCTTTCTGGTATAATGGTGCCCCGGGTCCTGCACTACCCAGAACAGGGATATCATTTTTTGCCGAGAGAGATATAAGGGCTGTGTCACACAATATATACGAGCTTTAGAACTATACCTATGATACACTGCAATACCAGGTACGCGGGCTGACTCCCCCAAATTTCAGCAAAGAAACCTCTGATGCGCTGATATTCATATTATAGTGCCTTGCAGAACTCCGGGAATGATTAAATTATAAGATGGTCATTCCAGGACGTGCATGTTAATCGCACTACATAGGTTAAGGCAATCTTTCGATGAAATGTTGCCTGTACCCATACAAACCAATAGAGCAGGTTCACCATATGACAGAAGATACACCAAAAGATAATGCCAGACGTAAGTATGATTTTAAAAAGATGCTTGAGAAGCTCCAGGTTAAGGAGGGGAGCGGAACTGAACTGATATCACTCTACATCCCGCCTGATAAACAGATCTATGATGTCACAGCACAACTGCGCGATGAATTCGGGCAATGCTCAAATATCAAATCAAAACAGACCCGCTCAAATGTGCAGAGTGCCATCTCTTCCATTCTGGCCCGTCTTAAATATTACTCAAAACCTCCTGTAAACGGAATGGCCATCTTCTGTGGTGCCATCAATAAACACGGAGACCGCCAGGATCTTGAGTGTAATGTGGTAGACCCGCCTGAACCGCTGAACCTCTATATGTACCGCTGTAGTTCTACGTTTGAGCTGGAACCACTCAAGGCGATGCTGGAGGAGAAAAACGTATATGGACTCCTTGTTCTCGACAGACGTGAGGCATACTGGGGATTTTTACGTGGAAACCGGATAGAACCAATTGGTGGAACAACTTCCACAGTCCCTGGAAAACAGCGGAAGGGGGGTCAGTCGAGTGCCCGTTTTCAGCGACTTCGTGAGATTGCTATCCATGAGTTCTATAAAAAGATCGGCAGTCGATCTAGTGACGTTTTCCTGCAGGAGAAAGAATTCTTTGAGCGCTTTAAGGGTGTCCTCATAGGAGGTCCATCACCAACTAAAGAGGAATTTGAAGCAGGTAGTTATCTGCATCACGAAATTCAACGCCGGATTATAGGACTCTTTGATATCTCATATACAAATGAGAGTGGTCTTCCTGAACTCGTTGATGCTGCCGCAGATGCGCTTAAAGGACAGGATGTCATCGAAGAGAAAAAGATTATGGAACGGTTTTTCAAGGAACTTGTCAAAGACGACGGCCTTGCGGCATATGGAGAACAGAGTATCCGTCAGAATCTTGAGATAGGTTCTGTTGATATGCTTCTCCTCTCTGAAAAACTCAGACAGTCACGCCTGAAATTTCTCTGTGAAAGCTGTGGATATAACAGCGAAGTAACCATCAAGGTTGAAGTGTTCAAGGATTCAAGCGACTATGATGCAGGGAACTGCCCCAAATGTACATCCCCGCTAGTCCTTACTGAGGATATTGACATCGTTGATGAACTGACCACACTTGCCGACCTCTCAAATACCTCTGTAGAGATTATTTCTGATGATTTTGAAGAAGGGACGCAGCTTTTCACTGCTTTTGGCGGGATAGCGGCGATTCTTAGATACAGGACAGGGTACTGATGTATATCGATGCTATAACCATAATAACCAACATTTTGCAGGAAACAACAGGGCGGGATGACATTGTTCTCATACACGGCGGTGATCATGCAGATCTTGCATCTACGGTAGCATTTGCCATAGGAAAAGAAGAGAAGACGTCGCCTGCACAGGTAGCTTTAAGGATAGCAGACCAGATACGCGATGCTGTCAGAGAGAAAGCTAATGCAACAACAGAAGTCACTGGTCCGTATATCAATTTTATCTTTAATCAAAAATACCTGGCATCTGTTCTTGCAGCCGCGGTACAGGATGAATATGGAAAATGCCAGAATAAAGCAGGGACCGTTGTTCTTGAACATACCAGTGCAAATCCTAACGGACCGCTGCATGTCGGGCATATCAGAAACACCATCATCGGAGATACACTGGCCCGCTGCTTTAGAAAGGCAGGATATAATCTTGAAGTTCAGTATTATGTCAATGATATGGGACGCCAGATAGCAATCGTTGCCTGGGGTGTTGAGGAACAGAAAACCAATATTCACACCGACAGGAAAGGTGACCACCTGATTGCTGATGTCTATATCAAAGCAAACAAAGATCTTGAAGCAGATCCGTCAAAGAACGCCGCCATTGACCTTCTGATGCAGCAGGTTGAAGCAGGGGATCAAAAAACGGTTACACGATTCAGAGAACCGGTTAAAAGATGTCTTGACGGGTTTAAAGAAACGCTTGCAGGGTTGAATGCACATCACGACAGGTTCGTCTATGAGAGCGACTTTGTTAAGAACGGAGATACAAACCGTATCCTTGCAAGGATTTCATGGTTGCCCCAGGCAAAAACAACAGATATTCTATCAGTTGATCTCACATCATTTGGATTTGAGAAGGAATATGTCTTAAGAAGATCTGACGGGACCAGTGTGTATGCTGCCAGGGATTTAGCATACCACACCTGGAAAGGGAGAAATTTTGGCAGGGTCATCGATGTTCTCGGTGCTGATCACAAACTTATCGGAACTCAGTTACAGGCAACCCTCCATCTTCTTGGCGAACAGAAACCTGACATTATATTCTTTGAGTTTGTCTCCCTTCCAGAGGGCTCCATGAGCACCAGAAAAGGGAAGTTTGTACCAGCAGATGATCTGCTCAGTGAAGCACGGGAACGGGCTTTAATAGAAGTTACTACCAGACGGCCTGAACTGGATGAAGCGGTCAGGAACAGTATTGCAACCTCTGTATCTGTAGCAGCCATCAGGTATGACATCATTAAGACCATCCCTGAGAAGAGCACAGTCTTTAACTGGGAAGAAGCGCTTGATTTTGAGAAGCAAAGTGGTCCATATATTCAGTATGCCCATGCCCGTGCCTGCAGTATTCTTGATAAAGCCGGTGATTTTAACCATGCAGCAGAGATAAAAACAGAGACTGAAATAACCCTTCTCAAACATATCGGTCGGTTTCCATTTATCATAGAGGAGATAGTACAGGAACTCAAACCACATCTTCTGGCTCTCTATGCTCGTGAGCTTGCAGACCTGTTCAATTCATTTTACCATGCTGATCCGGTACTTAAATCTCAGGGAATTACACGTGATAGCCGTCTCTCCCTGGTAAAGGCAACACAGAACACTCTTAAAGAGGCACTAGAAACGCTGGGTATCGATGCCATCAGATCCATGTAAAAGTCTGCAGAAGATGGGGTACCTGTTCTTTGATCCTGCCTCTTCTGCAGCTCTTAAACCCTGCATGTGGTGCAAAAGGGCACTCGTGGGGGGAGAAATGTGTTACAAGCACCAGTTTTATGGAATCGAAAGCCACCGCTGTGCCCAGATAACACCAACCCTTGCATGTAACCAACACTGTCTCTTCTGCTGGCGCTCATTTGAACATGTATATCCTGAGACACGACAACTTGCACCAGAAGAGATTGTAAACAGGGTTGCATTTCATCAGAAAAAAGCACTTGCCGGTTATAAGGTCTCATACCGGACCGATCAAAAACGCTACCAGGAGTCACTTGTCCCAAACCAGATAGCAATATCACTGTCTGGAGAGCCAACCTTATATCATGAACTACCGGCTCTTATTGATCTCTTTAATGCACAAGGCTGTACAACATTTCTGGTAAGCAACGGGACAAACCCTGACATGCTCAAAAAGTGCAATCCATACCAGATGTATGTCTCCCTGACAGCACCAGACCGGGAAACGTATCTGTATGTGGCACAACCTGATGAAGACTACTGGGATAAAATAATGGAGAGCCTCTCTCTCCTCAAAAACCGGCGGTCTGCCATCAGAATAACGTTGGTGCAGGGAATTAACGACCACAATCCTGATGCCTACGCCAGGATGATAGAGGACTCAGGTGCCCGTTATGTCGAGGTCAAAGGGTATATGCATGTCGGGTACAGCCAGAAACGACTCACCCGGCAGCATATGCCTGAGCACGAAAGGATACGTAACTTTGCAGAGAGTCTGTGCGAAAGAACATCATATATGATTATGGATGAGAACACCCTCTCAAGGGTGGTTTGCCTGGAGCGAACACGATGAAATTTGATGCAGACGAATATAAAAAACTTGCCAGAGCCGATTTTGAACAGGCCTGGCACCAAGGACCACAAGTTCTGACCCTTCCCGGAAGAGAGAGACAATACCCTGGATTTATGTATCCCAGGGCAGAACCACATCCGATATTTGCAACGATACAGAAACTGCGGGAGACCTACCTGATGATGGGTTTTCATGAGGCTGAAAATCCGATTATTATCGAAGAAAAGGAGGTTTACAAGCAGTTTGGTCCGGAAGCAATGGCTGTTCTCGACCGGGTCTTTTATCTTGGCGGGTTACCCCGGCCAAATGTTGGAATCGGAAAAGAGCAGTTAAAGAAGATAGAGACAATAATTGGCACTACTATATCAGATGCAACAGAAGGGGTACTACGAGAGACACTTCATGCGTATAAAAAATCTGAAATTGATGGGGATGAACTTACCCATGAATTATCCACTGTGCTAAAGACTGATGATGCAAAGGTAATTGATATCCTTGATCAGGTATTCCCGGAATTTCGGGAACTCCGACCTGAATCGTCACGGCAGACACTGCGGTCCCACATGACCAGTGGCTGGTTTCAGACTCTTGGATCCATCTGGGAACGATATGAAAGACCCATAAAATTATTCTCAATTGATCGCTGCTTTCGACGTGAGCAGGCAGAGGATGCCCAGCGGTTAATGAGTTATCACTCTGCATCCTGTATCATTGCAGACGAAGATGTAACCCTTGATGATGGGAAAGCGATTAGTCACTCACTTCTCTCAGCTTTTGGCTATACTGACTTCTCATTCCGCCCTGACGAGAAACGATCAAAATATTATATGCCAGATACACAGACAGAGGTCTATGCACGCCATCCGGTTCATGGATGGGTTGAGGTCGCAACATTTGGTCTCTACTCACCATCAGCACTTGCAGAGTACGGAGTAGGTGTTCCGGTAATGAACCTCGGACTTGGCGTAGAACGACTTGCTATGATTGCATACCAGGCTGATGATGTAAGAATTCTCTGTCATCCCCAGTTCTATCCACGCCGGTATACTGATTTTGATCTGGCACAGGCAGTCTCACTTCAGAGTGAGCCAAAGACGCAGGCTGGGCGTATGCTTGCAGCTGCAATCACCACAACAGCTTCAGCTCATGCAACCGATCCAGGGCCCTGTTCATATTCAGCATGGGAGGGAATTATCGGAAATGTGAGTGTAAAGGCATTTGTTGAGGAACCAGAAGAGAATGCAAAACTCTGTGGTCCCGCGTGTTTTAATGATATCTATGTCTATGAAGGTTCAATCCTTGGGATTCCTGATACTGAAAAATTTGCTCTTGTCAGAAAGGAGGGGGTTGCAACCGGAATATCCTATCTCGACGCTGTTGCTGCCCGTGCCGCCCATGATATTGAGCAGGCTGCTATGTGTGAAAAGGAAGGTAAGATCCAGGTGAAAATTGCCCGTCTTCCAGGTGATATCAACCTTAAAATAGCAGAGCATGCAATGCGCTTTATTACCGATTCAAAGCAGAAAATTGACGTCCGCGGCCCGGTTTTCCTCACAGTGCGTTCAGAAATTACAAAAGCGCATACAGATTCGGATTCGTGAAAAGAGTCAATTTATCCAAAGGAAATCGGTTTTTTCTCCCATTTTGCTCATTTTTTACAATCTCCTTTTCCTGAACCCCTGGAGGATATATGACACTATTCATCCTTCAACTCTCTAATCTGAGCAAATTACAACAGATCTAATGATAATATTAAAAATAATCAGGGCTATAGTTAAACCTTAAGAGTATAACTGACAGTATGGGAAATCAGGATGAAGGTAAACAGCATGCTCAAAAATAGTATAATAATCACAATTATTGTGTTGATGCTGGCGGTATCAGCTTCAGCAATACCCCCGCTTCCATCTGAATTTTATGGGAGTGTATTAACTAACGGTGCCCCTGCTCCTGCTGGAACCGTTATTGAAGCAAAGATATTCGATGTAATACGGGGAACAGTTGTCACAGATGAAGCAGGAACGTATGGGGGTTCCGATCTTTTTGACCCACGCCTTGTAGTATCAGCAACAGAAGAAGATGTGGGAGAAGGAGATCCTTTGATATCCTTTTTTATCAGTGGGATAGAAGCGGATCAGACTGCAACCTTCCATGAGGGAACAACATCAGAGCTGGATCTGTCGACAGGTGGAACGCCACAGATAGTCGCTGATTTCTCAGCAACACCAACATCAGGACAGGCACCGCTTACCGTGCAGTTTACAGACACATCTA
>CAYRYR010000007.1:9394-53574 GCA_964428385.1 uncultured Methanoregulaceae archaeon
CCGCATCAAGCCAGACCAGCGGAACTGACACTATCGTAAAAGCAGGATACATCACCGTTACCGAAGAATCTGGCATTGTTGCTGACTTTTATGCAACACCAACATCAGGACAGGCACCGCTTACCGTGCAGTTTACAGACACATCTATAGGAAACCCGACAATGTGGGCGTGGGACTTTGGGGACGGACAGACGGATATGATTGCGAGTCCGTCACACACCTATACAAGTCCCGGCACATACACGGTTACTCTCACCGCATCAAGCCAGACCAGCGGAACTGACACTATCGTAAAAGCAGGATACATCACTGTAACAGGCGGGTCCGGACCAGTAGCATCTTTTACTGCTGAACCAACCGGGGGAAAAAGTCCATTAACCGTTTCATTCACCGACCTCTCTACCGGATATCCAACCAGCTGGGAGTGGGACTTTGGGGATGAGACTGGTTCATTTGAACAGAATCCGATTCATATTTATGAGATTGCAAATCTCTATACAGTCACTTTGACTGTTACAAATAACGAAGGATCTGATACACTGGTATGGGAAGATTATATCTCGGTAAGCGGAGATGTTCCACCACCTGCCGCCGTCTTTATGGCAGAACCCCGCAGCGGTGAGGCTCCCCTTACCGTGCAGTTCACAGATATGTCTCCAGGAACACCACGCTGGTGGATATGGAAATTTGGAGATGGAGCCACTTCAACTGAAACAGATCCAATTCATACCTATACAGAGGCAGGATCCTATGGAGTATACTTAAAGGTTGGAAATAGCGGGGGTGCTGACAGTACCCTCATACCTGATTTCATTACGGTTACAGGAACCGGAGGGATTGTTGCTGACTTCTCGGCTACACCTACCTATGGACAGAAACCACTTACCGTGCAGTTTACTGATACATCTACCGGAAACCCAACAATGTGGGCATGGGACTTTGGAGACGGACAGACGGATATGGTGGCAAACCCATCACACACATACACAGATGCAGGAATTTACACCGTATCATTAACCGCTTCAAGCCAGATTACAGGAACTGACACCATCGTTAAAGCGGGTTATATTACCGTTACTGAAGAATCAGGGATTGTCGCTGACTTTTCGGCTACACCTACCTACGGACAGAAACCACTTACCGTGCAGTTTACTGACCTCTCAACAGGAAGCCCGACGATGTGGGCATGGGACTTTGGAGACGGACAGACGGATATGGTGGCAAACCCATCACACACATACACAGATGCAGGAATTTACACCGTATCATTAACCGCTTCAAGCCAGATTACAGGAACTGACACCATCGTTAAAGCGGGTTATATTACCGTTACTGAAGAATCAGGGATTGTCGCTGACTTTTCGGCTACACCTACCTACGGACAGAAACCACTTACCGTGCAGTTTACTGACCTCTCAACAGGAAGCCCGACGATGTGGGCATGGGACTTTGGAGACGGACAGACGGATATGGTTGCTGACCCATCACACACATACACAGATGCAGGGATCTACACCGTATCATTAACCGCTTCAAGCCAGATTACAGGAACTGACACCATCATTAAGGCGGGTTATATTACCGTTACTGAAGAATCAGGGATTGTCGCTGACTTCTCGGCTACACCTACCTATGGACAGAAACCACTTACCGTGCAGTTTACTGATACATCTACAGGAAACCCCACAATGTGGGCATGGGACTTTGGGGACGGACAAACATCAATGGTGGCAAACCCATCACACACATATACAGATGCAGGAATCTATACGGTAACTCTCACTGCATCAAGCCAGATATCTGGAACTGATACCATCACAAAGGATGGGTATATCACCGTTACCGAACAGGGAGGCATTGTTGCCGACTTTTCCGGCACTCCCACATCAGGACCTGCACCACTTGCGGTCCAGTTCTCTGACCAGTCAACAGGAAACCCGACAATGTGGGCATGGAACTTTGGAGACGGACAAACATCAATGGTGGCAAACCCATCACATACCTACGCAGATGAAGGAATCTACACCGTATCACTTACCGCATCAAGCCAGATAACGGGGACTGACACTATTGCAAAGGCCGGATATATTACCGTGACAAAACCAGGGTCTGAAGGTACAATTTCAGTTGCATCCACTCCATCCGGGGCAGATGTGTATATTGATGATATCTATATCGGGACTTCTCCACTCACAAAAACCGGACTGACCTATGGTGAACACCGGGTTCGCCTCGAACTTTCCGGGTACAAACCCTGGGAAAAGACCGTATTTCCACTACCAGGAAAACCAGTGGAAATAAATGCAACGTTAGAACCATCAGGCCATGAGACAGGATCAATTAATCTCCAGTTGGCACCGCAATGGTCAACGGTCTATCTCAACGGCGTAGATCAGGGTCAGACAAAACTGTCAATTCCATTTATTATGAGTAACCTTGAAGAAGGAACATATGACCTCAAGATTACACGCCCAGGATTTGAGGACTACCAGAACCGGATCCCGGTATATGCCGGACAGACAACAAAAATTTATGCCAGAATGACGATGAAACCTGGTTCTGAACCGGGTATTATGATTGACTCTATCCCCCGTGGGGCATCCGTTATGGTCGACGGATCCACACAGGGCACAACACCACTGGTAGTATCAGGAGTCGGTGCAGGAGAGCACAATGTTGAAGTCAGAATGGACGGATATTTCAACTGGCAACAGACAATTCATGTTATCAGTGAGAAAACAAGTTATGTCACCGCAGTCCTGTACCCTGAATTCTGGGCTCCTACAGCCGGTTACATGATGGTAACATCTCTACCTGAGACTGCTTCTATCTATGTTGACGGAACACTTATGGGACAGACGCCAATAACGCTCTCTGCGGTGGCACCTGGCGATCATATCGTCAAACTTGAGATGGACAATTTCCAATCCTGGGAACAGTCTGTCACCGTCAGGGAAGGAAAGACAAGTTACGTTATCGCCCGGATGATACAGTAATCATCCTATAACTCTATTTTTTGTCTTGTTTTTCCTGAAAATAAGGAATTGTCATTAACTAAAAAGATGCACTGAAGATGCCTTACACAACAGATACAATTCTTCTCCACGGGAAATGTCCATTTCCTGCCATCCTTGTCTGGTCAGAACGACCCTAAAGTGTATCCCGGTATCAATAAAGACTGTCACAAGAGTACCATTGTCGATAACATCAGTGACAATCCCAGAAAAGATATTGCGTGCACTTGTCTGAACAGGATTTTTAGATATGATAATATCTTCAGGCCTGATGGAGACATAGACCTCTTGTGAGGAAGCACATGAAGAAGAGACAATGATCTCACCACCAACATCAATCTCAGTCATATCACCGTTAATCTTGCAGGTTCCTTTAAACAGGTTTTCACCTCCCACAAATTGAGCGACAAATTCACAGTTAGGTCTGCGTAAAATAGCATCCGGAATTCCATACTGCACTATCTTTCCGTTGTTCATAACTGCAACTTTGTCAGCAAGTGAGAATACTTCCTGAAAATTATGGGTAATATGAATGATTGTCGTTTGAAATAAGGTATGAAGCCGCTTTAACTCCCCACGCATCATCTCACGGGTCTGACCGTCCAGAGCACTAAGGGGTTCATCAAGTAAGAGAACCTCAGGATTCAACACAATTGCACGTGATAGTGCAGCCCTCTGTTTTTCTCCGCCGCTCAGAGTATCAGGGTACCGGTGTAGAAGATGCGTAATACCAACGATATCCACAATTTCTCGCACTCGTCTTTTTTTCTCTTCAGCATTTACACGATGAACCTTTAGTCCAAACCCGACATTCTCCTCAACAGTGAGATGAGGGAAGAGCATGTAATCCTGATAAACCATACAGATGTTACGGTCTTTCGGCTCTCGATACGTAATATCTTCACCATTCAAACGGATTCTTCCATGATCAGGAGGATACACACCGGCGACGGTCTCCAGAAGAATCGTTTTTCCAGCTCCTGTTGGGCCGATTATGACAAGATAGTCCCCTTTTTCCACCTGAAGTGATACAGCATCAAGTAAAAACTCACCCATGTCTTTAGAAATGTCAATTATCTCAAGCATTATATCACCTCCTACAGACGAGCAGACCCACCATACCGCTCAAAGATATACAGCGAAACCGCAGATATCACAATGAGGATGGTAGCCGCAGACATTGCATAATTGAGTTTTCCACAGGACATATTCAGAAAAAGAGAAATTGGAAGAGTCTCGGTCACCATTCGTGTCGCTCCTGCTATCATAAGAGCTGCACCAAATTCTCCAATTCCTTTAGCCCATGTTATGACAGAACCTGCAAGTAACCCATTTGATGCCATTGGAAGCGTCACCAGCCATATAGCACGAATATTCGAACATCCCAGTGTTTTTGCTACATATTCATACCGTGGACTGATACTCTCAAAAGTCGATCGCATTATCCGTAACATAAAGGGAAGATTTACAAAATACTGTGCTACAACAATTCCGAGCGGGGTGAAAACGAAAACAAGTCCAATTTCTGCTAGGGCCCTTCCTAGAGGAGTAGTGCCAAAAAAGAGCAATAATCCAACACCTGCCACAAGCGGAGGCAGAGCAAGTGGCATATCTAGAATCATTTTAAGCGTTATCTTCCCAAAAAAATCATATCTTGCAAGGGCATATGCCGCTGGTACCGCTGTCAGAATACAGAGCAGAGTTGATAAAAGAGATGTAATAAGGCTCAGATATATTGCAAACTGTATCTCATGAGTCATTATCGAGTCAATGATCGCATCAGGAGATGGTTTTGTTACAACCAGTAGTAGCAGTGAGATAATAAATGCACCAATTACGACGCAGAATGTTATTGTTATCAGACGTATCCAGTTTGGAGCCGGTTTGTCCATCTATTTATACTCCATTTTTTACAGAAAAATTACACAATTTCATGTACTTATGTAAGCACGTGCCATTTTTTGTAGTATGTATCGTGTCCAATACTGCCTATTGACACCAGTTTGTAACCGGCAGAAATACAATAAGTACCCGGATTACAAATTCCAACCAAAAAAAGAGAGAATCAAGGTTATCCCCTTGATTTCATTCATATTTTGGATCTGGATAGATTGTAAATCCGTGTTTTGCAAAAACTGATTTACCTTCATCTGAAGCAACAAAGGAAATAAATTTCTCTGCATCTTCAGGACGTTCAGAGAATGTCAGAGTTCCGATAGGAACCACCATAATTCCTTTCTTGTTTTGATCTTTTGCAATGCTGACGATATCCATCGATTCAGGGTTATACAAATCCTCCCAGATGAGAGTCGCATCAGCCTGATTCATTGAGATATATACAAGAAGTTCATTTACCGTTCCAGAATATGCAATAACATTCTCTGAAACAGCGTCCCATAACTTATTGTCTTCCAGCACTTTCTTTGAACTTTTTCCAATAGCAGGCCCCTCTGGATCTCCTAAAACAACCTTTACACCTTCTTTTGCAAGGTCATTGATGGTCTGAATTCCGGCCGGATTCCCTTTTGGAACCGCAATGGCCATTACATGATACACGAGATCTTCGGTTTTATCAACATAGCCCTTTTCCATTGCGGTCTCAATATAGGAGAGAGCTCCGGGCATGTATGCATCACCGTTCTGATACAGTTCAATCTGGCTTAAAAGTTGTGCTGAACCACCATAGGTATATCTGACAGGTATACCTTCCTTATCCTCAAAAATCTGTGCAATCTCATCCATGGGTTCACGCATTCCTGCACCACAGTATACCAAAAGTCCTTCACTGGCAATCGGTTCTTCTGTCTGCTGACTAGTGCATCCGATAAATAAACAACTACACGTGAGTATGAATATCAGAATTGCAATTCCACAGTACCGTTTCATATTAATTGTTTGGAATGACATTATTAAAAATTACCGATATTGAATTGTATTATCACCCAAATTAACATATATTGGTTATCTTATCAGATTGGAATAGAGTAAACTTTCTAAAAAGTTAATTGCCCATGCCATCAGATTTTACATGTTTATGGACATCGGTAACCTGGGTGGTTTACCAGACATTCTGACGTGTAGAATGTAAGCCTCTTAGCCCCTTCTCATAAAAACCCTGATAATAATGGGTCTAAAATCATTACGAGAGAAGCAATGATTTATTCGAGATCAAAATTATATCTCAGTAATCATACCCGGGATATCACGGAAAATAACGAATCTCACCTTGTCATACAGATCTTATGCAGCTCCCGTTATAACTTCCGGATACTAAATCAGGATACGCGTTCGTATCAATCCTTCCATACGATACAAAAGACGGACAGAAATCCTAATTATATTACCTCTTATCCCTCATTCCTGAACAGTCCACACAACAGGGATTATGAGTAACAGGTAACTCAGAAAGTGTGCAGGAGAGCCCATCCCAAAGGATCAACTTGTTTAAAAGGAGATTTCCAGCCCCCAGAAGGTACTTCAGAACTTCATTTGCCTGGATGACCCCGATAATTCCCGCAGTTACTCCAACCGCAGCAAAGACTTCTTTCGGAGGGGGAATCGGAAACAAGCAACGAAGACATGCGGTTTTTCCCGGGATTACCGTCACAACCTGTCCCTGGAACCCTGATATTGCTCCATGAAAAAAAGGTACTTGTCTATTGATAGCCTCACGGTTCAGCAGATACCTGGCGTCATAGTTATCTACGGCATCAATGATTACATCTACTCCGTCAGAGAGAGACATGATACTCTGCTCATTAATCGTCTCAAAACAAGCATCTATCACGACATCAGGGTTCAGACTGGCAAGTTTTCGTTGTGCTGAGTCAACTTTTTGTTTCCCGATGTCAGTCTCCCAGTGGAGGATCTGCCGGTTTAAATTTGACTCTTCAACAGTATCGTTATCAACAATGCGAATGTGACCTACCCCGGCTGCTGCAAGATAGTATGCAACCGGGGATCCAAGACCTCCGGCTCCCGCAATAAGAACTGATGCGTCCTTTAAGGTTTGCTGTCCTTCTTCTCCGAATAATAGCATCTGCCGCTTGTATCGCTCCAGTTCAGAATCGGTGAGCATGCATGATTCCCCCCTTACCACTGAGTACAGGATATAAATCCCAATTCATCGCTTATCCAGTTTCATTCAGGTTCCTCATGGTGCCGGTGAACAGTCTCATGAAATGGATCCCGGTTATTCTTTTTTAGGTAATCATTGATAGCTTTGTGAATTCCTTCTTCAGCGAGGACAGAACAGTGCACCTTGGCAGGAGGGAGCCCTTCAAGCGCATTCACAACCTCCTTATTGCTGATCGCCCATGCCTCTTTGAGGGTCTTTCCCTTCACGAGCTCGGTGGCCATACTACTTGAGGCAATAGCTGCACCGCATCCAAACGTCTTGAATTTCACATCTACAATAACATCCTTCTCAATACGCAGAAAAATTTTCATAATATCTCCGCATGCAGGATTTCCAACCTCACCGACTCCATCAGGAGAATCAATCTCACCAACATTCCTCGGGTTGGTAAAGTAGTCCATTACCTTTTCATTATACATGATTATTATTCTCCTTAACGGGATAAAGAGGGGATATTGCTCTCAATTTTTTTACAACACGGGTAACAGCCTCAATGGCCGTATCAACATCCTCTTCTGTATTTCCATACCCAAGAGTCAGACGGAGAGATCCATGTGCAATCTCATGGGCAAGACCTGTGGCCAGGAGAACATGCGAGGGTTCAAGAGATCCGGAGGTGCAGGCACTGCCTGTCGATGCACATATCTTCTCTCCATCCAGGAGAAGGAGTATTGATTCACCTTCAACAAACTCAAAACTGATGTTTACATTTCCAGGTAATCGCATCGTAGGATGTCCGTTTAACCGGGAATAAGGAACTTCAGAGAGTAATCCCGTAATGAGGCGATCACGAAGTTTCAGGATTTGTTGTGACTCGCTCTCTTTAGACCTGACTGCGATATCCAGTGCTGTTGCAAGACCCACAATTCCTGCGAGATTTTCCGTCCCAGCCCTGTGCTTTTTTTCCTGTGAGCCACCATGAAGCAGGTTGTCAATCGCTGTCCCTTTGCGTATGTAGAGTGCCCCCATTCCTTTAGGCCCATTGAACTTGTGCGCAGAGAGAGAGAGCAGGTCAATGGAATCTTTCTTCACTGATACCGGAATATGCCCGACTGCCTGTACTGCATCAGTATGAAATGGTATACCATTATCACGGGCGATTAAACCAATCTTTGAGATTGGCTCTATCGTTCCAATCTCATTGTTGGCAGTCATGACAGAGATGAGAGTTGTCTTATCGGTAATGGCATTCAAGACGGCTTGTGGATCTACAAGACCGGTGGCATCAACCGGCAGATAGGTAACAGAAAAACCCTGTTTTTTCAGATACTCAACCGAGTGGAGCACGGCATGATGCTCAATTGCAGAGGTAATGATATGGTTACCTTTCTTTTGGTTCGCAAAAGCAATGCCTTTCAATGCCCAGTTGTCTGACTCTGTCCCCCCTGACGTAAAATAAATCTCATCAGCTTGTGCACCAAGAGCATGGGCTACCGTTTCACGTGCCGATTCAACCACCTTTCTCGATTCACATGCGATTCTGTAGATAGATGAGGGATTTGCAAACTGGTCATGAAGATAGGGGTGCATTGCTTCCACAACCTCATCCCGCATTGGTGTGGTGGCAGCATGATCCATATAGATAGGCCGTGTATTAGATGTCATCGTTATTCTCTGTAGTATTGAAGTGAGATAGAGATCCTGTTCAAAAAATTACACGATGTGTTGTCATGTATGCGTAACGTTTTTCACATAGTGAACTTCAGGGTATTCGTATGCGCCGGCTCATCATTGGTACGTTCAGATGTCATATCCACATAAAAGGGCATACGTGAGAGGAAGTTCATAGAATACTCTCTAGTAGCGTTGCCCTTCGGACTTTTTATACGTATTTTAATTGTTTACTCAGTGTTTATAGTGCCCTGCATAATATACTGGAATAATCGTAGTAAAACGGCGGGTATTTAGAAGGCATACACCAATAGCACTACATATATTAAGGTAAACTTCCAGCAAATTTTGCCATTAATTATATTTTGTAAACTATGATTTGACTACCTTTTTTCAGATGAATGAGCAATGCATAACCTGGTATCATCTTCCTATCAGAATTGTATCAAAATACACAATAACAAAAAATCTGCATTTTTACCTGAACAGATCTATTATCTTCTACAGAAAGCAATGTAATCTGATGCGTGATCCTCCGGTAAAAAAGACGCTCTACTGGTGCGACCACTGTGATGTACCTCTGATAGGAAAGCAGTGTGAATGTGGATCTGAAGGCAGATCAATGGTACTGTTGCCTCCGTATGATCTCCGTCCTGCACTTACTGCAGACAGGGAACTTATCATATCCCTTGTCAGGGAACGGTTTGGAGATGTTTCACTTCCTAAGGTCATTCTCCTGAATAAGGCAGGAGGACTCGACCGGAATGATCTGGTGATAATCCATGGGGAACGATTTGGGTGGCTCACATTTGATCCGGCTGGCAGACAGTTTAAATTAGATATCATACCGGAAGGTCTTCCTTTCATCCTTTCAGAAGCAACCAGGGGGATTGTTGATCTACAGACCTCTGTCTTTTCTGCTGAAGGGCGACCTGAAGGCAGGATTGGGGGCAAACGGTTCAAAATAACTACAGATGAGCCTGATGGGACGGTAATTATCAGGTATAAAAACCGGTTTGGTACCGGAGTGGTAAAAGACGGATACATACGAATCAAAGAATTGGTAACTGTTGCACCACGGGTAACAGCAGATCCAGACTGGAGTGTTGTAGTACAACAAAACAGGTATCACCTCAAAAATCTACAACGGCATGCAATCCGGGCTATAAGACAGCATATGCATGACAGACCGCAGGTAAATGTCTCATTCTCAGGCGGTAAGGATAGTATGGCAGTCCTTGCACTAGCCCGAAAAGCCGGAGTAACAGATGCATTTTTTATCGATACCGGAATTGAGTTTCCAGAGACTATTGCATATATAGAAGAGCAGGGAGTTCCTATCATCAGAAAGGCTGGCAATTTCTGGAGAGCTGTTGAGAAAGCAGGGCCACCAGGAAAAGATCACCGGTGGTGCTGTAAACTGCTCAAATTAAACCCTCTTAAATTGTATCTGGCTGATATCGGACCTTGTGTCACAATCCAGGGGAACAGGTGGTATGAATCCTGGAACAGGGCTAATCTTGATATCACCAGCCAGAACCCGGCAAACCCACTGCAATTAAACATCTCTCCGATTAGGAACTGGCGGGCACTTGAAGTTTTCCTCTACATCTGGTGGTCTGGCATCCCGTTAAACCCGCTGTATGAGAAGGGACTTGAACGAATCGGTTGTTATCTCTGCCCTGCAATGCTCGAGAGCGAGAATGAACTGCTAAAAAGTCTTCACCCGGAGATGTTTTCCAGGTGGAACGAATTTCTGGAGCGATGGGCAGATACCAGAGGCCTGCCACCAGAATATGTAACATGGGGACTATGGCGCTGGAAAGATCTCCCTCCAAAGATGCAGGAACTCTGCCAGTCCCATGATATCGACCTTACCGAGAGACCCAGAAAACCTTCTCACACGATTCAGAATAAACCGGTTACTCCTGCACCCCTCATACCTCCAGCTACGTCTGCTGCACCTGAAATCCCATCTGAAACCATTACGAGTGAAACTATCAGGGGTGACTTCTCCCTCCTTACTGACCTGATTTACCTGGACAGTGCCGCTACCAGTCTTTCACCTGAACCGGTACTTGCTGCAATGCTTGAATTTGAACGTAATTACCGGGCTAATGTCGGCCGGGGAGTGCACCGGCTAACCCGGATTGCTACGCAACGCTACTGGCATGCACATGAGAAAGTTGCAGGATTCATTGGGGGAGAAAAGGGTGTCACTATCTTTACCAAAAACGCAACCGAAGCTCTCAATATGGTTGCCCGGGGTCTAAACTTTAAAAGGGGTGAGAACATTGTCACCACAATCCTTGAACACCACTCCAATCTTCTCCCCTGGATGCATGCAAAAGAGAACGGAGTTGACCTCACAATAATTGGAATCAACCCTGATTATACGCTTGATCTCGCAGCACTTGAGGAAGCGGTGAATGACACGACAAGACTTGTAACCGTCACCCATGCCTCAAATGCTCTCGGCGTGATAACGCCGGTACAGGAGATTGCCCGAATCTGTCAGGATAACGGGTCCCTTCTCCTTATCGACGGGTCACAATCTGTCCCTCATATTCCGGTCAATATCGAAGAGATAGGTGCAGACTTCCTCTGTTTCTCAGGACATAAAATGCTCGGACCAACCGGGACCGGGGTTCTCTGGATGAAAGAACCAATTATTGATGCAGGAGATCTTGGTGGCGGAATGATAGAGACTGTCACCGTGGACGGGTATACTATGGCTGAGGGATACCAGAAGTATGAGGCAGGTACCCCCAATATTGGCGGGGGGATAGGTCTTGGAGCTGCTGTCGATTATCTCACATCGATTGGAATGGACCGGATCAGAAACAGCGAGGAGAACCTGACCACCAGAATGATAGAGGGACTTATGAAAATTGAAGGGGTACAGGTGTATGCCAGTGATGAACCCTCACAGCGGATAGGAGTCGTCTCTTTTCTGGTTGACGGATTCCATCCTCATGAGGTGGCCCAGATTCTTGACGAAGATGCAGACATCATGGTGCGATCCGGTCACCACTGTTGCATGCCTCTCATGGAACACCTTGGTCTGCCAGATGGCACAGTCCGGGCAAGTCTCTATCTGTACTCTGATGCAAATGACGTAGATGCTCTGATAGCATCAGTGCAGGAGATTGCACGATCCAGATAAGAGAGATTCTATCATTACACAGGTTACGGTAGCATCTATCCCTTCTTTTTTCTGCTCATTAATCGTATGCAGGTAATTTTAGAGAAAATTGAGGGCTCTGTCTGAAAAACTAGTGATACCATACCATCATGGTCAGGCAGAATGCAATTTCAGGATATTCGAACTTTCATATTGACAATGTTCCCTATCATGTAAAGAATTCAAACCGCAGAGGACACAGAGAAACGCAGAGACTATTTCAGCCTCTATAATTATTCATTTGATTAAAATGATGTAACCCCGGAGGGGAAGGAGGTTCACAGAGTATCTAACACATGGTTCCCCTCTCAGCATCCTCTGCGGTTACATCATTTCAATCATCAAACGAATGTCGTTTCAACTGGAAACATCGATGTAAAAAGTAAAACCATGATTGGCAATATCACTTGAAAAATGGACAGAGCCAATTAAGCGGTAATACAGGGCATTCTCCTCATCAGGGGAGTAAAACCGTGCCTTATTGTAACCCTTTTATCCTATCCGGGTTGGTATAGATATGCATCGTTTTTCCTGTTACAAAACCAATAAGAGTAAGCCCGGTCTTATCTGCAATATCCACTGCCAGTGTGGTAGTCGCTCCTGTGGATACAATGATGGGGATATTTGCAAAAAGACACTTACGTACCATTTCTGATGAAATGCGGCCGGATGTAATGGCACATGTCCGGGAGAGATCGATTCCGTTTCTTAAACCATACCCAATCACCCGATCAAGGGCATTGTGCCTCCCGATATCTTCTGACAGGGCAATTATATTCTCTGTATCTGCCAGAGCAATGATATGAATTCCCCTGGTCAGTGTTAAAAGTTCAGAATTCAACGCATCTTTTATCGTATCTATTATATTTTCTCGGGTTACAGAGAATTCCGAGCGAATGGTTGGGAGTTTGGCGGTGTCGATGTACGAGACACTTCCACCACAACCAGAGAGGATGGTCTTTTTAGGTCCGGGACGTGTAAACAGATTTTTCGTTATCACACTGACACGATTCTCTTCAACCTTTATTGACTCAATATCATCTGCATTTTTAATAATTTGTTCGGTAAAGAGAAATCCGGTAACAAAATCTTCCAGATCCACCGGGCTTATCAGTGCAGTCATCACATGTCGTCCGTTAACAAACAACGCCAGAGGGATCTCTTCGATTACCTCATGAACGATATCATTGGATCCATTGTCGTTCACCCGTATGCATGGTTGTTTACGGTACATCTGTGTCACCATACATCACCAGACATTTTAAAAAAACATCCACAACTATCCTTCAGAATCATAAGACTTCATCCATGCTTCCACTCCGATACCCTTCAAGATCGAGAGTACTATACAAAAAACCGATCTCTTTATATTTTTTTATGATATCTTCCCGCATGGAAATAATATTTGGTATATCAGAGCCTGCGACCTCAATCCTGGCAATTCCTGTATGCACCCTCACCCGAACCTGGGCAAAACCCCTGGTGTGAAGATATTCTTCAGCTGATTCCACCATCCGAAGTTTTTCTTCTGTTATCTCTTCTCCGTATGGAATACGTGAGGAAAGACATGCAGCTGAAGGTTTGTTCCAGAATGAATACCCGCATTCCCGGGTAATATTCCTGATATCCTCTTTTGTGATACCTGCTTTTATAAAGGGATGCACAATTCCCTCTTCTGTACTCGCTTTCATTCCCGGACGGTGCTCATCCAGATCAGAACAATTAACTCCGTCTGCAACACAGGAAAAGCCACGTTCATGTGCAATCTTTTGTAAAAGCTGCGCATAACTCTTTTTACAGTAATAACAGCGATCGGGAGGATTTTTCCTGAATTGTTCATCCATGGCATTTCCATTGATAATTTCAAGAGAAATCCCAATTTCACTCGCTATGGACTGTGCTTCCCTGACTGCTGATCGAGGAACAAGAGGACTGTCAATAAAAATACAATGAACTCTCTTTCTCCCAAGCCTGTTGGTTGCCACTGCTGCCAGAAGAGCACTGTCTACTCCTCCGGAGTAAGCAATTATCATGGATTCTCTTCTGGAAATCTGCTTTTGTAAGAGATCATACACGGTGTCGTTTTTCATAGTATTCACATTGAGATGCATAGAATTACAGGTATGAACGTCTGAAACCCGGGAATCGTATTTGAAAGCTTCAGATCCAGATTGATAGAAAATCTGCTCCAACAGACTTCTTTTCCTTCTTGTTTTATTAATACAGTGGTGCAGGTGGTTATTATACTTATTTTCAACTAAAACGTTCTCTGTAATCCTCATAAAAATTGAGAAACCGGTACATCCGGGATACAGAACAGAACAAAAAACCAGGATTTATCTCCAGTCACCAAAAAGATGTTATACGTACTTTGCAGTCGTTGTTTTGGCGGTAGTATTCCTGCTTATAGCCATCCGGCAGGTTGGACGATACAATATCAGGATCTGGCAGATTATGCTCATTGGAGCTCTCGCAGTACTCGTTACCGGGCAGATATCCATCCTTAACGCAGTTGCCGCAATTAATACTGACGTGATGCTCTTTTTATTTGGCATGTTTATCGTTGGAGAAGCACTGACAAAGAGTGGGTATCTCTCTGTTTTCTCACACCGGTTCCTCTCTCATGCAAGAACTCCCGGCCACCTGATTTTCTTTATCCTCTTTGGAGCTGGTTTTCTCTCGGCTCTTCTGATGAATGATACCCTTGCAATTATCATGACTCCCCTTGTACTCATGCTTGCCAAAGAGTTTCGTATCTCACCAGAGCTCATGCTTCTCTCTCTTGCAATTGCAGTTACTACCGGTAGCGTGATGAGCCCAATTGGCAACCCGCAGAACCTGCTCATCGCAGTGAACAGTGGAATTGCAACGCCATTTGTCACATTTGGACGATACCTGTTCATCCCCACGCTCATATGCATGGGTCTTTCCTGGTTTGTACTTAAAAAATTCTATCCCCGTGATTTTGCCTGCCGGACACTTGAACACAAGCAAAATCCCATCTTTCATACGCGATCGGTCTTTGCCGTGCAATGTGCACTGGCAGTCATTCTCTTCCTTGTAGTCATAAACATCATTACATCCATCCATGGAGGAACGATTATGATTCCACTCCCGCTGATTGCCATATCTGCTGCTGTTCCGGTCATGCTGGGCACCAAAGACCGGACAGGTCTCCTGCTTTCTCTTGACTGGCATACACTTGTCTTCTTTGCTGCGATGTTTGTGCTGATGGCAAGTGTCTGGGAAACCGGCTTTTTCCAGTTATTTCTTGATGAAGAGAAGATACGTTCTGTTCCGATGATTCTTGGAACAAGTGTCTTTCTCAGTCAGTTCATCTCCAACGTTCCCTTTGTTGCCCTGGTCCAGCCAATGATTCTAAAAGCCGGAGGAACGACTGTCGAACTTATGGCATTAGCAGCTGGCAGCACCATTGCAGGAAACCTGACGATTCTTGGTGCTGCAAGCAACGTGATAATTATTCAGAATGCAGAAAAACAGGGCCATACCCTCTCATTTTTTGAATTTGCAAGAGTAGGGGTTCCGGTGACGATAATCCAGATGATAGTGTACGGAGTATTTCTCATGCTCCCGGTATGAGACGACAGGGATCAGATATCCTGACCAGAGATGCCTATCAGTCTTTTCCCGAAGATTTGATTTGGATATAAAAAAAATCTATTATAAAAGGAGGTCTAAACGATATCTAGACCAAAATACCCTTATAATTTCAGAAAAACGCGTGTATGCGTTCATTTGTCGATCAATGACCGGTGACATCAGAAGATTCCCGTTAAAAAGGTGAAAGTGTGGTCATCGTTTTTTGTGAGGTGATCACCCATTTATTAATGATAAACTCGCCCTAAACATTAATTATTGTCATTTACAAAACCCAGCATACTGGCAACACACGTCACACGGTCCACAACACTGGAAGTTCCCCTCTTTAATACAACCCTTTCCGTGTATACACCGGTCTATGCATGCCTCACAAGCATAATCACTATTCGTTGCTGGCAGTGATGTCTTTTCTATGTAGATACCTGTATTGTATCTCGTGGGTGTGGTGGTGATATCCAGATCTTTACTTTCACGAGTGAACGACTTCAAAACCTCTCCTTCGTAAAATTCCTGTGGTATTACATGAAGCGTGAGAACAGTATTGTCATCAGATAGTGACAGATTTGATATTATCACAAGAGATACGGATTCGTCATCAGCACCGGAAAAGACCACAGCAGCATTAAGAGGATAGGCATCTACTGACAAGAACTCAACCGGCATTAGAAAACTCTCATTTCCGTTGGGTAAGTGGAAATACGGGATGATATCCTGAACGGTGATTATCATCTCCCCGTCTGCTCCTTCAGTAATAGAACTTACCCCACCCTGAACGTATACTACGGAACCGGGTGCTTCTTCGGCCATTCCAACTCCTGCCAGGCAAATCAACAGAAGCAAAGATATGAACCCATAAAACACATAATAATTCATTATTATCTATTGCATCTTCGGGTATTAATGATGGTAGAATAGCAGGAATGAAAGGATGTTTTCATTGAATCCACCAAAGTGCCATAAAAACCTATCATAAAAGGAGTGGTCAAACGATACTGGATAAGGGTCCTTATCTTCAGAATTTCGAGTTTGTTCGTGCATTTGTTTATAATCACCTCTCAGTGATTGGTTATAGATCAGAAGATTCTAGTTCAGAAAAAGAGAGTAGTCCTTGAAGGGATGCACCCTTCAATTACCATGGTCCCTGATACAACTGTTGATTGTCCCATTCATCAGTCTCACAACAAATGCCCCAACACATCCAACAGTTGCCGGGGCAATCAACGTTTTGAGGAGGCATCTGTTTCATTTCAAAATAGATACAGTACTTTTTTTGCCCACCTTGACTGCATCCAACCCATTTGTCACATTAGCAAAGGATTTGAGCACCTCTCCTTTGTAGTACTTCTGAGGTGTTACCTCAAGTGTGAGAACCTTGTTTCCATCAAAGAGCGGGAGATTAGATATCGCTACGATAGACACTGATTCATTATCATCTCCGGAAAAGACCATTGCGGCATTCACGGGACTAAACAATATGGTCAGTAACTCAACAAACCAAAGAACTCTTCTCTTTGTCTGCGATATGGGAATACGAAACAACATTCTTTACGGTTATCACAAACACTCCATCTGCACTATCAGTTATGACACTCTCCCACCCTGAACATACACTACATAACCGGGTGCTTCGTCAGCCATACCGACTCCTGCTACAGAGACCAGCAGGAGTGAACAGATGAATCCAAGTAGAATGGTATGATTCATAATGCTATTCTATGAGTCTGGAATATGGTCATTTTGAAATGAATCTGCACTGTTTTTAGGGAGAATTTTATGAAAGGCATTCCAATTTGCAATGGACAGCAGGTGATCAACCAGTCAGATAATATACTTGAAACCAGACTAACTACTCGTGAAAAGACGATACAAAAAATGAAGAAATTATTCTGGTAGAGAGCCACTGAAAGGATTTCAGGTGGCGCTATGTTCCTGGATGGGCCCGCTGAGATTCGAACTCAGGACCTCCGCCGTGTGAAGGCGACGTCATACCAGCTAGACCACGAGCCCTGCCTTATGAAATTGGTTCTCAGTGATAATAAACATGTCCGGAGTTATCTCTGGTTTTTCGGTACGATTGAAGTAAGATAGTAATTGAAATTTTTCGGGTCTGCAACGCGAGTAGAAAACCGGCCTGTCATTTTACTTCAATATCCACAAGTCGATCTGAATCAGAGATTTATCTATTGCAAACAGTTATCCAGCGAGATTAAAAAACTGGGTGTGGAGATCATCACGAGGGAATGGGTATGGAGTATAATCCTCCCATTTCCCGGTTCTTAGTCAGAGAGATTCCGTGGAATCCTTATGAATACTGCGTGTGGATAATTGTGAGGGATGGTCTATTGGTGATATTCATCGACGGGACCGGGAGATTGATGCCCGGTTTCTGAGTTACATTTGTACTGGCAGGCCTGGGACCAGTTCGGGTGAAAAGCCAGCACGTACCAGCAGGGAAGATGATCTTATCAGAGACCGGGAGGAGTGTTTGTTGAAGAGAAATTTTCAGAGTGGCTGACCGGAAGGGGACAAGCCTTTTCAGAAGAGCAGATCAGGTGGCTTTTTTGATCCGGGACCATATCGGAACTTCACTCATTATTGAGGTGGGGGATCTGGGTAACCTGCCGTTTTCTGACCGGGGCGGGAGAGTGAAAGCTATTCAACTCTTCGGGGAGCAACTAAAGCCGTTGATGCATGAGTTGTCAGAGGTGCTGGCCGGATAATCTTCAGGCATCTTTTTGAGAACAGAAAAACAATCAATAGATTACGTTACGGAGTACGATCAGTGACAGATTACGAGGAGATTGGAGACCGGTGGATTAGGCAGGCAGTCCATGATCTCCAGATTGCTGAAAAGAATCTGTCAATCGGGGGTTTTGATTCAGCAGCATTCTATATTTCACCAGTCTGTAGAGAAACTGCTCAAAGGGCTAATCTCGGTATCCGAACGATCCATCCCAAGAACCCATGACCTTGAACGTCTTGGAGATCTTCTTGAGTGTCCTGATGATATCATGCCTGATCTTATCGATCTGATGGGAGATTACCAGACATCGCGGTATCCTGATATGAGCGAGTTGATTCCCTGTGAATACTATACTGAGGCTATTGCAAAGGACCGGGTCAGAAAAACACAGAAGGTGTTTGCTGTGATATACCCGGAGAGGAATTATCTATGAATGATCCGATTATTGCTGTATTCAGGTCAGAAATACTCCCCAAACTCATTGAGTTTTTTCAACCTGAAGATGTTATCCTGTTTGGTTCACGTGTACAGGGGATTGCCCATGATGAATCAGATCTGGATGTGATTCTGGTTTCAGAGTCGTTTAAGAATGTTCTCCAACATGAGCGGTTTCCCCTTGTCAGAAAAAGAATCAGGACACCGTACTCAATAGATTATCTGTGTTACACTCCTGAAGAATTTGAGCGGATGAAGACCAGATCAAGTGTTCTGGAGAGTGCATTAACCGGACCCCATCAGGCAGTGATTGGGACTGTTTGATGTTGTATGATAAATGTTCTCCCTCCGAACAACAAGCGATCCTCACTGAAATCG
Source organism: uncultured Methanoregulaceae archaeon (assembly GCA_964428385.1). Taxonomy (GTDB): domain Archaea; phylum Halobacteriota; class Methanomicrobia; order Methanomicrobiales; family Methanospirillaceae; genus JAFGOM01. The sequence goes on from CAYRYR010000007.1 coordinate 28,519, forward strand.
AAACACTCTTTTTGTCTGTGACAAACTGGAGCAGGATATCTGTGTAAATATTAAATTGGCTAATTCACTTCGTCAATCCATCCTAAAAAAAACATTCGAAGGCCGGCTCGTCCATCAGAATCCCAATGATAAACCAGCCTCGGTCCTCCTCGAACGGATACGACAGGAAAAATTATCTAATGAACCAAAGAAAAAAGGAAGAAAGAAGAATGGAACCTGAAGTTTTGGAATGGATCCATCAGGCGGAATATGATTATGAAGACGCGAGATACCTGTTTCAGGGAAACCGGTATCCAAAAGCGGTTTTCTGTTGTCACCTTGCCCTTGAAAAAGGATTAAAAGCTCTCTATCTCCATTATACTCATGCACAGCCACCCCGGACTCATAGCCTGGATTTCCTCATTCGTACCATTCCCGGAGGAATCCCTGATAAATTTGAAGACCTGATGAATATCCTGGAAGATGTGAGTGTAAAGGTCAGGTATCCCCCCATGCTTGATACCCTTTTAATGATATAACCAGAGAGACTGCAGAGACTATCATTGATGATACAGGAGAATTTCTTATATGGATCCGCGAATTGAAACGGTAATTGCTGACTTTTCCAGCGAGATTAAAAAACTGGGTATTGAGATCACCACGATTGTACTCTTTGGTTCCCAGTCTGACGGAACAGCAACGAGTGAGAGTGATGTTGACCTTGCTATCATCTCACCCTCATTTGAAGGAATGAGTTCTCTTAAGCGACGAAAACAGATAAAATCTGCATTATATTACATTATTGACCGGTATCATATCCCCGTGGACCTCATTCTTCTGACCCCGGAAGAGTATGATACTGAACATTCAATCAGGATGTCATTCATCAGACAGGGAACAAAGGTTACTGTTTTTGCATAAAGGGGAGAAGATTGAACCGGTTATCTGTGGCTATGGCACTATAGGAGGGGGGTTATCTATGAGTCAGGATAACGATTGCATCAATGCAGGTTATGGAGAACCTGGCAGCGAAGAAGAAGGAACTCAATGCATGTGCCCGGAAACATGGTGCAACAAATATCCGTGTTCTGCTTTCTTTACCAGGAAACAAAAACCGATATATCCCTGTCTGCCCCAAAGGATTGAAATGGATAATACTGTTCTCTCGCAGATCGTCAGGATAATTGTTGATGTTGTTGATCCTGATTCAATAATCCTGTTTGGGTCGAGGGCAACAGAAGAGGCCCGGGAAGACAGCGATTACGATATCTGCGTATTAAAATCAGGGGTCAAAGAGCGACGAAAACTATCAATGCAATTATACCAGCAGTTATGGGGGGTTGGTGCACCGGTAGATATCCTCGTAGAGACACCTGATTCATTTAATAAAAATAAAACAAATCCTCACCTCATATACCGGGAAATAGCAAGGACCGGAAGGTACTCGATGAAAAACAGGAGTTACTGATGGATCAAGTTAAGATAACCATGGATGATATCAATAAAGTAGTGTCACGTCTTATTGAGGCTGCACATCCCCGAAAAATCATTCTCTTTGGTTCATACGCCCGTGGAGATGAGACGCCTGATTCAGACGTTGATATCATGGTTATCGAGGACACCGTGAATCATCAGGGAATGGAAATGGTCAGGCTCAGAAAAGCAGCCGGAAGAATAGCTCCGGGTATTGGAATTGACATTATGGTATATCCTACTGAAAAAACCCTGGATCCGGTGCCGGGAACGGTATTATACTGGGCCCTGTCTGAAGGGAAGGTAATGTATGAGTGCGGATGAAGAAAGTGCACTATTGATTCGACTTGCTCATGCAGACCTTATCTCTGCAAAAATCCTGTTAGAAAAGGATGGTCCTTCATCAATCATCTGTTTCCATGCCCAGCAAACAGTAGAAAAATGTTTAAAATCAATATTAATAAAGAAAGGTGCTCTCATCCGGAAGATACATGACCTCGTTGAACTTACTGAATTAATACAGGATATCTCACTATCATTACCGATAGACAGTGACACCATTGCCCTTCTCAACCCCTATGCAGTAAAGTTCAGATATGATGATACGATTCCGGATACGCTTACCTCAGAAAAAGCAATAGAGATAGCCACACTGATTATTCAGTGGAGTGAGTCGATTTAGAGATTTTTTATAAAGGATGTATCTTCTCACAGAACTTTGATAGCCTGCATCTGAGGAGACAAAAAATGAGAAGATCAGAACATATGAATGATTATACCAACATACCCGGACCACTTATTGAGATCCTGACTTTGAAGAGAGATGAACTCAATACACTAGCCCTAAAACATGGTGCATCAAATATCCGGATTTTCGGCTCTGTTGCCAGAAGAGAAGAGACAAAAGGGTCAGATATTGATCTCCTCGTGGACATGGATGAAGATGCAAGTCTTCTCGATCTTGCCCGCCTGAAAAACGATCTCGAGGATCTGCTCGGAAAACACATTGACATCACGACAAAACCTGCCCTTCATCCCATGCTTGCTGATGCTATCCTCAAGGAGGCAAATGTGCTGTGAAAAAACAGGAACTTATAATAAAATCTGAACGTGATAGAAAGGAGGTGTAGGTTATCGCAACTGAATCATCAACGATTGTCCAGCGACTCTGGAATTACTGTAATGTTCTTCGTGATGACAGGGTAAGTTACGGCGATTACGTTGAACAACTAACCTACCTCGTCTTTCTCAAGATGGCAGACGAGCAGGTTGAATATGGATTCAGCAAAGCTCCAAAAATTCCTGAAGGCCTTGACTGGAGAAGTCTTACCACCAGGGACGGGGATGATCTGGAGGTACACTACCGTCATATCCTTGAGACGCTTGGTCATCAGGGAGGCCTCCTTCAGGTTATATTCTTAAAATCACAGAACCGGATTCAGGACCCTGCAAAACTCAAGCGTCTCATCTCCCTCATCGATGAAGAGACCTGGATTGGGATGGATATTGATATGAAAGGAGAGATCTATGAAGGTCTGCTCCAGAAGAATGCAGAGGATACCAAATCCGGAGCAGGCCAGTATTTCACCCCGCGGGCACTCATTAAAGCCATGGTAGAAGTCACGAGGCCTGAACCGGGAATGGCCATCTGCGACCCGGCCTGCGGGACAGGGGGATTTCTTCTCGCATCCCAGGACTTTCTGACTCATACCTTCCGTCTTGACAAGGAACAACTTAAAAGACTGAAATCAGAGACATTCAAGGGATGGGATATCGTCAATAACGTTGCCCGGCTCTGTGTGATGAATCTCTATCTGCATGGTATCGGGGGAGAAGAGAGTCCTATCATCGTAGCTGATGCATTGGCTACTGATCCCGGAGAGAGGTTTGATATCGTCCTCACCAATCCTCCTTTTGGAAAGAAGAGCAGTATCACTATTGTCAATGGAGAGGGAAAGGCAGACAAATCGTCCATTACCTATGAGCGGGGGGATTTCTGGGCAACGACCTCAAACAAGCAGCTCAACTTTCTCCAGCATGTCAGGACCATTCTGAAGATCAACGGGAGGTGTGCAATCGTTGTTCCGGACAACGCCCTCTTTGAGGGGGGAGCAGGAGAAACGGTCCGGAGAAAATTCCTTTCCGAATGTGATCTCCATACGATCTTAAGACTCCCGACCGTGATATTCTATGCACAGGGGGTCAAAGCGAACGTCCTATTTTTCGAGAAAAACCGGCATCAGAGACACCCTGGACAGAAAAGGTGTGGATCTACGATCTCCGGACAAACATGCATTTCACACTCAAGACCAATCCCTTATCGTACGAGGATCTCACTGATTTTATCACCTGTTATCATACCGAAAACCGGCATGAACGAGTCGAAACAGAACGTTTCAAACCGTTTACTTATGAAGAGTTTATTGCACGAGATAAGGTAAGTCTTGATATCTTCTGGCTCCGGGATGAGAGTCTCGAAGATGTCGATAACCTGCCTGACCCGGATATCATCGCAGCAGAGATAGTTGATAATCTGGAAGCTGCATTGGAACAGTTCAGGGAAGTGCTGGAAGGGCTTGAAGAGAGCCCATAGCCATTCCAATAGTCTACCTTTTTTCAAAACATGTACCAGTGTTCCACCTTATGCGAAAACATACTCCTAATTTTTCATATTTTCCCTTATGTATTATGCTGCACCTTTTACCGGTCCGGTGAGCGTTTCTGGTTTTACGTATAAACAATAGCGGACTTTTACAGAAAAGTCAGCCGTTAAAAATAGTTGTCATTTTTTTCAGGTCGATCCTGATAGATAAAGATAAGAAAGTGAACTGAAGACTGTGGTATACCATTTGGAAGAAGAACTGATAAAAATCTTTAAAATTCTTGGGCCAGATTACGAAAGATATTATTTGAAAGTGAGATCTAACGAATGTGGGATAAAAACACGTTATTCTGCCACACATACCATGGTAGTAAGAACCAGCATCACATACCGCCTGACAATCCTTTTTGGGTCATAAAACCATAAATTCCACCCGCCTCCAATCACCATTAGGAAAGAAAACTGCCAGTTCCTGGTACAAAATAGATAACAACACCCGGTTTCTTTAGATCTTTAGTACTATATTGGATAACCGATGATTCCACTGGTAATCAGTAACACATTTTTTTCCCGACTGGGAAGACAAAAACGAGTGATTTTTTCTCCTTTTATGAATAATATATTGTTTAGATTAGGACCAAAATCCATGATGTACAGTCCATGACACGAACCAAATTCCTCATCACAGTGTTTTCTCTTCTCATCATCTCCAGTATGACAGTCATCCCGGTCTCAGGCGGAACTCAAAAAGATGATGAGATGATATATATTGGTGTTCTCCTCCCCCTGACCGGTCCATACGGGACACCGATAAGCGATGCCCTTACCCTTGGCGTTGAACAGATAAACGCCGGGGGAGGGATCGGGGGAAGGCCGGTCAGTCTTGTCATGAGAAATACAGAGGAAGGGGATCTTCAGACATTTGCAGAGCAATTGGTTCGTGATCCCAGGATCCGGGTTATCATCGGCCCGTTCACATCAGATGATCTCTTTCTAATAGCAGACCTCTGTACGAGAAACCAAAAGATCCTTATATCCCCTTCTGCTTCATCAGATGAAATATTCCGTGCTTTTTCTGAGACCGGATCAATATGGAGGACAGTATCCGGCGATGGGGATATAACATCAGTGATATTGCAGCATATTGCTGCCCATGATGGAAAATCCATAGCACTTCTGACGCCAAAGAGCTCATATGGAAAGACATTCTATGACTGGATACCCTTCTGGGCGATAGAGACCGGAATTTCCGTTACCGGGGCAGAAGAGTATGCAGAGCCTGAACAGATACCCGGAGCAATTAACAATCTGACCGCTGATAATCCTGATTACCTGGTCTTTGTCCATTCGGGTGACAATAGAGAGATCCTCTCTGCTCTTAGTACCCTTAAGGATCTGGATTATCCAGGGAATCTCTATCTTGTCTATCCAGGTATCGATGAAAACGGTCGTATCATTGAGAGGTTAAACACGGGTTCTCTCCTTGGAAACATGATATCAGGAAAATGGAAACTGCAGAGTGCCTCAGTCAGTACAACAGGCCTTCCTGACAACACACTGATCCTCATGGCAGGACTACTGGATCCTGTATTTTTAAAAGAATTTGAGGAGATTTCAGGAAATCAGCCAACAGGGTTTGCTCCACAGGCATATGATGCGGTACTGGTAGCAGCAGGGATCATGGCACGGTTTACCGCATACCCTGACAAATCACCAAAAAATGCTGCACAATCCATACTTCCGGATGGAACCGGGGATCCACTTCCCCGGACACCACAAGGATTTCAAACCGCATTTGACAGAATCCAACATGGCGATGTGCCGATTATTACTGGTGTTACCGGACCCCTGATATTTAAACCTGCAGGGACAGATCCTGAAAATCCCTGGTACGGGACATACCGCATACAGGGAGGAAAGGTTACAGAAGATCCTCTAATCTATCAGGAACTCAGAAAGGATGAGTTTGTGATTGACAATAAACCAGATTTCTCATCAAATATATCACACCAGGATGAAGCAACATATGGAGAATTCTGGGCGGTAATCGGAGCATTATCCCAGGACTGGGTGAATTATCGGCACCAGGCAGATGCCCTTACTGTATACCAGTACCTGAAAGATCAGGGAGTTTCGGACGACCATATTATCCTCCTGGTATTCGATGATATCCCTTATGACACCCGGAACAAAAACCCTGGGGAAGTATATCACACGCCAAATGAGGTAGAAGTCAGAAAATATGCAAATCCAGATTATTTTGGGGATAATGTGAATAAACAGATGCTGACGAACGTGCTTTACGGGACATATGAGGATGGAGATTATCCGGTTCTGCAGTCTCATGAGAACGCAACGGTCCTCCTCTATTTTTCATCACATGGTACTCCGGGGGGAGATCTTCTGGTTGGAAAAGGAGAAGAACAGATATCGCCCGTAGATTTTTCTTCTTATCTAGAAAAAATGGCAGAAAAAAAGAAATTTGGGAGAATACTGGTGATTCTGGAGTCCTGCTTTAGTGGAGCAACAGCGGGAAATGTCAAGACTGATAACGTAATACTACTCACTGCAGCATCCTCAAATGAGACATCGAAATCAGCAATCTATGATTCAGAACTAGCCACCTGGTTATCAGATGAGTTTACGAGTCAGTTAATATCCATTCTGCAGACTGCAGATCAGGATATGCCACTGCGTGACCTGTATCACCAGGTATACCAAAATGTCCGTTCATCTCATCCAACCCTTATAAAAGGTAATTCTTCACTGAATATTCCGGCACAGGTCTTTTTTGGAGGATAATACCATGAAGACAGGAACTATCATAACACAGAGATCCATTCACCAGGAACGGGGACCGGATGTGAGCTTGAGAAAATCTCCTGATAACCTCCCCTGCACCGTTTTACGTCTGCACCAGTACCTGGCGCTCGTTATTGGAATTGTGATTATCTGCATAAATATTTCCCCGGTCCTTGCCCTGAATAATACAACCATTCAATGCGGGGTAATTCTTCCTCTCTCCGGAGAGTTAGGCCAGTCAGGACAGGAACTGCTCCAGGGAATTGAACTTGCAGCAGATGAGATCAATACAAAAAGTGGTTCGGGATACCAGATTGAGCTTGATGTACGGGATGATGCCGGGGATGTGAATACCGCCCTTATGCATTTTAAGGAGATGCAAACATCCGGGGTTCCGGTTGTCATCGGGTCGTTTGCAACAGATGTAACCCTGCCGTTGGCAGAAACAACGAAAAATTTCAGAGAGACAATCCTTGTTGCTCCCCATGCCAATGGAATGGCATTGTCTGGGATTTCTCCGGCTTTTTACCAGTTAAATGCCCCGGTCTTCTATCTTGGCAGGTTTGTATCTGACTGGGTGTCCTATACCGCCGAACGGGTTGCAATTGTGTATATCGATACTGATTATGGGAGATCTCTGCGTGATGAGATACTATCAGACCTGGCAAATGGGACGGTGCATATTACCGGAACTGAACCAGTCTTTCCTGATACTGATTTTGGTGCATTGATTCAAAAAATACTTGATGGCGGGCCTGATACTGTTGTCGTGGGAGTCTATGATTCACGAGTAGAAGACATCCTTAAAAACCTGGACGATGCCGGATATCGAGGTCAGGTGGTACTCACTGAAGCAGGCGGGATGAGGGATTTGGAGAGTAATGCAACAGATAGTCTCTCAAAATTTTCAATCTGCACCATTTCAGCCAGTACTTCCCTGGTACCAGGGGCCCATACTGACCGGTTTCTAGAGGCCTACCAGGAAAAATACAGTCAGAATCCATCTGAAGGTTACGCAGGGTACGGGTATGATGCCATGATTATAATTTATGATGCAATTCAGCTGGGACCGAATACTGACACCGTTTCTGCACAGTCACTTCAGGAAGGTCTCAATACTATCAGGTATTACGGAGTGACCGGACCGAAGGTGTTTGATGATAAGAATGCAGTAAGCCCGGCGATGGACAGGTGGGTGTACAGGAACGGAAAATTTGAACTGATGTCAACATCGGTCTGATAGGTATTTGTAATACTGCTTCCGCGGATCCCCCGGAGCAGGATGTCTGTTTCCCTGCCGTAATCCCTGGGAAACCCTGACATATAAGCCGAGACATCCAACCTGAATTATGGATTAATGTACACTACTCTTTAAAAAATCGGCGGGCGGTGAACAGGTCTGTCATACCAAATGCAATCATCATTTTTTGATAGTGTTCATTAGATTCGCATAGAAAACCTCATATTTCAAATTTACTACGAAAAACAAGTTTCAAGGTCTATTCAAAAAGGACGATTATTCAGAGAACACGAAAATCTTGTTTGTAGGTAGTCTACCCGATCTCCTTAACTCATGTTGTAAGTGAAATCGTCGGATTTTGTTTTTCTGAACCAGAAAGAAACCCCATGTAATCCAAATTTTTTTATTCCTTCTGGAATCAGATTATTTTGAATCATATAAGCGTTAGGCATCACAATTTCCATCCCCTTGTACCCTCCCAGGATATAAGCCCCAATAAGATATTGTTCTGAATAAAACCTGTTATTCCATTCTTCAGGGTAATCCTGTGGTAAACAAATATCATGCATTTCAATGAATACACCTTCATGTAAATAGGGGAAAACATCAAAGAAAAGGGTAGTGACATCGGAATTTGTGAAAACCCGGTGGGAATTATCGATAAATAATATATCTCCGTTTTGAAGGGTTGAAAAAAAAGAAAGATCCATATCTTCAAGTCTTTCATTAACAAATAAATCACAATAAGGTTGAATGTCTGCCCGGGGATGTGGATCAATGCATATTATTTGTGTATCAGGAGAATGATCCTTTTTGGCAGAGGCAGCGAATGCAGTAGAGAAACCGCTGCCTATCTCAACATATTTTTCTGGTTTAACGGTTGAGATTAAACCATACAATACCACTGCATCCAACCCTCCAAAATAGTGATTTTTGGGGATTTTCCAAGCTGGAGAGTGACTCAAATCATCACATAATGGGATAAAGGATTGGAGAAGTGAGAGATAAGCATCTTTATTGAATGAAATAATCCTATCAAGAATCAGGTGACATTTTCCCCAATGTGGTTTCGGATATACAGGGTAATCAATAAGGATATATCGCCCTCCATATATAATTCTTTTACAAAAAAAGTATGCATGGGTTTTGAGTATCTGAAATATATTCATAAGAATTCCTCCCTAGAAACACGTATACATAAGAATAAATTATTTTCAAGTCGGCTTATTAGATTGTATATCACATAGGTATCTCTATTAAGAACCTAATGAAGGTGTTTATAATCATTAATTCTTATCAATACACAGTTAAATCGGAAATAACTATTCACATTTTTTATCATTAAACATCAGTAATAGGTGTCATAAGAAACTCAAACTATACCTTCAATTAAGCCATATGCACATAGAATGTGGCTCCGTTTACGTGATATGTAAAACCAATCAGAATCTCCTGTCATTCAAAAACCCTGATAAATCGTATACTCACTACATCTCTCCACGATGCAAAGCAGCGTCTGAGAACGCAGAGTATAAACCAATGGTGATGTATCGAAAAGAAAACAGGGATTATCCCACATCAGCCCGTTGCTCTCTGTGACCTAATCTTAACCCGCGTATTCAGGCGATCAGATTGATAAATCCCAATTCTCTGCCCTCGTAACTACTTCCGCTTCAGACTGCAAGGTCGAACCGGTCAAGGTTCATCACCTTGCTCCAAGCAGCCACGAAATCCTGTACAAACTTCTCCCTGGCATCAGAGCATGCGTACACCTTGACCAGGGCCCGGAGCTGTGCATTCGAACCAAAAATAAGATCAACACGTGTACCGATCCACTTCACTTCACCGGTCCTGCCATCCTGCCCTTCAAATAGATCCTTCTCGTCCGATACCGGTATCCACTCCGTTCCCATGTCAAGCAGGTTTATGAAAAAGTCGTTGGTCAGGGTTTCAGGATTTTTCGTAAAGACACCATGCCTGATCTTACCGAAGTTGGTATCAAGCACCTGCATACCTCCAATGAGCACAGTCATCTCCGGAGCGGTAAGCGTCAGTAATTGTGCCCTATCAACCAGTAACGCCTCTGTAGAAATGGAGGGGCAGCCTTTTTGATAGTTGCGAAAACCATCCGCCAACAGTTCGAGCACTGCTAAGGATACCACATCGGTCTGCTCCTGCAGGGCATCCATGCGTCCGGGCGTAAAGGGAACCACTACATCGTGACCCGCTCTCTTCGCAGCCTGCTCGATGCCTGCACAACCGGCAAGGACGATCAGGTCAGCACGTGAGACGACTTTACCACCGAAGGCCATGCTGTTGAACTCGTCCCAAATATCTTCGAGAACCAGGAGCACTTTTGCCAGTTCTGCAGGTTCGTTGACTTCCCAGTCCTTCTGCGGGGCGAGACAAATTCGTGCACCATTTGCACCACCACGCTTATCAGAGTGACGGAACGTGGACGCAGACGCCCAGGCGGTCTTCACCAGCCGGGATATGGAGAGTCCGGATGCGAGAATCCTGCTTTTAAGGGATGCAATGTCTTCTCTATCAACCAGCGGATGATTAACGGCAGGAATGGGATCCTGCCAGATAAGATCCTCGGCAGGAACTTCCGGGCCGAGATACCGTGCACGTGGGCCCATATCACGGTGTGTCAGCTTAAACCATGCCCGTGCGAACGCATCTGCAAGCAGATCCGGATTCTCGTAGAAAAGTCTTGAGATCTTTTCATACACGGGATCGAACCTCAGGGCAAGGTCGGTGGTCAGCATCCCGGGAGCATGACTCTTCGTCTGGTCATGGGGATCCGGAACCGTACCTGCTCCTGCGCCACCCTTTGGATGCCACTGATACGCACCTGCAGGGCTTTTTGTTAATTCCCATTCGTAACTGAAGAGATTTTTAAAGAAATTATTACTCCACCTCGTCAGTGTGGCAGTTCATGTTATCTCGATACCGCTCGTGATCAAGTGGAAGGTTATCCTGAGTACGACACCAAGAAAGCACGGAAAAAACTCCGCAGGTACGTAGAAAGCCATGACCACGCAATCCGGATCAAAGCCGAAATAATGGTGGATCATTTCCATGAGCAGGTACTTGCACTAAAGAAGATCGATGACCAGGCACGGGCGATGGTAGTGACAAGCGGTATTGAGCGGGCGATCCAGTACTTCCATGCAATCAGTGATTACCTAAAAGAGCAAAAGAGCCCATACAAGGCTATTGTTGCGTTCTCGGGTGAACACGAGTACGGCGGAAAGCCGGTCACCGAAGCTTCACTGAATGGATTTCCATCAGGCAAGATAGCAGATGAGATCCAAAACGATCCATACCGCTTCCTTATCTGTGCCGATAAGTTCCAGACCGGGTATGACGAACCGCTCATGCACACGATGTATGTCGACAAGATCCTCTCAGGTATCAAAGCGGTGCAGACACTCTCCCGCCTCAATCGTGCCCATCCAAAGAAGCACGATGTCTTTGTGCTAGATTTCATGAACGATACCGATATCATCCGTGAGGCGTTCTCAGACTACTACCGCACAACGATCCTCAGCGAAGAAACCGATCCAAATAAGCTCCATGATCTAAAGAGCACACTCGATAGCTATCAGGTCTATGTTGATGCTGATATTGAAACGCTCGTCACATTGTACCTGCATGGTGCTGACCGCGAGAAACTTGATCCGATCCTCGATGCTAGTGTGGCTCTGTACCGGGAAGACCTTGACGAGGACGGCCAGGTAGACTTTAAGGGAAAGGCGAAAGCATTCACACGAACATATGGATTTCTGGCATCGATTCTGCCATACACGAAGGCTGAATGGGAGAAACTATCTATCTTCCTCAACTTCCTGATACCGAGGCTCCCTGCACCAGTAGAGGAAGACCTCTCAAAAGGCATCCTTGACACCATCGACATGGACAGTTACCGGGCCGAAAAACAGGCGGCGAGCAGGATCCAACTTGCCGACGAGGACGCTGAGATAGGATCGGTGCCTACAGTGGGTAGTGGCCGGAAGGCAGAACCGGAGATAGACAGGCTCTCAAACATCCTTCTGACCTTTAATGACCAGTTCGGCAACATCCCCTGGACCTATGCCGACCGGGTGCATAAGCTGATAACTGAAGATATCCCAACCCGCGTTGCCGCCGATACTGCCTACCAGAACGCTAAAAAGAACTCTGACAAACAGAATGCACGCATTGAGCACGACAAGGCCCTGGCACGGGTGATGACGGATGTGCTGAAGGATGACACGGAGCTCTTCAAGCAGTTCAGGGACAATGATTCGTTCAAAAAGTGGTTGACAGATACGGTATTTGGACTTACCTATGGAGAGGGAGCGACAGGGTAATGTGATACACCTGTCATTACTGCCCTCCATTCCATCTGTTGAATTACTCATTCAAAAAAGAAGGTTACCATTGGAAAATTATCCCCGATGATAATTAACCGACTAACTATCCTAATAGAATGTTTCAGCAAACATGAATTCACCATTGCTACAAGGCAATAATCAGCTGATTCACTAGAGTTATCAAGCAGATACTAAAGAAAAATAGGATGCACCGACCGGGAATTGAACCCGGGCTATTGGCTTGGAAGGCCAAAGTCATACCACTAGACCATCGATGCACGTTGCCTTACTTTATAGGGTGTATGCACTCTTAATATTTTGTATTCTTCTCTGCATTGTCTGGTGAAATTTTTCAGGTATACCCTCTAAGGAGTACGCATGACAATCCGGGGCTGTCTCATTGATATCGATGGTGTCATCTCAGTTGCTGATACCCCCATACCAGGAGCAAAGGAGACCATCTCCTATCTAAAAAACCATTCTATTGACTTTCGGTTTATCTCGAATAGCACCAGAAAGAGCAGGAAAACAATTGCAAAGAGACTTGCTTCGTATGATATCATAGTCACTCCTGAATATATCATCACCCCGTCTGTCGCTGCAATTGCTTATATGAAACAACAGGGAATTGACCAGTGCTCTCTTTTGGTAACCGGAGATGTTACAGAGGATTTTACCGATGAAGGCATTATCATCAGCGACGATAATGTTACAGTTACTATCATTGGTGATGCAGGAGAAAATTTTACGTACCAGTCGATGAAAACTGTATTTCGTCAGGTTCTGAAAGGTGCAGAACTCATAGCTCTCGAGCGTGACCGGTACTGGATGGATGCAGATGGTCTGACTCTTGCCGCCGGACCTTTCATTGCCGCCATAGAATACGCAACCGGAACTTCTGCACGGGTCCTTGGAAAACCATCACAAGAATTTTTTGCACTGGCATGCCATGCAATGGATTGTTCGTTCGATGAATGCATCATGATAGGTGATGACATTCACTCAGATATTGGAGGCGCACAGGCTGCAGGTATTCGTGGATTTCTTGTAAAAACCGGGAAATTTAATCCGGATATGGTAGCAAAATCTGGAATTATTCCCTACGCACTCATAAACTCAATTGCTGATATTCAATCATATCTGGAATAAGGCGTTGTACACCAACACATGGATAATATAATTCAAACCTATACAATACATACTAACAAACCCTTCAGGAAAACATGCGTTTATCAATGTGGTGCTTACATGAGTTTTTCATGGAATCATCCGGTTTCAGGACGAAAAAATTTAAAATAAGTATGCCGTGCGTTACAATCAACCATACGGGTGTATAATGCACAACATAGCGTTCTTAATGCGCCAATGTGAAACAGAGCCGGTTTTAAGATACATGCATCTGAATCACAATTGAATGTAAGGCGTGGCTCCGAAAAGGTTACCCATTACCTATATGCCTGCAGTGGATTATGACTACGAAGATAGTAACCCCCTATAGAACTCTGCCCAGAGGAAGATATGTCTGACACAATACAACAGATGAATGATTTAAATCAGGAAGACCGCAAAAAACTCGAACTGACCGGTCTAGAGATAGATATGAAGAACAGGTCAGGCAGTTTCTTTCAGAAAGACCAGGAAATATGCCAGATAGCCTCAGAATGCAAGGGAGTGGAGGTACTCAGTTATTCGGAGGCTCTTTTAACGCATCCATGGGTTTCTGATTTCATCTGGCGTGCTGTTGACAAAAATAAAGATAAATTTACCAGATATGTTGCAAACCAAAAAGACCCTAAGGGATTTGTCATCATCGCCAAAAAAGGGAGTAAAACCATCTATCCCATCCAGGCCTGTCTCTTACTGTCTGATTCTCCGGTCCAGCATGTGCATAACATCATCATTGCAGAAGAGGGTGCAGAACTTCATGTGATATCCGGCTGTACAAGTGCTTCGGCAAGAAAAAGCGGTGCGCATATAGGTGTTACCGAGATCTATATCGGAAAAGGAGCACGGGTTACCTCAACCATGATCCATAACTGGGGTGACAAGATTGCAGTCTATCCAAGGAGCGCAACTATCATTGAAGAAGATGGAATATTTCTCTCTAATTATGTCTGTATGCAACCGGTCCGAAGGATACAGATGTCTCCGATAGCTCATCTGAATGGGAAAAACGCAGTCGTTCGATTCTCAAGCATTGTTGTTGGAACACCGGGATCATATATGGATCTGGGATCTGTTGCAACCCTGAATGCTCCCGGAGCCAGTGCTGAACTCCAGACCCGTGCAATTACAACCGGAGGAACCATCATCTCAAGGGGCCGGGTCGATGGCAGGGTCAAAGGTACAAAAGCACACATCGAATGTAAGGGATTAATTCTCAAAGACGGTATCATCCATGCCATCCCTGAGATCCGGGGGGAAGTCGTTGACACAGAACTCTCACATGAGGCTGCAGTAGGTAAAATTGCAAAAGATGAAATAGAGTACCTGATGGCAAGGGGTCTCTCTGAAGAACTCGCGACTGCAACCATCATCAGAGGATTTCTCGATGTAAAAGTCGAGGGACTTCCCCCTGCACTGCAGCAACAGATTGATACTGCAATAGATGCTGCTGATAAATCAGGATTTTAGTACTTATATGCGGGAGGAACAGGCGATGTGGAATGAGCGAAATCTGATGGTACAATATCAGATAAAAAACAGGGGTATCTCTGATCCATTGGTTCTTGCTGCAATGCTTGCGGTTCCAAGACACCTCTTTGTGCCACCAGATCTCGTTCACCTGGCATATGAAGACCGGCCACTGCCAATCGGGTTTGACCAGACAATATCCCAGCCATACATCGTAGCTCAGATGACCGCTCTTCTGGAATTAAAGGAGGGCGACACGGTCCTTGAGATAGGTACCGGATCCGGATACCAGGCCGCAGTTCTCGCAGCAATGGGGGTGAACGTCATCAGCATTGAGCGAAAACCAGAGGTTATGGAGATTGCAAAAGAAAACCTGAAACGTGCCGGCATTTTTAAAATCAACCTTATCATCAGCGATGGGACAACAGGATATGAGCCTGGTGCACCATACCAGGGGATAATCGTCACTGCATCAGCCCCCTCCATTCCAAAGTCCCTCATTGATCAGTTGGATGACAATGGTCGTCTTGTAATTCCCGTCGGGGATAGATATATTCAGGAGCTTCTCCTGATAAAAAAAGAAGGGGGAAACCTGTACAAAACCATGTACGGGGCTGTCAGGTTTGTTCCCCTTATTGGAGAAGAAGGCTGGAAAGATAAGTAATGATCTATGATATAACCCGTCCGTTACAGAATGGAATGCCCTTTTACCCGGGAGATACAAAACCAGTCTTCTCTCTCCTGGATAGTGGGGATTTTCAGATTACACAAATGTCCATCTGTTCACATACCGGAACTCATATTGATGCTCCTGCTCATTATATAAAAAACGGAACCCCAATTGACCAGATAGCAATAAATGTGATGTGCGGACCCTGCAGAGTACTGGATATTAGGGAATGCGGGAGTGTTATCTCACCAAAAGATATCTCCAACCTTGAATCAAACGATAAACGGCTTATTATCAAAACCGGATATGATGGCGAGACATTTGATCCATCATATCCGGGATTATCACCTGAAGCTGCCGATTATCTTGTCAAATCCGGGATCTGTTGTCTTGGGATAGATACTCCCTCAATTGAGCCATTTCATGGAGACGGAACTGTGCACAGGAGACTCTTTCTGGCCGGAATCCCAATAATAGAGAACCTTGACCTCTCACAGGTTACCGCAGGCTCCTATATCCTTCTTGCTCTCCCCCTGCTTCTGACAGACGGAGATGGATCACCCTGCCGGGCAGTTTTACTTGATAACAAGAAAAATGGAGGAATCGAATGAATATACTAAAAAAGGCAGTATTACAAGTTGAAGTAATGATAGAAGGGTGTGGATATGAACATAATGCAGTCACCCTGACAACAAAAAACGATACCAACCTGTGTGTGTATGAAAACGGAATTCTCATGCAGGCATCTTTTGGCGGTCGAACCGCTGATTTCGTCACAGATGTTCCAACTCACGCAACTACAAAACCTTCATTTATGTTCACCGCCCCGCTCACAAAGCGGCCACAACAATCAGCAGCAGCAGCAATCATCAATGTCCTCACCGGCTTCCTCTGTATCTCAAGAAAACTTCATGCATGCTCTCCGGAATATCATGAGATCTGTATCAGGGAGTTGCAACAGAAAATTGGTGATAAAACCCTGTACTGTGCCGGGACATTGTCCTGCATCCGACAATCATTTCAAAACCAGATAACTGACGACATTAAAGCCGCAGACCTAATCCTGGTAAGTGGAGACGGCCTGTTGGGAGAAGAAGGAGAACGGGTCGGTGATGCCTTCATACCAGAATCAGATACAGAGATCCTGTTTATTGGCCCATCATCTTCAGGGGTTAGCAGTACGCTTCATTGTGAGCATTTTTGCCCATACGGGAGATCATAATACGTTACAAGATCATAGTATACCATCATGCTGTTCGGCTCATCAGGAATAAGGAGACTATATGATAAAACCCTCCTTGATACGGCACTCACCCTGGGGGCCGTTATTGCACAATCTGCAGACAAAATCCTTGTAGGAAGAGATACGCGGACAACCGGACCTGCCATGATACAGAGCCTTATCGCGGGTATCATGGGGGGTGGTGCCAGAACATATGATACTGGTATTGCACCTACTCCCTCAGTTGCCTATTGTACCAGAGCTCATGACTATGGATGTATGGTCACTGCATCCCACAATCCTGAAGAATATAACGGAATAAAACTTTTTAATCCAAATGGATCTGCTTTTTCCCCTGACCAGCAGTTACTCATTGAAGAGACTATACATTCGCCATCATGGAGTGCATATAACCACCAGGGAACTTCTTTTTCATACGATGCCATTACACCCCATAAAGAGGCAATACTCAGTAATTTATCCATACCAGAGGGTTTAAAGGTCATTATCGACTGTGGAAATGGTGCAGGATGTGCAATAACACCAACCATGCTCTCTGATGCAGGTGCACATGTCATAGCTCTCAACGCTGAACCGTCAGGAATGTTTAACCGACCCTCTGAACCACTGGAGAAACATCTCCCCTATATTCCATCACTTATCAAAAAAACAGGTTCTCGTTGTGCCCTTATCCATGATGGTGATGCAGATAGGTTCATGGCATTTGACGAGAAGGGCAGATATATCAGTGGTGATCACCTCCTGATACTCTTTGGCAGATATCTTGATGCAAAAAAAATCGTGACCACCTATGATGCCTCTATGGCCATTGAAGAGGTTGCCGAGGTGAAACGGACACCGGTCGGAGATGCATATGTCTCAGAACAACTGGTCAGATGGGGGGATTTTGGTGGAGAACCCTCAGGTGCCTGGATATTTCCTACATTGTCATACTGTCCGGATGGTCCGTATGCGGCCGCACTCTTCTGTGAAATGGCAGGAGAATGGAATATTGCAGAAGAGATTGATGCTTTTATACCGTACTTCATCATCAGAGAATCGATTGCACTTTCAGATAGTTCAGAGATACTGTATGCATTAGGCGCTACGAATCCGACTGATGGCCTTCGCATTGAAGAAGAAGATGGTTGGTGTCTCATCCGGGCAAGCGGAACTGAACCAAAAATCAGGATTACTGCAGAAGGAACTACATCTGACAGTGCAAAGATCATGATGCAAAAAGGCCGGGATCTTATCCTGCAGGCCAGAAGAAAACGGTGAATCCACAATGGTATCATGTCTGATTCTTGCGGCAGGTGAAGGTAAAAGGATGCGTCCTCTAACCGGAACCAGGCCAAAGGTGATGCTTCCGGTTGCAACACTCCCGATGATGGAACATCTTATCAGGGTTGTAAGAGATGCAGGTATAGTATCAATAATCCTTGTTGTCGGATATCACGAAGAGGCAGTCAGAAATCACTTTAAGGATGGATCTGACCTTGGGGTCAGAATAACATACGTACGGCAGAAAGAACAGCTGGGCACCGGAGATGCTGTACGTGCTGCAGAATCCAACATGAAAGGACGGTTTCTGCTTCTCAATGGGGATATGCTTCTGAAGAAAGAAGATGTTAGTGCCTTACTGTCCTGTGAAGCTCCATGCATGGCAGTGTATTCATCAGATCACCCTGAGGATTACGGGGTTGTAACACTTCATGATGGAATAATCAGTTCACTTGATGAAAAATCCAAAAAAACTGATAGCAATCTCATAAATGCCGGGATGTATCTTCTTGATACTGATATTTTTACCCTGTTACAGGAGATTGTCCCCTCATCCCGGGGTGAGATTGAACTCACCGACGCACTCAACCGATACATCAGTGAAGGAATACTTCGTTCGCACCTGCTCTCATACTGGTGTGACATGGGAAATCCCTGGGATCTTCTCTTGGCAAATGAAACTCTGCTCTCTCTAATCACACCAAAACAGGAGGGTGCCATTATCGAGCCCGGGGTCGTCATTTCAGGATCTGTTTCTGTAGGAGACGGAACAGTACTAAAATCAGGAACGTATATAGAAGGTCCGTGTATCATCGGAAAAAATAGCAAAATCGGCCCCCATGCATATATCAGAGGATCTACTTCCATTGGTGATGCATGTCATATTGGTCATGCTACTGAGATTAAAAACTCAATCATTATGAATAACACTAATATTCCGCACTTTAACTATGTCGGAGACAGCATTATTGGAAGTAAATGTAATCTTGGAGCAGGGACAAAGATTGCAAATCTCCGCCACGATAAAAAGACCATACATGTGGCCGGAACTGACACACGACTCCGTAAATTCGGAGCAATCATAGGAGATAATGTACTTTTCGGAATAAACTGTTCTGTTAATGTCGGAACAGTTATAGGAAATGATTGCGCATTTGCCCCTCATAGCTACATCGATGGAATAATACATAACAACACCATTATCAGGAGATAACATGCAGGCTGTCATTCTTGCCGGAGGAGAAGGAAAACGACTACGTCCACTCACTCACAGCCGGCCAAAGGTTCTCATTCCCCTTGCAAACCGTCCTATTATCGGACATGTCATCCAGTCACTTATCAGGGCTGGTATCCGTGATATCATTGTGGTGGTCGGGTACCGGCGTGAACAGGTTATCAGGTATCTGAATGAACTAAATACCGGCATCCGAATTGTTGTCCAGGAAAAGCCCCTTGGAACTGCTCATGCACTTGCCTGTGCAAAGGATCTCATTACCGGAGATTTTCTCGTTTTACCTGGTGATAATTACATAGATGAGGATTCGGTGCGTTCCATTATGAATGCGAAACCTGATGCAATGCTTATTAAGGAGCATACAGATCCCTCTAACTTTGGAGTTGTAACCATCCATCAGGGACGAATAACCCACATCGTAGAAAAACCGGCAAGTGCAGATCGTCTCACCGTCAGCTGTGGTATCTATCACTTCAGAGAAGAGATGATACACAATATCAGATACAAGACGTTAACAGAAGAAGTGATGGCACGGATAGAGAATAAAACCCACATCCACGCAATTGAGGCAACAAACTGGCAGGATGCCATCTATCCATGGGGACTTATTACCCTGAATACAACGTTATTAACAGGCATTCAGCCAAAAAAAGAGGGAATTATCAGTTCTCATGCTATTATTGAAGGGCCGGTTTTTATTGGAACCGGATCCCGGATAGGGCCCTTTGCCCATATCATTGGACCCGTTGTATTAGGCGATTATACAGATATCGGTTCGCATTGCTCTATCGGGCCTGAATGCAGTGTAGGGACACGAACCGTAATCGAACCTTATACCTCCCTTACAACCTCACTTATCATGAATGACTGTCATATCGGGTCACATTCGCAACTATCCTGTGCTGTTATTGGAGAAGGATGTACACTCCTTGATAATACGATAGTATCTCCCCGATCCGGGACACTTATCATAGATGAACACCCTAGGATAACTTCATTCGGAGTAATTATGGGCGATGGTGTCTTTTCCGGACCTTATGTGATGTTTGAGAATAGTATCATCGGAAATGGTTCCACTATTGAGGGCGGGAGAATTATTCTCTCATCCCGCATCATCCCTGATCGTGGCCTGGTGATCTGAACGTGTGTGGAATTGTTGGGTACACAGGATTTCGAAAGGCAGCACCAATCCTGGCAGACGGACTAAAAAAACTGGAATACCGGGGATATGATTCCTTTGGTATTGCAGCCGGGGGCAATGGGTTTCAGATCCATAAGGCGTGTGGCAGAATATCAGGATATGAACCATCATCTGAACTCTGTATAGGAACCTATGGTATCGGACACACCAGGTGGGCAACCCATGGACAGCCATCAGATGCCAATGCACATCCTCATACTGACTGCACAAACACTATTGCAATTGTCCATAATGGTATCATAGAAAATTTTTCTTCCCTTAAACATGAACTCATCAGCAGGGGCCATATTTTTAAATCAGATACCGATAGTGAGGTGATAGCCCATCTCCTTGAAGAGGTATACAAAGGAGATCTGATATCTGCAATGAAGCAGGTAATTCCGCTTCTTTCTGGATCCTTTGCCATTCTGGCAATCCATACCAGAAATGAACAGGTGGTGGCGGCACGGTACCGGAGTCCACTAGCTCTCGGCATCGGAGACGGGGAATTATTTGCAGGATCAGATATTACTCCTATGATAGGGTTTACAAATCGCTTTATCTTCCTTGATGACGGAGATATTGCAGTTATCACCCCTGATTCTTATGAGATCTATTCAGATGGTACTGAGGTGGTTCGAACCATAGAGCTGGTTGACCTCTCCCCAGAACAGGTCAAAAAAGGCGGATTTCCACACTTCATGGTAAAAGAGATCTATGAAGAACCAGAAGTTATTGCAGCGGCTATACGATCTCTCTCTTCTGAAACCCTCCCAGAATCAATTTTTAAGGCTCGCTCTTTTACCGTTGTTGCATGTGGCAGTTCATATCATGCAGGTCTGATATTTAAATATCTCCTTGAGGATGCGTGTGCAGTGCCGGTTCGTGTGGAACTCGGATCAGAATTTAAATACGCTAAAACCCCACTTTCAGATGTTATTATCGGCATCTCCCAGTCAGGAGAAACCGCAGATACTCTTGCTGCAATACAGAAAGGGCAGTGTCATAATCATACAACAGTAGCGATTACCAATGTTTTGAACAGCTCAATTACCCGTATTGCAGAGCATACCTGCCTGATGCATGCAGGACCAGAGATAAGCGTTGCCGCAACAAAATCATTTATCGCACAGACGGGTATCCTCATGCAGATGATAAATATCATCAGCAAAGGACAGTTTGATGAGATACTGAGCAGGACCAGTCATCTGATGGATATCGTCTCTCTCATTCCCTTACATGATGCCGTGAATCTGTGCAAGGGTTCTGAGCATATGTTCTATGTTGGCAGAGGGGTGATGTATCCGGTCATGATGGAGGGAGCACTCAAGATGAAAGAGATCTCATACATCCATGCCGAGGCCTATGCTGCAGGAGAACTCAAACACGGGCCATTCGCGCTCCTCGGACCAGATACCCCTATAGTAGCTGTCTGCCTGCCAGGGCCGACATATGGGGTTATGATCTCTAATATCAAAGAGATGAAAGCACGTAATACTCCGGTTATCGCTTTTGGTGAGGAAGATGATACCGAACTCTCTGATATTGTTGATGTCATGATACCACTCCCCCATGCCCATATCTGGCAGCATGTGCTAAATGTGACCGTCCTCTTGCAGTTTCTGGCATATTATACTGCAGATGCCCTCGGGCGTGATATTGATAAACCAAGAAACCTTGCAAAGAGTGTCACCGTTGAATAACAGGAGAATCATGTGATACGCAACTCAGCAGTTCCAAAGATCGTTATTGTCGGTCCGTCTACCCGTTTCCTTTCAGGTATTAGTTATTATACCATTCGTCTCGCAAATACATTATCTGCTCATACATCAGTTACTGCCCTTCTTTTCCGGCATATGATTCCCAAAAAACTGTTTCCCGGATCTGAACGAGTTGGTAAAGATCTTGCAACACTCTCATATCTTCCCACAGTTCATATTAGGGAGATCCTTGACTGGTACAATCCAGTAACCTGGATTCGTGGGTTACAGCAACTCAAAAAAGCAGATGTTATTATCCTTGAATGGTGGACATCAAGTGTTGCCCATATGTATTTTGCCCTTGTCATACTTCTTCAAGGGAAAAAAAAATATTTTATTGAATTTCATGAGATTGTGGATCCACTCGAATATGCAATTGCTCCCCTGCGCATCTATGCCATGATAACAGGGCGAATCATCAGAAAACAGGCAAAAGGGTATATTGTCCATTCGGATCATGACCGGAATGGTATTGCACAACACTATGCTATTTCAAAAGATCGTATCACCATCATTCCCCATGGTTTGTATGACCAGTACCCCACATATGAAAAAACCGTCATGCGGGAGAAGCTCGGTATTTGTGAACCATATATTCTCCTCTTTTTTGGACTCATACGGCAATATAAAGGAGTCTCATATCTTATTGAAGCATTTGAGAATCTGCCTGAATCAGTCAGAAATACAATGCACCTTCTTATTGTCGGAGAAGTCTGGGACGAACCTAATCTCTATATTCATCTGGAAGAATCTGTGACAGCAGAACATATCACACTGATCAACAGGTATGTGAGTGACGATGAAATCCCAATCTTTTTCTCAGCAGCTGATGCTCTCGTACTTCCCTATACACGAGCTTCACAGAGTGGAATCGCCCATATTGGTATTTCGTATGGCCTTCCTATTATCGCATCAGAAGTAGGAGGTTTACAAGAGAGTCTCGCCATATATGACGGGACAACCTTTGTAAAACCAGAGGATTCTGATTCTCTGACAAGAGCAATCATATCAGCACGGTATAAAAAACCAAAACAATATAAGGCCCCTAAATCAATGCAATGGGAGACCATTAGGGAAAAATGGATGGAAATACTCTTGTAATCCACGTAATCCTGTATGAAACAGATATCCGTTGAACACAACAATAAACAGATATGAAATTGAACTGAAAAGATGGATCTCCTTTTTAGAGATGATATCTAACAATCATATCTCATAACCAGATAATCGGTGACCTGGTTTTATTTATTGCATGTCCTGAAATTCCCTGTTCATACGTAACTTTAATCCTCATGGAGAATTTTATTTGACGAAAGAGAAAAAAACTGAAGAGACCTCAATAAACATCGACACAATCAAGATTGCCATCCTCTCCTGTGAGGACTTTACTGTACTTGGTGGAGCACAACGATTACTCATAGATGTAGCACGGGCTCTTCACGCAATAATTATTTGTCCGACATATGATCCTGCTGTTGTCAAAATCTATGATCCTGATGAAACCGTCCAGTTCTCTTCACTTGATCTCAACCTTCCAGCAGAACCATATCGACAATTATGGGGGAAAAATCTGTTTCGCCGTCTTTCTTTAGATTTTGACTTCATTGTGTGTAATGATGACATGGCATCACGATATCTCATTCATGACTGTCCACATCTGTATTACTTCAATACGCCACGTCGTGCACTGTATGATATGTACTATATTTTTCTCGATAGTCAACCCTATATGAAAAGTATTGTATATCAAATTGTACTGCCACTGGTCAGGATGTTTGACCAGAGGTTTGTAAAACACCATGTTCACAATATTGCATGTATTTCACATAATACCCGAAACCGAATCCAAAAATATTATCAAAAAGATGCCAGGGTTATTTATCCGTCACTTCATCTTTCAGCATACTATACTGCAGATCCAAAGGGATACTGGCTATCTGTCGGAAGAATTGATAAATGGAAACGGATTGAACTGCAAATCGAGGCTTTTAGACAGATGCCTGATAAAAAACTTATTGTTGCGGGACCTGTGTATCCTGATTACGTACTAGATATAAAAAAAGCCCCGTCAAATGTAAACTTTATTGGTGCAGTTAGTGAAAAGAAACTCTGTGATCTGTACGCACATTGTAATGGATTCATTACAACCGCTATTGATGAAGACTTTGGGATAACTCCGATAGAGGCTATGGCCTCTGGAAAACCAGTTGTTGCGACAAAAGAAGGAGGATATCTTGAAACGATAGCAGACGGGCTAACCGGCATCCTGATCGGCCCATCCATCATTGAGATCTGCTCAGCAGTACACTACATTGATGCCCACCCTGAAATCTGGTATAATGCCTGCATACAACAGGTACAGAAATTTACGTACGAACGGTTTTGTAACGAACTTCGATCAGCGGTTACAGATGCGATAACAGATTACGCGAAAAGACATCATACAAAAATACAAAACGAAACACGTGATATATAAAAGACACACATATCAACCAATACGGGTACAATAATGTCAGAAAAAAAGATTCGAGATACTATTTGGAAAATAAGCGGAATATCGATTATTATTTTCAGCGCAGTCCTGGCACTTGGTCTGCGACTCATCCCGGTATTTA
>CAYRYR010000008.1:0-51192 GCA_964428385.1 uncultured Methanoregulaceae archaeon
GACTTATAAAGGGGGGTCAAAAACGAATGAGTGCGACCTTATATGCCCCTGGATCAAAAAAGGATGAGCGAAAACACCTAACAAATTTACAGGAAAACCATTTCTCTATAGATTCTTTGAGAGAAGATGAACTACTATGTTGATACTTTTTCCAATAGGCAAGTGCATTGTGAAACTCTTATATTTTTAAAGACACATTCAGCTCTATCCCTATGAAATAGATAGAAATCAGATTATTATTTTATTATCTCAAAAATTCTGATACTCTCAGTAATAAATATATTAGAAATCAATATATGTTATTTATTTTTTATATTTTGCAATGCTTTTTTCTGTCATTAAAATCGGAATAAATTGTATAGGATTTAGAAAATACATTAATACTATATTCATGGCACTAATATAATATATCAATTAATTTACTTATTTTAACAAATATGAATGTAGAAGAGTGAAATCCGAAATTTTTCAGATTATATTAAAAATTTCTCTTTGATTGAAAAATGCCAAGTCTCCTTCAGCACTTTTATCTACTGCATCAGAGGGTAAAGCAGTTGCGAGAAAGATATATTCTCCAGGTATGCATCCCATTTCCTGAGGAGAGAATGTGATACTTGTTCGTTTCCTTCCATCAACTGGGAGTGATATTGTATCAGTTCCGACTGGAATTATATCGCCTGATGTTGAGCATGCATTCAAAGTGATAAATATAGTTGTTGTTTTTTGTCCCTGATTACTTACGGTAATTGCTCCTGTTATAAATTCATGCATCATAAATTCATGCGTATCAGTCTGTAAAAATGCGTCTTCAACAGCGATAGAGGCACCACAGGCGAAAGTGGGAATGCTGACACCAATTACAACGATAGATAACAGGAGATATCTAATAAAATCAATAATGGAATCACCTGTTTTATCCGAGCAACTATACATTGTAATATTCTCCTTTTGTATTGTACGAGGGTATATTATCTTTATACTATTTATAAGTATACCTAAATTTTAGGCTGCCTTATTTTATGACTCATATGGAATCAATATTCAATTTTATAGAAATTTATTTAAAGAATTTTGTTGGTACAATTGATAAAATCTGATAATCATATATTATGTACATTATTTGGAGGGATATTATTGAGTGAAAAATTATTTCTAAAAAAGTAATTATGGTGTCTACTGCGCTCAATCTAATACCTACTATTATTCATAATATCGGTGAAAATTTAATACTATATTAGGTTTTAACTGTTTATTGCCTAATTAACTTTATCGAATTAGAGCTTGATAGAGTATTTGGAACCTATTTGTGTATATTTACCGATTTTGCCTGAACAATTTTTTAAGTCGTTTTTACAAAATCCATTTAAATATTCATCACAGACAAAATTACCTAATATAGAATATTCAATTTCCCTCAGAAATCATGTGAACTTATTAATTGAAAATAAAATATGTACTTATCTCAACGTTTTGATATTCAGAAAGAGGAAAGTGAATATCTATAAGATTATCATTTTTAGAATTGCGAAACAAATATCATTTTATTAGAGATACTCTATTATTGTAAAAAAAGCAGAAATTGTATTTATTTTCCTTATCCTGTATTTATGTTATGATTATTGCACCTGAATCTTATTACATTACTATATTATATAAATAGAAGAGTTTGATTTATATATGTGGATAAGATGTAGATACTTCAGTTTTCATAAATCTGATTCGGATGCAATGATTATATCTGGAGAATAATCAAGTGTCATTTTATTAGCAACATTTTCACCACGTATCTCTGGATTGCCTAATACAAAATCATTAGAACCGACATAACGCTGAAAAACCTCTGCCAGAGCAGGATTATCTTCTACTCTCATATTGGTGTTATGCCTTTCATCATCATCATTTTTCCATTGTTCATTCCACCAGGAAAAACCAATCACTTTTGGCCATCGATGTTCTGTAAGGTTTACAAAGGCATCTTCAGCCCATAATGCCTGGTCATTAATAAGGTTTGTATTTGTTGTTCCAAATTCTGCGATTATAATCGGTTTATTTGGACTTATGGAAATGAGTTTCTGATACGCATTATCCATGGTATCAGAGAAAGAAAAGACTTCATCATCCATAGGAGTTTTTGCACCATACACCGAAACACCTATCCAGTCAATATATTCATCACCTGGATAATATGATACGAACTGATCCCAGGATTCATCTGGGATACTGACTGCATTGATATGGTAGACCCAGATGATATTATCAGATCCTTCTTCATCTGCAATATCGATTATCCGTTTATATACTTCCTTGAATAATTCAGGACTTGGGAGACTTCCATACCAATATCCATTCCAGGGAAACCATGGACCATCTACCTCAGAGCCAAATTCTATAATAATTGGAGAACCAAAAGTAGCAGCATCCCTAACCCATGACCTGATAGAATCATCAAATAATCCGTCATTTATATTTTCCAACGTATAAACTGGTTCCTGTTCATTCTGGCTGACCGAAGTAATCATCAGTCGTATATATGGTACAGAGCCCATATTTCGTATCAATTGAGCCTGCTTATGAGGAAATTCTTGTTCATTAGACCAAATATCAGAAATAACAGCCCAGACAACAGATTTTCCTACAACGTTTTCATAAGATCGAATGCTCTTTTCTGTTACCTGATCTTCAGCAGAAGCCCATTCTTCTGGTGCAAAGACTCCATGATACAAAGTCCCTGTAGGGGGTTTTATAAGCGTAGATTCTCCTGCGGGAAAGAGTGCAGATCCACAAACTGGCATAATAAAAAAAAATGCAACGATTTCAAGGGTGATAATGAGATTCATTCCTTTTTTATTCATTAAGGACTAATGCTTAGTATCAAATAATAACTTGCTGGTTATCAGATATAATTACTATCTCAATATTCAGAATTGCAAACTTCCAGACTATCATGAATTATTAATTATGTAAAATTTATACTTGTATGACTATTCATCTTCATCTTGAAACAAAAAATGAATGCATTCGATTTTCTTTTGTACATCATTGGAATTGTGATGAGATACAATCGCTTTACGAATCTGCCGGATGGTGGGATTTCCCTTTAGATAATACCATTATCCACCATATCATATCAGGTAGTTACCTTTTTTGCGTGGCGGTAAATAAGGATGGAATAGCAATTGGAATGGGCCGGATTTTATCAGATGGAATTTCAATAGGTTTTATCCATGACGTGTATGTTATGGAAATTTATCAGGGTCTGGGAATTGGATCAAAACTGATACAGATATTGATTCAATCGTATTTGACTGACTGTCGCCATCATCTCATATTGGTAGCAGAACCTGGCACATTCCCTTTTTATGAACGTCAGGGTTTTGTATCAAGTAAGAACACTATGTTCATGCAGATTCAATCAGGTGTTCAATGAACCTTTCTGAAAATGACTTTTATCCTATAACCATAGATGACAAACCTCTTTTTGATGCAATTACTCGTCAGTATCCAATTGTTCATAGTGAAAACACATTTAATACTTTGTTTTGTTGGCGTGAATATGGTAACTACTCAATTGCTTATGTCAAAGATAGTCTCATTATCAGAGGTAGTACAAAAGATTATACCTCATATCGTGCTCCCCTTGGTCCGCGGGATCCAGAAGTACTGGATGCAGTACTGCACCTGGCGATAGATTCAGGGGATTCAAAGCCGTTTCTGGTTTTTGACCCGTCTCAACTTTCCTGGATACAGGAACTATATCCTCTTCTTACTTTTCTTCCAGATAGAAATTTTTTTGATTATGTATATGTATCAAATGATCTTGCTCTTCTGAAAGGAAAACAATATGTCAGCATTCGTAAACAGATAAACAGATTCCGAAAAAAATGTGAGCCGGAAACAGAATATCTTACAGATAATAATTATCAGGAAGTCTTAGAATTTCTTATTAAATGGTGTCAATGGCGGGAATGTGATAAATATGAAATTCTAAAATATGAAAAACAAGCTCTTATTTGTGCATTACAGAATCGACATGAACTCGGATTACAAGGAATAATTATCAGAACAAAAGGATTGATCGGAGGTATTGCTATTTATGAAGAATTAAACCCATTAACAGCGGTGGTTCATTTTGAAAAAGGGTTGCCTGATTGTGAGGGAATATATAAAGAAATTAATCAGAGAACAGCAGAAACACTTTTTCACACATATCAATATATTAACCGGGAGAGTGATATGGGAATAGAAGGACTCAGAGAAGCAAAAAAAAGATATTATCCTCATCATATGGTAGAAATGTATTATCTGCAGAGATAAAAAAAATCTTAAAAAATTTATTATTGTGAGTTAGATGGTAAAAACGAGATTAGAATCAAATTACCAGATGAGTAATTAAAAAATAAATATTCATAAAACAAGTCTGTATACTAATAATATATATCGATACCAATGGTATGTTTCGATAATAAGAACCTCATCTACCTTATTAGCAACACATTGGAATTATGCAATCAATTTTATACTAGTTTTTCTATACATACATATCAATAATGGCAGGATTATGGGTATTATCAGAAAAAATGCAGATTTTTTTAAAGATACTACTTGTTCTCATAATAATTAGCTTCTTTACTCACTCATCATTTGCAACTTCACTTTCGACCTATTCATATATTGATACTATTGGACCTGTTATTGAAGAATCGGATCTCTATAACTCAAACTGTGTACCTGGTTTATATGGTTGTTCTGAATCCTATCATGAAGAAACAAAAACAAATAATGGGCATTTACAAGAGACTAAGTCTCTCAGATTTGAAAATAATATCGATTCTTCAAAGATTTTGACATATGATAGTAATCGTACCGGTGGAACCCTGATGGCAACTGAATCACTTTCATATACAGGTTCTGTTAATCAGTCATCTCCAACGGGTACATCCTGCACCTTTGGATTAGACGAACGTGAACATGGGATCATGACAGAGAAGATACGTGCAGAAAATTCTCTTATGGGGGTTACATCAATTTCTTATTCATCCCATGGTGCAGTGCATTCCCAGGGTGATGAGAATAACAAATTAGAATTTTCAACACATATCGGACCAAATACTGCTTCAGGGGAGGATTATGCTAAAGGAACGGTAGAGACCGGGTTTTCGTATTTCAATGATGATGGTGTCACGATTGCGCAAGGAAAGGATACATCAATGGTATCCGGATTGATATCTTTTGTTGATCGGGTAATATCAGGAGGACAAGGAAGAATCAGATCGACAGACAGTAGTTCTGCATCCGGAATTACTCTTATTGATACATCATATCAGCAGGAATCTATTGTCAATGTGGATACTGATGATCAGATTACTGGATGGAAAACATATCAGGGAGAATTGATGGCAACCGGTGGCGAGCTCAATCAGACACGAAACCTCAATTTTGCAGGAGGGATTGAAACTGACTGGATATTTGCATATAAAACAAACGAAACACAGGGCGGGACAATAACAGCAAAGGAAGTAGTTGCAGCAGGAGGAACCACCCAGTCAGCGAATATGACCGGAGAATCATGTATCTTTGCAAATAATGATGGAGATGAAGATAATACCGGATATGCAGAAGCAGCTGGTTCTATGGATATGATGGGTGTCTCCCGAATCGGTGTGCAGACATCATCTCAGGTATCAGAAACGATAGGATCAGCACAAATCACGTATAAAACCTCACTAATCTATCCGGTCCAGTATGATCCTGCTATTAATCAGACCATTTGTGATATCAACTCAGATGGTTCATTTGAAGATTTAAACAATAATGGAAGGTTGGATCTCCATGATGTTATCCTGCTCTTTACCGGATATGAATCTATCAGGAAAAGTGTAAACAATACTATGTATGACTATAATATGAATGGACGATTTGATCTTGCAGATTTAGTATATCTCTTTGAAAAAATATAACAGACATTGCTTAATTTAACCACACGATATGTAATATAATTTGAATGGATAATATACCAATCTCAATTTGAAATGGTCTGATTGGCAGAATTAACAGTAATCAGATGAGAAAGGGCAGCAGAAGTTGTCATTCGCCCTTGAGGTGTTCGTTTTATGAACCCAATTCTGATGAGATATGGTTCATAAACATCCTCAATAGTACGGGACTCTTCTCCAACTGCTATTGCCACTGTTTTGAGTCCTACCGGGCCACCTGAAAAATCAATAGCAATTAAAGATAAAATCTTCCGGTCTAGTCCATCTAGTCCTTTTTCATCTATACCAAGCGTATTAAGCGCTTTTTCTGCAATATCACGGGTAATTTTTCCATCACCTTTAACTAATGCAAAATCTCTCACACGTTTTAATAATCTGTTTGCAATTCTTGGAGTCCCTCTACTCCTCTGTGCAATTTCATAGGATCCATCACCTGTTATTTCTACATTCAAAATGCGTGCACTCCGGGTCACAATAGTGGTGAGATCATCTACGTCATACAGATCCAACCGAAGGATAATTCCAAAACGATCACGAAACGGAGCACCCAAAAGCCCGGTCTTTGTGGTGGCACCTATAAGAGTAAATCGTTCAAGATGTAACCGGACCGATCGAGCTGAAGGACCCTCTCCTATCATCACATCAATCGCATAATCTTCCATAGCGGGATATAAAATTTCTTCTACAACAACAGGAATGCGATGAATCTCATCAATAAACAGAATATCCGCTTCAGATAGAGGAGTAAGCATAGCAGCAAGATCACCCGGACGTTCGAGCACCGGACCTGTTGTGCTCTCAATTCCTGCATTCATTTCTCGTGCGATAATATGAGCAAGAGTGGTCTTACCAAGACCCGGGGGCCCGGAAAGCAGAATATGATCCACAGGTTCACCCCTTTTTTTCGCCGCCTCTATAGCTATATGTAAAGATTCCTTAATTAATTCCTGACCGATAAAATCTTTGAGAAAACCCGGTCTTATCACTTCATCTGGATCATCAGGCTCTTGTGAAGTGCATATTGTCCGCTGAACAAAATTTTCGGATGGGTTCAATTCCATTCCTCTATATTAGTAAAAAAATACGAAATACACTCATATCAGTTCCGGCCCTTTTTACGCAATAAGATTAGTGCTTTTTTAATAATATCTGCAGTAACATTGCTGGTATCAGTAGTTATCACATTCTGAACGGCATTTCTTGCACATTCCTCATCAAATCCCAGTGCAACCAGACCTAAAACTGCATCCTGCAATGATGAAATTGCATAATGTGTTGATAATCCAGAATACCGGGTTTTCATTTTATCTTCCAGTTCCAGCATCATGCGTTGGGCACTTCTTGATCCAATGCCAGGAACACGCATAAGTTCCTTTTCATCTTTATTAATAATTGCAAGTGCAATAGTTTCTGGTGGAATCATCCCAATTATCTTCATCGCCAGAGCTGGACCCACTCGTGATACACTGGTAAGCAGATGAAACATTTCCAGTTCTTCTGAGGAAGTAAACCCATATAATGTCATGGAATCTTCCCTAACTACAAGAGTAGTGTATAAAAATATCTCTTGTTGACTGGAACAAACTGAATTTCGTATGGGAGGAGTAACAATCACTTTATATCCGATACCGGAAACATCAATTACTATCCAATCAGAACCACTTTGAGAGACAAGACCCCGTATATGAGCAATCATTTTATTATTTCACCTGTTCGTATCCAGTTTAAATGACACAGTGCTATTGCAAGGCCATCGGCAGCATCATCAGGGCGTGGAATGGCTGATAATCCAAGTAATCGTGTTATCATTGTCTGTATCTGTTTTTTATCTGCTCGACCAGAGCCTGTTATTGCTTGTTTTATCTGATTTGGACTATATTCAAAGATACTAAGTTCATATTCAGCTGCAGCTAGTAAAAGAACGCCTCTGGCTTCACTTACCTGAAGCGCTGTGGTTGTATTTCTAGCAAAAAAAAGTTGTTCTATTGCCATACATGTTGGTTGTGATGTAATTATGATATTAGTTATAGCTTGATAAATCGTAATAAGACGTTCTGATGAAGGAAGATTTTTTTCGGTTTTTATGCATCCATAGGTATGAACAAGGGGTGGTTTTCCATCCTCTTTGTCTATAATACCATACCCAACAATCGCATATCCAGGATCAATACCAATAATTCTCATAGTTTTACTATAACATAATACCAAATCTGTTTTCTTTTGGATAATCCCAAATATTATACATTGTTCTGCAAACACCATTAAAAATGGTATATCATTAAGTATGTGGTTTCCACATTACGGAGTTAATGATAGGGTATATTCTGCATTATACATAATTGTACCATGAATAATTCAGATATTTTTGTTGTCAATAATTTCAACCTGATGGTTAAATGTCCTGCATGCAAGATCTGATTTTTCTTTTGCACGTATCAATTCGGCGGTTTGAGAAACGGTAAATGAACACTGTATTGTAATAGAGTTGTCTGTACATATACACTGTAATGCCGTTACAGTACTAGTGTGACTATAATCCAGTCCATCAGCGATCCTGATAAGAGAGGCAAGAGCATTCACCCGGTACCTGTCATTATTAGATAAATCCGCCATTTCATTATGGGATATATCAGGCAGAGCTTTTCGGTGATAGCGTGCAACAGCAGCAACTATGAGAAGATCTTGTTGTTCAAGAATGCCGGATAGCTCAGCATAGATTATATCCCTGCTTTTTTTATGATGAGCTTTTTCTCCAAAAAACAGGCCTGTATCATGAAGAAGTGCTGCAATCGATAAAAGGATCCTATCATTTTGATCAAGATGATGAATCTGCTTAAGGCCATCAAAAAGCAGGTTTGCCAATCTGCAGACCTGACGTTCATGATGAATTGAATTCCCAAAAGGGTCATACTTTTCCATTACCTGTTCAATTTTGTATTGTATATCTTGATTCATGCAGGAGTTTTTCCTATAGATAATGCTGATATTATATGAAAAGTTACATCCCGGATTACTGGACTATGTTATCGTGTCCCATATTTTTTCTCCAATCTGTATTCCTGTAATGATAACCGAAACAATGTAATGAAACTATCGGATTTTTAAAACAATTGCTATCCCCTGATGTTTCATATAATTAAGATTTTTTTTCAGTAAATATTCCAGCGTTTGCCACTCCCAGATCTTTGCATTGTGATAGGAAGTCGAACCAAAGCCCTTCCCAATTATTATTTTGTACGAGGTGTACCTAAGGAATTAAATTCTGTTATCCACAGTTTCCAGTGCAGACAAATGTATTAAAATCTGGTAAAACAAGTGAGATTTTGTTCATTTGGAAGGTAGAAGTGATACCTAATAAGGATTTATATCAGGATGATAGGAAACAATTCTTCAGGAAAACGTACGAGAAATTGGTTTAAGAATTTTATCACAGAAAAAACTGCCTCGATTCATGCTCTTCTTCAGGTACTGCAATGTTCCACACTCCACGGTTTTCCAGCATCCATTGCTGTGCATTAATCGTCTCTTCTCCTTCCATAACTACTGTTCGTTCATATGTACCATCAGAACGCAATATCCGTGATTTTATGTTGTCATTAAGGTGTATCGGAAGAAGTTGTCTGATAATAATATCTTTAATTGTATTATCAAGAATCGGGTACAGAACTTCAATACGGCGATTCAGATTTCTGGGCATCATATCAGCACTTCCCATTAAAAGGACCGGATCACCCCCATTATGGAAATAATAAATTCGGGAATGTTCGAGAAATCTTCCCACTATTGTATTTACTGTAATATTATCTGATATTCCTTTAATGCCGGGTCTGAGACAACAAATCCCACGCACCTGGAGTTGTATCCTGACTCCTGCCTGTGAAGCACAATAAAGAGCCTGGATAATTTCCCGATCCTGGAGTGCATTTATCTTCATGATAATCATGCCATCACCATGCTCTTGCTGTCGTTTCACTTCCCTTCCAATAAGACCTAAAATTCCCCTGCGTATTTTTCTTGGAGCAACCATAAGATGATTATATGCAGTAAACCGAGAGTACCCGGTCAGTTGATTGAACAGATTGGAGACATCTGAAGCTATCTCAGGGTTTGCAGTAAAAAGACCTATATCTGTATATATTCGGCTTGTAATAGAATTGTAATTACCTGAACTCATGTGAACATATCTAACAATGCCATCTCTTTCACGACGAACAACCATACAGAGCTTTGCATGAACTTTCAGGCCCATAATACCATATACTACATGCACTCCGGCATGTTCAAGAGCTTTTGCCCATCCGATATTGTTCTCTTCATCAAACCTTGCTTTCAGTTCCACAATAACGGATACAGCCTTTTTTTGATCCCTTGCTTCCAGCAGCGTCTTTATTATAGGAGAATTTACACCGGTTCGATACAATGTCATTTTAATAGCAAGTACATCGGGATCCCGGGCTGCCTGCTGTAGAAAACTTACCACCGGCTGAAAACTTTCATAAGGATGAAAAACGATAGTATCTTTTGCTTTTATTGTATTGAATATTTTTTTTTCCTTCTCAAACCGGACTGGAAGTGAAGGAATAAAGGGTGTATCCTTAAGATCAGGTCTGTCAAGATCATACAGACACATAATATCAGACATTCCTACTGGTGCCCGCAATAAATAAAACATATGAGGTGATTTAGCAAGTTTTTCACCCATCATAATACAGACTGAAGGCTCCATTCGCTCTGATACTTCTATGCGTACCGGCGTTCCCATCTGTCGCCTCCCAACATATTCTTCAATGGCAGTAAGAAGATCATCTGCTTCATCCTCTTCAATCTCGATATCTGCATCACGAGTAATACGAAATGGGTATGATGCTATTACCTCCATACCGGGAAAGAGAAGGTCAAGATTAGCTGCTATGACATCTTCAATAAATACAAATTGCAACTGAGAATTTAAAGAGGATATAACAGAATTATCCGTTTGTGGAATACACACCAGACGGGGGAAAAGTCTTGTTGGTATCTTTACCCTGGCAAAATTTTCTTCATCTTTTTCCCTGTCACGGACAATGATAGCCAGATTTAATGAGAGATTTGAGATGAATGGAAAAGGATGGGATTTATCAAAGGCAAGTGGTGTGAGAGCAGGAAAGATATCTGTAATAAAATATTCACGTAATTTCCGTTTATCCTGTGTAGGCAGATCATCGTACTGATGAATCTGAATCCCTGCATCATATAATGCAGGAATAAGACTATCAAACCAGACCTGCGCCATTTCCTCCATCAAAGGATTGAGCAGTAAATAAATAGAATCCAGTTGTTGATTGGGAGTCAACCCATCAGCAGGAGCTTTTAATACACCCTCTTTTAACTGCCGATGTAGACCTGAAACCCGAACCATAAAAAATTCATCAAGATTATTTGCAAATATCGAGAGAAATTTTACTCTATCAAGAAGTGGGTGTGTAATATCTTTTGCCTCATCCAGAACATGACGATTAAATTCAATCCAGGATAATTCACGATTAATAAAAAGTGTCGGATCACGAAGATCCTCTGACCAGTCTTTCATCCCAAAACAATATGCAGGGATTGTATCATTTTCCATCGTACTTTACCTTGTATATTTCATTTTTAAGAGATCTGGCAGTTCTAAATAATACAAAAAGTGATGATAAAACGGCATTATAATGTCATTCCTGACTGATATTGGAAGGCTTTTGCAAACTTAGTGATATATCCTGAAAGATACGTAGAATCATCATATGTTGTTGTTCTGGCAACATCATTCCAATAATCACGCAATGCCTCTCCTGCATGTTCAGGATCATAATATATAGATGCCACATCCGTATCCACCCTATCATTACCTTCCTGAACTGATGCAGTAAACCTGACAAATACAGTTCCCTGAGCATACTGTCCCCCAAATGAAGTATCCATCCCGGATGCTGCACGTGCTTTTGCAATGATTTCATCATAATAATCCGGATGAACTGTATTAGTGATGTGTGATGAAGGGGTTTGTGCATTTGTAAAATTCCCAAGGGGATCTGCTCTCATTGTAAACTGAACTGCACTATAATCCGGCAGACCTGTATTTTTCATCAATCCTGCATTCACTCCTGGAACTAAAAAGAAGAGAAAAAAAACCAGTAGCACTATTGTAAAGATTATTAGTTTCATGTGATTGTCATTCCTCTCAAAATAGTTACAATTGTATCTGAAATTATATCCTAATTCTTTCTGTATCTCAGGATATGAAGTGTTTTCGGTTTTCAATTCAGTTTTAGGATCTTTCCTTAATTTACAAACTTCATTTCTTCAGAATAATTAAATTCAGCATACCGGGTATCAAATTGTGAGAGAAAAATTAGAGAGAAAAATCGAAAAAAAGTGACGACAGGTGTCATCAAAAAAAGAGAGATACTAATAATGACACATACACTACATATGACCTGAACCAGATATACAACGGGTATAGCCGTAAACAATGTGTTCAATAAAAACCCGAGATAAAAACTGATTATCCCGATAATCCCTGTTACAACAAGAGTTAGTATTATTCTGATAATAAGATAGATGACTATTTTCTGTTTGTTTTTTAAAAATAATGAGAATGCCTTTTCCCATGCTGTATATATTGAACAGTCATTATATAACATAAGGGGAATCACAAAATCATACATAATAACAAGTACTACCCATATTGGAAAGAGAGCCACCAATGATAATACCAAATATGAAAAAATTACATCTACAAAGAGCAGAAGTTTTCCTTCACTCTGAATTAGGAGAGGTATAAGAAATATAACCGCAATAATCATGATGATTGCGGATGCAACTATCATTATGAGAACATAGAATACAAAATATTGTACCCCTCTCCTCATCTGAATCAAAAATGCATCACGTATTGAGAGATGTCGGTTTTTTAGAACATCAATAAAAACATATGAAAAAACTGATTTAATATACAGGAGAATAAGACCAGTTACAATACATAGTATCCCTATTATCACGAGCAAAGATAAATAAGACGCAACAATATCAGGATTAGTTATCAACAAAAAAAAGTCAAACTGACCAAACATGTCAGTATTAAAAGATGTCAGGAGAGTACCACCGATAAAGAGGGAAAGGAAAAAGATACGTATCCATACCCTCCTGTCCGGTGGCCAGAGGATATCTCTTGTTCTATCCATTGCCTCTTGTATACAAAAAATAATTGAATAATCCTCTTTCATATTCAGATATTAATTTTGTTCTATAAAATCGAGACGAAATATCAGATCCAATTATTATGTAAGAGAATCTAAATCTTACAAAATTGTTGTTAAAACGTATATTTCAATTAATTTTTCAGAACATCACGATTTTTATTGCATATTGATAGAACACACATTATCTGAATCTTCAGATGAACAACACTCACTATTAACCATCGTCTCAATCTGATTCTAATGGTGATATATGCATTAAACAAATACCACTTATCATACCTATCTCATTATTCATATAGTCATCCTGATACAATATGGTAGATAAAAATTGTAAGAGAACAAATAATCAATATGAAACATATGCAAACACATACAAAAACCATACAAGTTACCGGAATATCGGGAATTCCCCTGATACAGAAAGGAGATGATATTGCAAGAATCATCTGTAATATAACTGAGGTCAATGATCAAGACATTGTTGTTATTGCCACAACAATAATCGGAAAAGCAAAAGGATATACAGAGAACCTCAATTCAATTCATCCATCAGATAAGGCAAATCAGATTGCGGAAAAAACCGGAGAGGATCCTCGTTTTATTCAAATTGTATTGGATAATTCAACAGATATTCTTACGACCTATCCATTCATTTTATCAGAAATCTCCTGTGGACATATTGGAGTCAGGGCCGGCGTTGATAATAGTAATATTGAGTCCGGAATGGTCATACTTCTGCCAAAAGACCCTATGGCAGAAGCAGCCGAGATTAGAGAGAAGATTCTATCTTATACAGGTTCAGATTGTGGTGTTATTATTACCGACACCTGTGGAAGATCTTTTCGACGTGGTCAAACCGGACATGCTCTTGGTTGGAGTGGAATTGTTGCAATCCGGGATTTTCGAGGAGATACTGATCTCTTTGGAAGGACCATGGAAATCACAGAAGAAGCCGTTGTAGATGAAATTGCAGGATTTGCGAATTTTATCATGGGAGAGAGTCATGCAGGAATTCCAGCCGTACTCTTTCATGGTTGTCCACCATGGGTTGGACATAACTCACTATATTTTTCCAAAAATGAAGATATCATTAGAAACGCATTAAAAAACAGGGAAGAGTAATCTTTCCCCTATTATCAGAAAAAAATCTAAGGAAAAACTACGCTACTGGAGCAGAAAATAAAATATTCATGATAACTACGAGAATACCAATACCAATTGCAATTCCCAGCACCGCATGTGGGCTGATATGAATGGCCCGGCGATCCTCACTGTCATAATAATTAACCAGACCTGCAGAGGATATCAACCTTCCACTCTTCTTCTTTGCCATAATTTATGTTCTCTTTCAGCCTATATAAAACAAAGTTTAGAGAGGACTAATGGTTTACACAGAAATCATATCAGGCCACGCATTACTTGGCGAAGCGCTTGATGAGAGATCTGTGAACATCGTTATCACGGATGGGATTATCGTTGCCATTGAAGAAGAGAAACGAGTCCCTGATATCTGGATATGTCCTGCCTTTTTCAATGCGCACACACACCTTGCTGACACCGTTGCCATGGACTTACCTGTTACTGGTACTCTGATTGATCTCGTTACCCCACCTGATGGATTAAAACATCAGATTCTCCGAAAAACCACTGATGAAAATCTTATTTCTGCTATGAAAAGTTCGATACAGGAAATTATTACGAGTGGCACAGCTGGTTTTGCAGATTTTAGAGAAGGAGGAGAAAAAGGTGTTTATCTTCTAAAAAAAGCACTTATTGATTATACCTGTCATTCAATTATACTTGGACGTAAGGGAGGAGAACAGGTCAGCGATGGGATAGGCATCAGTAGTATTCGTGATGACCCTGATTATCTATCGATAATGCCCTACATTAAGGATACTAAAAAAATACTCGCATTCCATGCCGGGGAACAGGATGCGTTAGATGTTGATGCAGCAATTGGATGCCAACCGGATCTTCTGGTTCATGGAACACATCTCACTGCAGATCAAATCTCACATATTGCAGAGGTAAAAATACCCATTGCCATATGTGCTCGTTCTAATGCATTACTAGGGGTCGCTGATGATGCACATCCCCCAATCCAGTCCTTTATTGATGCAGGAATTACGATTATGATTGGCACTGATAATGTAATGTTTGTACAACCTGATATGTTTCAGGAGATGGCATATATCCATACCAGGTATCATATTGATCCCCATGAGATTATCAGAGCTGCTGTAAACGGATCACAATTACTCCATGATAATTTCTTCATTATTGAAAACAAGCCTCCAAATCTATTATTAATGGATGTCAGCGATACAAATTTAATATATTCCCGCGATT
Source organism: uncultured Methanoregulaceae archaeon (assembly GCA_964428385.1). GTDB lineage: Archaea > Halobacteriota > Methanomicrobia > Methanomicrobiales > Methanospirillaceae > JAFGOM01. Next base: position 15,566 of record CAYRYR010000008.1, read on the forward strand.
TGTGCTCTACACTCGTAAAAAGAGGTCGAAAAGACCTTATTCGCAGAATAATTATTAATGGAGTGAACAAACATTTCTAAGCATTTTAGGGGAAAATAATATGTATAATACTATTCTTGTTGCGATTGATGGTTCTGATATCAGTGAGAATGCCTTTAAAACAGCAGTTGAACAGGCTCATGCCTGGAAAGCAGATCTTCATGCGATATATGTCGTTGAGACAGGTCTTTTTGTGGATGTTCCGGTTGATAATAATCTTGAGATAATGTATAGTATTCTTCAGCGGGAGGGTAATTCTATTCTCACACGAGTTTCAGAAATTGCTGAAAAAAAAGGAATAGCAGTTACCACTCATTTTGAACAGGGCCATGCAGGGAATGCCATAATTAGTAAAGCTGAAGAAATTTCAGCAGATCTTATTGTTGTAGGTTCACATGGCAAGAGTAATGTTGACCGGCTACTACTTGGGAGTGTCAGTTCCTTTGTGATTGAGCACTGCTCAAAGTCTGTGTTGGTGGTGAGAGTATAACAGATATACCAACAGTATCTGATTATATGACAACAGATGTTGTCATATGTGAAATACCCGGAAGCCGGGATGACGTCTTAAAGATGTTAAAACGGACAGGAATCAGTGGAGTACCGGTTCTTAAAGATGGATGCCTTGTAGGGATAATCACCAGAAAAGATCTTCTTCAAAAACCTGAAGAAAATCAACTTGCCCTGCTGATGACACCAAACCCACTTACTATAAACTCAGATGCTACTATTGGACATGCAGCATCTCTCATGTATGACAATAAGGTAAGAAGGCTTCCGGTAATAGATAATAACAAACTTGTGGGTCTATTAAGTATTGCAGATCTAATCCTAGCTATCGCCCGGCTCAAGATTGAAGAAGAAATAAAAGAGAAATTCACGTCTCAGACGTTTGCTATCTGGGAAGAAACACCGTTACCACTTGTTGGTAGAATAATGGAAATATCAGGGTTTGAAGCGATTCCCATCCTGAACCGTGAAAGCAAACTGCAAGGGATAATTACTGAGCGGGATCTTATCAGACATGCCATGATAGAAGACTCTGTTGAACATTCTGACTTTTCAACTACCGGAACAGATGATGATGAATGGACCTGGGAGAGCATCAGAGATGTGCATACAATTAGTTATGGCATATCACGGGTTCAACTGCCCAATCGGCCAGTAAAAACGGCAATGATAAAAAATGTTGTTATGGTACCGTCCAATGCAGAGGTGAGTGAGTGTGCACTTAAAATGAAACGTGCACGTGTTGATCAGCTTCCTGTGATAAATGGTGATAACAGATTGAAAAGTATGCTTTTTGATCGGGATTTGGTACGGGTACTTCTTGATGCCAAATACCAATAACCATTTTACATTGTTTATTCATACATACATACAGACACCCTTTTGAACAACTTTTTCTTATTCGTTTCAGGTGTATACATGACAGAATCAGATAGTAATATAATGGCAGGAACAACAACTGTTGGCATAATCTTTGATAACGGTATTGTTCTTGCAACAGAAAAGCGAGCTACCATGGGGTATCTCATTGCCAGTAAACGGGCTAAAAAAATATACAAGATAAATGATCGTATAGGAATGACAACCGCTGGTGGTGTCGGTGATGCTCAACAGCTGACACGAATTATGACCGTAGAAGCAAATCTCTTCTCCATAAGACGAGGTCGTCAGATGAGCGTTGCATCAGGTGCCACTCTTCTATCCAATATCCTTCATGGTAACAGACTTGCGCCCTATTACGTTCAACTACTTGTAGGTGGATTTGATGAAAGTGGTCCTTCCGTCTATTCAGTTGATGCTGTTGGTGGAGCTTCAAAAGAAGATGACATCGTTGCAACCGGATCAGGTTCTCCCATGGCATATGGTGTTCTTGAAGATAGGTTTGTCAAAGGAATGCATAAAGATGAAGCGGTTCAACTGGCAATTAGGGCATTAAAAGCAGCAATGCGGAGAGATGCAGGATCAGGAGAAGGGATTGCGCTTGTAACCATTACCAAAGAGGAATACAGGGAGTTTTCATCAGAAGAAATCGCTGCCGTTGTATTAACCTGATATTTTTGAATTTTCTAATAAAGACCTTTTTTTAGGACGATTGTAATGCTAATTGATGAGAGATTAAAAGAGCTCCATGCCAAGATCAACAAAAAGATCCCAGCTGGAATAACAGTATCATCTGTTGAATTTGAAGGACCTGAACTCGTTATTTATACAGACGACCCCAAGGTGTTTGCTGACCAGGCAGATCTCATTCGGATTCTTGCACGTGATCTGCGAAAACGCATCGTTGTTCGTCCAAATATACTTGAAGATCCGGAACGAGCTTCTACAGCAATTAAACGTGTTGTAGGAGATAATGCCGGAATCACAGATATATTCTTTGAAGCAGACAGTGGAGAAGTCCTTATAGAAGCTGAAAAACCCGGAGTAGTTATTGGTAAAAACGGGGCAACACTTCGTGAAATTACAAAAGAAATAGGATGGACTCCAAAAGCAGTAAGAACACCGCCAATAGAGAGTTTTACCGTAAAACAGATTCGTCAGTTCCTGCGTACATCTCAGCAGGAACGAAAAGACCTGTTAAAAGTGATTGGAAGAAAGATACACAGAGATATTACCGCAAAAGACCAGTGGATCCGGGTCACTACTCTGGGATGCTGTCGGGAGGTGGGACGTGCTGCATTTTTATTATCCACTCCGGAAAGTCGTGTTTTAATAGACTGTGGAGAAAAACCAGACAATGCAGCTTCAACTCCTTATCTGTATATCCCGGAGGTTAGTCCTCTTTCCCAATTGGATGCAGTCGTTCTTACTCATGCTCATCTGGATCATTGTGCTTTTGTACCGCTTCTCTATAAATATGGTTACGAGGGACCAGTATATTGTACACCGCCGACACGGGATCTGGCAGTGATGCTACAACTGGATTATCTTGATGTAATGAATAAAGAAGGCAATCAGATCCCATATTCTTCAAATGAAGTGAAGATGTTTATTAAACATACAATCACTCTAAACTATGGTAGTGTAACTGATATTGCTCCTGACATAAAACTTACTTTACATAATGCAGGACATATTCTAGGTTCTGCTATAGCCCATTTTCATGTTGGAGATGGCCAGTATAATATTGCGTTTACCGGAGATCTGCTATATGGAAAGAGCAGACTCTTTAATCCTGCAACAAATCATTTTCCCCGTCTTGAAGCGCTTTTCATGGAGAGTACCTATGGAGGAGCGAAAGATATGCAACCATCACGACAGGAAGCAGAGGAAAAACTCTACGAAACTCTCAACAGGGTTATTGAGCGAGGAGGGAAAGTTATTATTCCGACATTTGCTGTTGGTAGAAGTCAGGAAGTTATGCTTGCCATCGAAGAAGGGATACGAAAAGAAAAAGTCAGGCCAATGAAGATATATCTTGATGGTATGATAAAAGAAGCAACGGCAATTCATACAACATATCCTGAATATCTCAATTCTGAACTCAGAAATCTTATCTTTAAGGAAGGGCTTAATCCATTTCTTTCAGACTGTTTTGAACAGGTTGATTCCCAGGAAAAACGTGAAACTATTATCAATGGAGAACCCTGTGTGATTCTGACCACTAGTGGCATGCTTAATGGTGGTCCGGTCATGGAATATCTTCGTTCCTTATCACCAGATGAACGCAATGCTTTGATTTTTGTTGGATATCAGGCTGAAGGGACCCTGGGCCGCAGGATACAGAAAGGATGGCGGGAAGTTCCGGTTGGCAATCGTGAAAGCATTGTCATCAATCTTGAATGCGTCACAATTGATGGATTTTCAGGCCATTCTGACCGTCGGCAGTTAATGAGTTTCGTTTCACATATGCAACCCCGACCTGAGAAGATTTTTACTATTCATGGAGATGAAAATAAAACTATCGATTTGGCAAGTTCTATTTATAAAAAATATCATATCCAGACACAATCTCCAATGAATTTGGAAACATATCGTATGGCATAAAAAATGCCATTGAGTAAGTTACAAATTATATTTCTCGGAATTTTTTCCGTTATGGCACTTTCAAATGCTCCGATTCCCATTCTTCCTGAAATAAATTCGCAGGTGACGGTACAAGGCTTTATTTTTTCGGCATACTTTTTTGGGGCGATGATTTCTACACTTCCTGCCGGGTTTTTAAGCGATCGGTTTGAAACTTGGATCCTTATCAGGTATAGTCTACTCATAACAATAGGTACTGGGATAGGAATGTTTCTCTATCCGATATCTGAAATTTTTATCGCTGCACGTGTTATTGAAGGGATAGTAGCAGGGATTTTTGTCACTTCAACCCTGACAACAATCAACCGTCAGAAAGAACACATTCATCTTTCAGGATATTATATGGCACTTTTGAATGCCGGACTTCTTGCCGGTCTCCTAATTGCCGGCTGGATGGCATCATTTTCCGGCATTAATCAATCAGGAATTTTTTTGTTTACCATTCTTTGTCTCATTGCATGGTATTTCTCATGGAATATTCATGAGGATGAACCATTCTCAACGCCGGTATCCGGCTCCAGACAAAGCATTACCGAAATGAAACAGTTATTGATTGATGAATGGCCATTATGGCTCTCCGTTATAGTTATCCTTGGAGCAACAGGAGTTGTACAATCTTTGTATGGGGCATACACACATGAAAGCCCTGCTATTGTCGGGACAAAACTAGCTCTTATGAATGGCGCGACTATCGTTGCTTCACTCATAGCTCCACGGATTTCTTTACGACCATTGCATATTATCAGAATATGTGCAATTATATGCGCTATCTCCCTTATACTGGTATCCAGTACAGTAGTCATGATACCTATTCTTGGCATTATCGCAGGTATTGCATATATTGCGCAGATGGGATATCTGGCTGGGAAAATTAAGAAGACAGGGATGGCAATGGGTATGCTGACTACCATGAGTTATCTTGGTATGATGATATTTCCAACATTCGGAGGCATTATTGCAGGTATATACTCAATACCAATAAGTTTTATTTTCTTTTCAGGAATTGCAGTTATCGCTGCGGTCAGTATTGGAAAATGTCATTGTACATATCAATTATAATATCTTATAGATCTCTATTTATGAAAGGGAAAAAATGAGACTATATATATGTCAAAGGCATATCACATCATTGTGAACGATTTTTTCACTGGATAATACTATTCAATTTGAAAACAAAAATCAAAGAATAGATATTCTACATATTTTACTATAATATTTCTTTATAAACTTTAATTCAACGAAGAAGAACTGATAAATTCTCAAAAATAGTAAAAATCATGTGATATTGATGTACAGTACCTGACAGAATATGAAACTCGCTATCTAAAACCGATTATCTATTCTTATCATATAAGAAAAATTATACTATGCTGAGTAAATAGTACTACATATGACATTTCTCTATAAGAGTACACAATCGGACTCAGAGATACCAGATAATGAACTCTCCAGGATAGGAGTTTCTCTCCCATCCCATCTTCTTGAAAACTTTGATGAAATCCTTCATTCAAGAGGGTACTCATCACGTTCAGAAGGAATCAGGGATGCCATTCGATCATATATCAGATATCATAAGTGGATGTCGGATCTTTCTGGTCAGCGACAGGGCGTTATCACCATCGTATATGACCATCATTTGCGAGGTTTAATGACTGCAATTACTGATATTCAACATGAACATCTTGATATTATTCAGGCATCACTTCACTCACATGTAACACACACCCGTTGTGTTGAGGTTCTTCTATTACGAGGAGATGCACTGAAAATAAAACAAGTAGCTGAACATCTTATGGCTCAAAAAGGTATTGAATCGGTTAAACTGACAACTATCCCATTGGAAGAATGAATTTGTTGCAGTACTACAGGATACTTGTCTAACAAGTCGTAAAAAAGTTTATTATGAAATCTAATAATATGCATTTACAATGCATGACCTTCTATGGTCTCATCATCCTTATCCTATGTATCATACTAATCCCCTGTAGTAGTGCTGATGGTGGAAATGATACTTTTGATGCAATTTCTCAATACAATCAGGGTATTGATCTTGCTAATAATGGGAGTTATCAGGAAGCACTACATTCGTTGGATAATGCCCTTTTAATTGCACCTAACTTCACTCTTGCCCATATTGCGCGGGCTGGAGTTCTATCAGAACTTGGTGAATATAAAAAAGCGATACAAGCAGCAGAAGCTGCTGAAGCGTTAGATCCACAAAACCCATCATTACTTGTGATAATAGCAAACCTGTATTTCCTTGCAGGTGACTATGATTCAGTTCTAACATTAACCAATGAAGCAATACAACGTGATCCTGAAATACCAGAAGCATGGATAATCAGGGGATCTGCATATGGTGCATTGCACCACTTTAAAGAAGAAGAAGAAGCTTCACTTATGGCACTCTCGTTAGATCCAGAAAATGAAAAAGCATATGAAAATCTTAACTTTGCCAGAAGTTCTCTTTTATCTATTCCATCACCAACACAAACACCAAAATCAGAATTACCTTTATTCAGCACATTCATTACGATAGGTATTGTCTCACTTATCATGTATCGAACGAAAATATAATTTATATGATAATAATTATAAAACCAGCATAAGATACAATCAGGATTTATTACCATTAAATAACAAAAATATTTAATGAACTGGTTGTGTCTCAATCTAATAATTGATTGATATAATATATGTCTAATGTAAAATGATTCGGAAAAAATTATCGATAATTTTCCTGACATTTTATTGTATTACTTTTGTGTTTTATATTGGCAACAGGAGACCTTTAATTAAAAATAGTTTTTAGCAGTTAACTATATTATCAAGTAGTTTAACAAAAAATTCATTGTACCAAACAATAAATCGAGAGACTTTATTTAATACATATTCAAATCCAACGTCCTGACACATTCTCATTTTATTAGTCATAAGAAAATTGAACTCTTTATACAATAATCAGATGTATCAGACCTCTAACTGTCTTATGATATCAGAAACCAAATATCTTTTACGTTTATCCACAATTGATTTTGTACAGTAACAAAATAATTATGAACCCTGAAAACACAGATACAAAAAAAGAAGAATGTCATCAATTATTTTCTTTTATTGTTGAAAATATTGATGACATATATATTCAAATTACAAAAGATCTGCTCATTACCTATATTAACCCTTCAACTCTCAAACATTTCCGGCTTGCTTCAGTAACGAAAATCATCGGAACCTCGATTTCCAAAATTTTCCTTTTTTCGGATGAATGGACAATGTTTTGGAATTCTATCAGTGTACAAAAAAATCTGGTTGATTATTGTGCATTTATGAAAAGAAATGATGGAACCTTTTTTATCGGATCTATTGCATTTCATCAGGTATTTAATCATTTAACACCAGATATTTGTTTTGAAGGATGCATTCATGATACCACAACAGCCTGGTTAAACACAGTCTTTGCTGATAACAAACAAAATGATATCAAATCACTGTGCAATACTGACAAGTCTGGTATATGGGTTTATGATTGTCAAGATGATCTGTTGTTTGGATCAGAACAATTCTATTCTATTTGTGGATTAAAAACCGGAGAAAAAAACCTTACACTTGAGGATCTGCTCAGTTGTTTTCAACCATCAGATCATGCACAGGTTGCAGATTTGATATCAAGAGTAACAAATACTAATTCTTTTATCTTTCAGGGTGCTTTTATATCTCAAAATATCGAACAAATGAGATATTTTCTATTAAAAGGGAAAATATATCCAAATAAAACACGGTCAACCCGGGTTATTGGATTAATTCACGATATTACAGAACAAAAAAAGGATGAACAGTATTTCTTGAAATATGCAACTGAATCTGAACAAAAAAATCGAGAATTAGACACATTCCGATTCCAATTACTTAACATGAACAGGGATCTCGAACAACGTATCAACTCGCGTACGAGACAGATTGAATTACTGCTTAATCAGAAAGATGAATTTATCATTCAGATAGGTCATGATATTCGAACTCCTCTCACCCCACTTGTGGCTATACTTCCCCTGCTTAAAAAACGTATTACTGATCCAGAATCCCAAAAATTACTAGATATTGCTATATCTGATGTTCAGTCCATTAAAAAATTAGTTAATCAGATTCTCGCTCTCGCTCAACAAAATTCCTTATATACTCTATCTGATATCACACCAATTAATGTCTCAATTGAAATTGAAAAAATAATTACCAACCATTCTTATCTTATTCATCAAAAAAGTCTTTTAATACAAAATTCGATACCCTCATCAATTACAATAGAAATGTCACCACTGCATTTTGAAGCAATATTTGATAATATCATAGGAAATGCAGTGAAATTTTCCTACATTAATGGTACTATAGAGATTACTGGCTCATCACTGCAAAAGAATAATGGTTTTGAAATACTCATACGTGATGATGGAATTGGTATTCAGACTGAAGAAATTCCTTATATCTTCGATGAATTTTATAAAGGTGATAAATCGCGTCATGAACGAGATTCATATGGATTGGGACTCTCAATTGTGTATCGGATAATACAGATGTACAATGGAAAGATAACAATAGCCAGTGATGGCCCGGGTAAAGGAACAACACTTACAGTACACCTTCCTCTCACAATAAATCAATGAAATTATAACTCTGTAAAGAATAATATATCGACTTATTTGAGAGTGTTTTATGAAAAATATAGATTCAGACGAATATCAGGTAATGATCGTTGATGATGATGCTCATATCCGTATTGCTGTCCTTGAGACTTTATCAGAAGAAAATATTACTACAATTGCAGTTCAAAATGGGTTTGAATGTATTGAAAAGCTTAAATCGGGGTTCTCAGGAGTTATCTTACTGGATCTTATGATGCCTGATATGGACGGATGGGACACCGTTATGGAAATTATTTCAAATGACCTCTTTAAAGATATTATTATTGTAGTTCTAACCGCTCGATCTGTTCCAGACCAGAAGATGATTTCGGTTCAGGAATATATCTTTGATTACCTTGTAAAACCTATTGAACCAGAATATCTCATAGAAAAAGTCAGATATGCTTTAGAATTTTTATATCTCTGAATTTTTATGCCATCCTCAAATAACATTATTATTATCGGTTCTTCTACCGGAGGGCCTCATATTCTCAAAACAATATTAGAAGATATGCCAAAATTATGTGCTGCAATACTCATTGTCCAGCATATTCCTGCAAGCTTTACCGAGTCACTTTGTTCCCATCTTCAGGCTTATACTAATATGCCCGTTCTTATTGCTAAAGAAGGAGATATTCCACAGGAATCTCAAATTCTCATAGCTCCGACAGGTCATCAACTTATTATCAAAAAAAATAAATTGATAGATTTATCAATTACTACTCGCATTCATTCGGTATGCCCTGCTGTAGACTGTACAATGCTTTCAATTCAGGAGAATATGTACCATCAGGTAATGGGAATTGTTCTGACAGGAATGGGATATGATGGAACAGAGGGAATTCAACATATCAATGCAATAAAGGGAATAACCATAGCTCAGGATCCTAAAACAGCTCCCATAGCAACCATGCCCCAGTCAGCTATCAATTCAGGGGCGGTGCAGTTTATTCTGACACCAGAAGAGATACATAAAAAGATCCTTATGTTTCAGATATAGACATTGTGTATGTGTTGTTAATATCAATATACTGAATACATAGCAGTAATAACTGAAGCTACAAGAATAATCATACTTATTCCAATTAAGCAAGATATATCTCTTCTTTTTAATGGACAGGATGCCATAGTCTCGCAATTTTCATAACCATATCCTCTGCTTAACATCGCAAGATATGTTCTTTCTCCTTGTTCATAACTTCGAAGTACTACTACTCCCATTGCATATCCAAGAATTTTTAAGCGATATTTATAGGATAAATTACGTGTAAAGGGATCAAAGTGTCTGGTATACAATGCATCCTGTATCGCACCAAACATACGTGCAAAGACAAAAAGATATCGAATCATCAGACCAAGAGTGAGTGCTATTACTGGAGGAAGACCTAACCTTCTGGCAGCAAGTAGTAACTCCTGAACCGGTGTTGTTGAGGAGAGGATGACAACAGAAGAGATACATAATATAAATTTCACTCCTAATATAGATGCATATTCGATTGATTCAGCATACATTGTGAGGAAAAATAAATAAATCGGAGTTACCGTAGTGTAATGAGGGCTTTTAAAAAAAATTTGAGCAACAAGGATAAAAGCACCAAATGGAAGCGTCATAATAAATCGCTTTAAGTAGATGATAAAAGACAACCTTGTTACTACCCAGATACAAAAAAGAATACATCCGAGACAAAGTCCAAGTAAATACACACCTGTAGAATTTGGATATGCAACAACAATAATAATAAAAAAAATTGATACGAGTAATTTAACTCGAGCATCAAGGCTGTGAATAAGGCTTGTTCCAGATGAATCCTGTTCGATTTCAGCCAGGTGTTCAATCATCCTAATCCTTTGATATAAGAGTATAGAATATTTTCAACATCATCAAATGAATAGGCATTAGGTAGATCAAGACCCCGATTCTTAAGAGACATGACAAGACGGGTAAGAAGCGGAAGATCCAGATGGGAACAGAGGAGAAGTTGTGGATTTGAAAAAATCTCATGGACATACCCCTGTCCGGCAACTTCCCCATGATGCATCACATATACATAATCAGCTAATTCAGGTACAATGTCAACATGATGAGTGGAAAATAGAAGTGTTATACCTTTGTTCTTTACCAAATGACGCAGTGTCTTTAAAAGATCGCGAATTCCTGCAGGATCAAGTCCTGCAGAAGGTTCATCAAGGACAAGAAGACGTGGTTTCATAGCAATAACACCAGCTATTGCGACTCGTTTCTTTTCTCCTCCTGATAACTGATGAGGTGGTCGTGATGCAAGGTGTGTAATTTCAAGGAGATCCATTGCTTCAGATACACGTGACTCTATCTCATCCATTTCAAGGCCGAGATTTACTGGGCCAAATGCAATGTCTTCCCGCACGGTTGGAGAGAAGATCTGATCATCAGGGTTCTGAAAAACTACCCCTACTTTTTTTCTGATATCCTTAACATTCTTCTTTGTCAGAACCTCCCCTTCAATCCTGACATCTCCTGATTCTGGCATCAGAATTCCATTCAAATGCCGCATTAATGTACTCTTTCCTGCACCATTCGATCCCAAAAGAGCAACAATCTGGCCTTCATGAACACTTATAGAGACATTGATCAATGCCTGAATACCACCTCTGTACTTATAAAAAAGATTCTTTGTCTCTAGTATATTCATAACAGGTACTAAAAAAATAGGTTTTTGTATTATTACTATTTTGCGTATCGAATCAGGTATCCGGCACCTGCAACTGCACAGAGGGTAATAATAATTCCTACAATAATTGCTATAATCTCTCCAGTTTTCCCTGCTTCTCCTCCAAGGCTGTAATCAGGAAACGGAGCCTCATATGAAAAATCTCCTGTGCCTATTGCTTCTGGATTTGCTCCTGATTCCTCATCTGGTGATAGTCCTATTAAATTTTTCTCATCCTGCACAACAAGAGCAGTGCTCTCAAGACCATCTGGATCGCCTGAAGCTAAAAAGACGGCGCAGATTCCAATCACCAGAGTAATCAAAAGACCGAGTATGAGAAAAGATCGATTATCTATCATTGGATTCTCCTCCGGTGATATTCTCTACAAGGTCCGGACGTGCCTGAACCAACAGATAAATAATTGCGGCAGTTAATAATCCTTCAATAATACCAATAAGAGCATGATAAAGGCCCATAGCTACCATACCTGGAATGAGTGGAAATGTTCCTGCTAGTGCCATCTCAATCGAACATGCCAGTGCGGGAATGAAACAGGCAACCCATCCGGCAACCGCTGCAGATGCATAGGGGTTGTGAATGATTCGTTTTAGTCCGGTAAACGTATAATACCCACAAAAACCTCCAATAACACCCATGTTAATGATATTTGCACCCATCGTTGTTATTCCTCCATCACCAAAGATGAATCCCTGGATAATAAGAACAAGGGTTAGAATAAAGACTGCGGCCCAAGGGGATCCAAGTATGATTGCAGCAAGAGCACCACCGACAAGATGTCCTGAAGTTCCCAACCCTATTGGAAGATTAAATGCCTGTATTGCAAAAATCCCTGCCGCAAGAACAGCTACAAGAGGGAGTTTTTCTTCTGATAATTGTAATTTAGTCCATCTGACCGAGAGACCGATACAGATAAGTGCAATCAGCCAATATATGACCACCTGCCCAATTGGTATGAACGCATCAGGTATATGCATAATATAACCGATACTTAGTATTACCTTTATTGTAATAAGTATGTCTATTTTATACTGTATTGAAATACGTAATACAAAAAATTAATAATACAATGCAACATTCTCTCAATTCTAAAATACAACACCGTAGAATTAATGAAAATCAGTGAATCCATCTAGATCTAAAAGATATCATTCAAACCAATATAAAATATTCTGATATTCTAAATTGAAATTAACGAAATTTATAGAGATTCACCTACTAAAACCTATTATTTTCTATTTATTGAGCACTCTTTTTTTAGTTTCATTATTCAAATTTTTCATTAAATATCATGATTTTTCCCAATGAAACAAAATTAAAATTAATTGTAAGATTTTCAATTACATACATGATATGATCCAGCGATTATTTCTTGTACTATTGTAGATATGTATGAATGCTTGCAATAATTGGTGGAACCTCATTACTTTATTCAGATATTTCAGCGTATTCTAAAAGAATAATTCATACACCGTATGGATCATCGGAACTATATTTTACAGATGATGTAATATTATTGCTTCGTCATCAGGGTAGAAAGCCGCCACATACCATTAATTTTTGTTCACATATGGCAGCTTTGGCTATATCAGGAGTTGATACTATTGTGGCAATTGGATCTGCAGGATCATTACACAAGTCCATCCCCCCAGGCAGTCTTGTTATACCTGATGATTATCTTACTGCTGCTGTCATCCCCAGCATTTATAATCATAGTATTTGTCATATAATGCCAGAGATGAATCAGAAACTTAGAAAAATTTTATCTAATCTCATACCAGATGCCAGAATAAAGGGCCGATATATCCAGGCTCAGGGACCTCGCATGGAAACAAAATCTGAAATTGCAGCGTTTTCATCATATGCAGATATTATTGGGATGACAATTGCGAGTGAAGCTACATTAGCATCAGAATTAAAGATGTCATTTGCAGCATTGTGCACTATTGATAATTATGCAAATGGCATTACGGAAGATGAAATGTCATACGAACTTATTGTTGAGCACGCATATGAAAATCAGAAGAGAACTGATGAACTGATTCATTCTATAATAACCGCAATTTCATAAGAGATACTAATTTCAATTATATGGATATTAGTTTTCTAATACAATATGACTCACTGCTGTATTTTCTAGAAGCAATGGATAATCATGATACCTTCAGAAAAACCGGGTAATACTGAATAAGAGAATCAATTAGATTATCTCTGATTTGTACATTCGACGTACAGGTAAATAGGGAGCTTGAGTCACCCCTTCATCAGGTTTTTTATTAATAGGACTAGGTATTAATATTGGCCTTCAACCAAATAGATATAAGGGGGTCTATTTACTGGTACAGATTGCTATCCTAACGATAGGTGAGAAAGAGCAATTTTCTCATTATATTGAAATATTTGCAGAGTCTGGGGCAAAGACTGAGGTTACCTCTTCGCCTTCTTCCAAGGATTCATTTAAGATGATGCAATCTGTTACCTATGATGTTATCATCAGTCCATTTCTCATGGACCGCATGGATGGTATTGAATATGCTGACCGGCTAAAGCGATATGTAACCACTAAACCAATCATCATTAATATAGGAAAAGAGGACCCGGCAAATATAGTACAGGCGCTACAGACGGGTATTGACTTTTTTTTCCAGAAAGATGAAGATGAATCCCTTGAAATGGCTAAGTTTAAAAGTTTCGTACAACAGGTAATCGGCAAAAAACAGGCTGAAGAAGCTCTAAAATCATCTGATACAAATTACCGGACAATCGTAGAAGCAACTGAAGATTCAATTTACATGGTTGACCGTCATTTACGCTATCTCTACATTAATACACCTCATAAAATCCGACTCGCGATTGAAGATAATACTTATGAATCTAAGTTATATCGGGATTTTCATGGTCCTGAGCAGATAAAGCGATTTCAATATTCAATTCAGGAGGTCCTTCACTCAGGTGAATTATTTATCGAAGAATATGAAGAAAATGATCGATTTTATCTAAGAAAATTTATTCCGGTCAAATATGAAACAGGACCCCAGGCACTTGCTGTTACAATAGTATCTACTGATGTAACCGATCGAAAACGGCTTTCTGAGAATCTTAAACGAAGCGCCTCACTTCTTACTGCAACACTTGAATCAATATCAGACGGTGTATTTGTTGCAGATCTTTCAGGGAATATTATTAGTTATAATCAAAAATTTTTAGAGATGTGGTTCATCCCTGAAACAATTATTCAGGAACGGGATGAAGATGTAATTCTTGCATATATTGAAGATCAACTTACTAACAGAAAAGATTTTATTAAAAAAACTACTCTACTCCGTGAAAATCCTACACAAAAGAGTTTAGATGTTCTTGAATTTAGGGATGGCCGCGTATTTGAACGGTTTACTCAACCTCAACAAATAGGAGGTACAATTGTTGGCAGAGTCTGGAGTTTTTGTGATGTCACCAGTCAGCGAATTGCTATTGCATCGTTAAAGAGTTCTCAGGCGAATTATCGGAGCATTGTAGAATCTACTGGAGATTCTATATTCATGGTTGATAATGAATTTTGTTATCTGTACATGAATTCGTTTCATCAGAAAAAACTTGGTGAAATTGCTGATGAATACCTTGAAAATAGAATGCGAGTATATTTTGGTCCTGCTGAACAACACCGTTTTGAAGAGGCTGTATCATATGTTTTTGTCAACAATAAATCATTTCAAGACGAATTTTCCTGGAATGATAACGATTATATCAGACGGTTTACCCCAGTCTCTGAAGAGAATGATACAACAGTAAGGGCTGTAACTGTTGTATTTACAAATATTACCGAACGTAAACAGGCAGAAGAAGAGATTCGTAACTCTGAAGAACGACTTAAGGTGCTTTTTGAGTATGCACCAGAGGCATACTTCCTCACTGACATTAAAGGGACATTTGTCGACTCAAACAAGGCAGCAACAGAACTTACTGGTCATCCTAAAGAAGATTTGGAAGGAAAAAATCTTTTTACCATGGGATTTCTGGCGTCTTTTCACATTACCAAAACTGCAGTTTTATTTGCCCGTAATGCTCTTGGAAAGGGGACCGGACCTGATGAAGTGATGATTACCAGAAAAGATGGTAAACAGGTCTATACAGAGATAATGACGTATCCAATTAAAATACAGGATAAAAATCTTGTTATGACAATTGCACGTGATATTTCAATCCGGAAGAAAGCTGAAGAAGCATTACGTGAGAGTGAAGAACAAAACAGGTTATTAGTTAACAATGCAGGTGAAGGAATCCTTGTCATTCAGGGATCAAGGATTGTTTTTGCAAATCCAAAATCCAGTTCTATATTTCAGTTGAAAACTTCAGAACTTGAAGGAGAAGATATCATCAGTTATATCATTTCTGAAGATAAAGATTGTTTTTTTGAATTTTTACAAAGTTGTCTACTTCATCAATCAGAAAAAACTATGGTTAAATCTTTTAGAATATTCGATGCAAACAATGAATTGAAATGGCTTGAGATTGTTCCTGTACCTATCATATGGAATGAGAAAAATGCAATCCTTCTGCTTGCATCTGATAGTACAGGTCGACGACTCGCAGAAGATGCATTAGTGCAGACGAACAAAAAATTACATCTTCTTTCAAGTATTACCCGGCATGATGTCCTTAACCAGATCACCATCTCACTTGCTTATTTGGATCTGCTCAAGAAGAAGAATAACGATGAACAACTCGATAATTACATACAGAAACAATTAGATGCTACTCATACAATACGAACCCAAATCGTTTTTACTAAGGAATATCAGGACATAGGAGTTAAATCACCTCAATGGCAGAATCTCAAAGAAAAAATAAATAATGTAATTGAAGAGACTAAAACGGATATTGTCTCTTACAGTTCTGATCTTGCAAGAATGGAAGTATATGCGGATCCACTTCTTGAAAGAGTTTTTTTTAATCTCATTAATAATTCTCTGATGCATGCAGGAACAATTACGAAAATTAGTTTCCTGTTGCAGGAACAAATAGATGGAGTCTCTCTCATTTATGTAGACGACGGAATAGGTATAGCAGAAAGAGAGAAGACTCAGATATTTGATCATGGACATGGAAAAAATACCGGTTTTGGTCTCTTTTTATCTCGGGAAATACTCTCAATAACGGGATTGACGATTAGTGAAACAGGAATACCGGGTAAAGGGGCGCGATTTGAGATCCTGATCCCACGAAATGTATATCGGATTGTGGATGCATGAATACTCTGATATGTCCTTTTTAACCTGACAAATAATATGGTAATGTCTCATTGATTATCAGATAGATTATTGGCCTGAAATCAATGACGGTTTTCTCATAATCTGATTTCAGGATTTATATGTGTGCTAATATATACATTATATACCTGAAACATTAGAATACATGAAAAGATACTATTCTGTATCGTATTAAATTTGATAAATTTATAAAATATATCTAAAATTCAGCTTTTTTCAATTTGGAAAATCAATCATACGATAATTTTTTCTGATATTTTAATAGGTTATGTGGTAAACTACTATGTTGATGGAAATATAATCGGTTTACTGGGAAATTTCAATATAGAGGTAAAAAATAGTAATAATTACTATTGCAACAGGATAATTATTTTCTGAAATAAATTAAAGAAGGTTTTCCTATTGGATTAAAATAATTGTATTGCCATTTTTCATATTTTTTTAGAAGAAGTCAATATATGACCTGATTTCTTGGCATCTTTTTTTGTACTTCTTCAGCCATCTGCCGATAGAGCATATCCACATACCGGGCAGAAAGAGACGCTTCTTCAGAAAGACCAAGAGCCTCCTGGATTCGTGCTTTCGCAAGCCAGGCTTCAGCATCTTTTGAGTTTAACAATAGAGCATGTTCATAAGAAGAGAGTGCTTCCATGTAATCACTCTCCAGAATATATGCTTCACCCCTGGCCTTCCAGTACTCTTCTTTTCCAGGATCCAAGAGTAGAGCCTTGTCAAAATGCTTTATCGCCATATCCGGTTGATTACGACCCAATAGTGCCAAACCTCTATTATACCAATAATTAGAATTTGCTTCATTTAACACGATTGCCTTATAAAAAGAACGAACAGCCTCATCATAATTATTCATAAGATAACAGGCCCTTCCTTTTTGATACCATGCGCATTCCATATTTGAATCTATTCGTATTGCAGAAGTAAATGCATCTACAGCATCTTCATATCGAACCAATTGGAGGAGAGCTAAACCTTTCTGATAATAGAGATCAGGGTCATCAGGATGTACACTGATAGCCTCATCATATAGTAAAATTGCCTCTGTATACTGCCCATTCTGATAGTATTGAGTACCTTCATCCTTCCAGTTTCTTTGATCACTAATCAATATCAGATAGATACAGCCAACAATAAGAATTAGAATAATAACTATTATGATAGCCATTCTATGAGTTTTAAAAGAGTGCCAAATCCTCAATCCGGATATTGCATCATAATCCGTTTTCTTTTGCATGTCTGCCTCTTACTATTGGTAATAAATATATCATCTGATATCTTTAAGAGGTTTTTTCATAACCAGAAAAAAAAGAAATTATTCGTAGAGATACTGCTCATCTATACGAACATATTGAGATAATTCAGTAGGTTTAAAATGAATTGCTATCTCACGTTTTGCAGTTGCTGGCGAGTCTGAACCATGAATGACATTCATTCCTATCTCAAGAGCATAATCTCCCCTGATAGTTCCTGGTGCAGATTCAGCGGGATTGGTTGCTCCAATCATCTCACGGGTAATTCTGACGATATCTTTGCCTTCAAAAACCATTAAAAAACACGGGCCACTCATGATATATGATTTAAGTCCTGAAAAAAAGGGTTTTGTAACATGTTCAGCATAATGTTCTAAAACCCGTTCTTCTGGAAGAATCTCAAATTTACCAGCTATCATCTTCAGGCCTTTCCGCTCTAAACGTGAGACAATTTCTCCGATGAGTCCACGTTGAACGCCATCAGGTTTAATCATCAAAAAGGTCTGTTCCATAACCAAAATTCACTCCTTACCAGCTGCCTTTCTACCAGCAATTGTCCATTTGACTCGTCGTGGAACTCGTTTCAGATCATAGTTTTTTTGACATTTCGTACTACAGAACAAGAAAATAGTCCCATTCAACCGTACAAACATCTTCCCGGTACCGGGTTCAATATTCTTCCCACAGAATGAACAGGTGTTTACCTCTGCCATTTCTCTACCGCCTTGAAAGTTTCTTTGCTTCTCGTTCTGTCTCTAACAACATCAAAACATCACCTTCTCGAATTGGTCCAACTGTATTCCTGGTAATGATACGACCTTTGTTTGAACCCTCAAGAATGCGACATTTGACCTGCATGGCTTCACCATGCATACCGGTTGCACCGATAACTTCAATGACCTCAGCCGGGTTTGCATCAGACATTGTTTCACGCTCTCAGGGATGTTATCTGACTGGTAATTGTTTCGATTAGGTCTTTTGCTTTACCAGGTTTAATAATTGCAGCTGCTGCTGATCCCACTTCAAGACCACATGCAGCACCGACATCATTCTGCTGTTTAATAAATACATATGGTATCTGTTTCTCTTCACACAGAGGAGCCAGGTGCATCACAATTTCTGCAGGTTCAACATCAGACCCAATAATAACAAGCTGAGCAACTCCACGTTCAATGGCCTTTGTTGCTTCATTGGCGCCCTTTTTTATTTTTCCTGTTTCACGCGCAGTCTCTACAGCTTCAAGGGCTTTATTCTGAATCTCTTCTGGAACTTCAAAAGTAACGTAGTTTGCCATAATTTCACCTCATTCGGGAAGGACAATACCCTTCCTTCATTAATCATCAGTTGATGACTTTGAGCCGTAGTATATCGTCATGTCACAGGTTAAATGTTTTGTAACCTGATTCAAAAAAAGCATATTTTCTTTTCAATCTGATAGTTTTTTATTTGAATCTGTGTCGTTCTGATTTTACATTCGTCAATCAGGGTACTAAACAAAAACGAAAGAAAAATGTTTTATGGAAATTTTATCACAAACGGATGCCATTATCAGTTTCTAGTGTTACAATATCCATTTCCTGCTAATCAGTGCTGATGGTCTTTACAGGCCGATCCACTGGAAACAAGTTCTCCTTTACAGAATGATTGTATTACATCATCTAATGAACCTGATATACCAAGGTAAACCTCAATACCATATGAATTGAAATTATCAATTGCTTTGGGTCCCATTCCTCCGGATATCACATGGGTGACTCCCTGTTTACTCAGGAATTCCGGAAGTAATCCGCCGGTATGCCCAGGGGATTCTATGATTTCCTGTCTTGTTACAGTGTTGTTCTCAATTGTATACAAAGTAAAGGTTTTACACTGGCCAAAATGTCCAAATACCTGATTACCTTCGGTTGGAATTGCTATTATCATATTATCTGAACCGATTTCCTACACTGCGTCCACGACCATTTCCATTACCAAAACCTTTCCCACAACCTCGACAGCCCCGTCCCATTTGTCTACCCATAAAGGGTAAAACAGGGATATTCTGGGTTACTGGCATATCTGAACCTCTTTCCTCTACGGTTATAACTGGCGTTGCACATCTGCCCATTCCCCATCCGGTTCTTGGTCCGGCACCCTGAGGACCGGTTTGATTTAATCCTGGCATTTTTAGCTCCTATTATTACTCATATGTTCTTAAATATATAAATATATTGTGCCAACTAAAGATAAACAAGATATAATCCTGTCAAAAATAGGTTTTGTGAAAACTTGTTTCAAAAATAGTATCAGAGCGTATGTAGTAAAAAAGCATAATCAGATGTACCTGTTACTTATAAAAATTGGACATATTATGTTTCATTTTGATGTTCTGATGCCGGTTTTGAACATGCTTCAGTGTTACCATTTTGGCACCCTGAAATTCTGATTCCTTTTCCAGTAACAAGGGCATCTGCTAATTTTGCACGCGCATCATGAAGATCACGCCAGATTGTTTTTCGTGAAACACCCATTCGTGCGGCTGCTTCTTCCTGTGTCATTTCTTCGAGGTCTACTAGTCTGATAGCCTCTATCTCTGCCGGATATAAAAAAATTGATTCTTTTTTCTCATGTATGTTACAACATGGTTCAAAACATCGCCAAGGGCCTGATCCTTCAATTGCACGGTGCATACGAGGCCTACCTCTGCGTCCTCTTCTGTACGATCGGGTTTCATCCTCCATATTCAATCTCATGTTTGATGGTATCCCAGATTGTACGGATAGCATCTCCGGTTGATGATTCAATTGAGACAACCGGTATCTCTTTTCGTACAGCATCGATTACTGCAGGATCATAAGGAATACATCCTGCAACAAGAATATTCCGTTCTGAGCACCAGGATATTATCTCTTCAGTACGTATCGGATCTAGATCTGATCGATTAATAACAATTATCGGTTTACAGATATCGGTGTTTATTATTTCAAGAATGCGTTTTAAATCATGTAACCCGGAAATTGTTGGTTCAGTAACAATAATACAGATTGTTACTCCGATAAGGGTAGAGATAACCGGACATCCAATTCCCGGAGGTCCATCTGCCATTGTAATCCGCTGATTCCCTATCTCATTTTGAGCCTGTTTTTTTACATCGCTGACTAATAGGCCTGAAACACCAGATCCGGGATACAACTCTGCATGAGATAAAGGTCCGCCATAGCGAGTTTTAGAGAGGAGAAGGATGCCATTCTGATATGATTTGAATAAAACAGCATTTTCAGGGCACACATAAACACAGACATTACATCCTTCACACCGTAATGAATCAACTGCAAATGTGTTGACATCCTGCTTTATAATGGCACCGAAACGGCAATTCTCCATACAAAGGCCGCATCCGGTACAGAGATCCGGATCAATTGTCGCTTTTGATGATCCAAAAAATGGCATTGTTCTCTGTATTTCTATACCTAACAGAATACCAAAATTTGCAGCATCTACATCACAATCAGCATACATACCTTCATTCTGCAAAAGATGCGCAATTGATCCGGCAAACATGGTCTTTCCGGTTCCTCCCTTACCTGAAACTACTGCTATTGATATCATTTCTGACCTCTTATTAGATCTTCAATGTCATGATATAACATTAAAAATGCATCTTTCCATGTCGCATCTTGCTCTGCAATAATTTTTCCTGACCCTTGTATCAAAGCTATTTCCCGGGTAAATGGAATCGTAAGAAAGATAGGGAGATTTTCTGAATGACAGTAATCAGTAATCAGAGAATCTTTACCATCACTCTTGTTTATCACAACACCTGCCGGGATACCAAATACTCTGGTAAGTTCCAGGGCTGCTTTTAAATCATGCAAACCAAAGGGTGTGGATTCTGTCACAAGAACACAGACATCTGCACCAGACACACTCTCTATCACCGGACATGCAACTCCAGGTGGTGCATCCCTAATAACAAGACCCTTCTTTGCTTTATTCAGTGATGCGGAAATAACAGGAGGAGTTCTAATCTCACCAGGATTGAGTTTGCCGGTAATTAATAGACAATTGGGTCTGAAATCGGATGAAATAACACTTCCAATCTGATGATTAATTTCGGTAATAGCTTTTTCTGGGCATACAAGAGAACAACCACCACAGCTGTGGCAATGTTCTTGAAAGAATAGAATCTGTTCAGGTAATACAACAATGGCTCCATATTGGCAGAATTCTCCACATAATCCACAATAGGTACATAATTCTTTGTTCCAGGAAGGAATTGTAACAAATACTTTTTGTTCTTCTTTAATTTCTTCATTTAAGGAAAAAAGATGAAGATTTGGTTCTTCTGCATCACAATCCACAAGAGTGACAGGCATTTGTTCAGAGAGTGAAAGTGCAAGATTAAGAGATACCAGGCTTTTTCCGGTTCCTCCTTTCCCTGATGCAACAACAATTTGCATAATCAGACCATTACTTTGTGGATTCGGTTCGATACGTATTGATTATATCCTGAACTGAAAGAGCACCGGACTGTATGTGAACAGTAATTCCGGCAGCCTGAAGTGCAGCCCCTGCATTGCCTCCTACTGCTCCTGCAACTAATTCTGTTATTCCTTCCTTAACAAGTATCTGCACTACTTTTGGACCCACTCCAGATGCCTCTGCTGCGAGAGAATTGGGAATCCATCTGGTGGTATTATCTCCTGGTGTATATAGACAAAAAAATGGTGCTCTGCCAAAACGCCCATCAAGCATGGCATTTTCATCAGATGAATTTGCGGGTATACATATCTTTTTTTCAGACATTATTAGTACACATAAGCTCTTAAATATATAAAAGTTCTTAAAAAAGAAGAAAACTAAAAAATGATATGATTTAATCTGTACTTGCCGGAATCGGACCTGACTGATATCTCAGGTCAAGAGATGTATCTGTACCTGAAGTAAATGGATACGTTGGTGACCAGCCACTGCTAAATTCCGGATTTTTACATTCAGCCTGCTCAACAACACCCATAACGCTGTTATAGATATAAAATGTTATAGGGGTATCTCTACTAATATCACCCTGAACAGTAAGTTTTTGTATCTCTCCATACGTCCCTGAGCTTGCTAATTCTACTGGATTTCCGTCTATTCCTGTGATAATTCCTGTCCCTTCAGCAGTTATAAGAGAACCAGTAGGTAATGGTTTTCCTTGCCAGGTAACCGTTCCTGAGAATGTTGCTGGAAGAACCGGTGCGATTGGAACTGATGTTCCTGCACGCAAATTCAGCCATGTCAGATCACCTTCATAATAGGGAAACGTTTCAGCCCAGTGGGAGCCGATAAGATTGGGTGCATAACATTCTACCGGGATTTCTCGCGCAGATCCCGCAGGTATTATCCAGAATGACAATGGAGTTCCTTCTTCTATATCTCCCTGGGCAATCAGTTTCTGAAGATCAGCCACACCATATTTCCCAGGCTGGGTAATAAGCAGAGGATTTCCTAGTACTGCTTCCCTGACATTCTCTCCCCTGACAATGATTATTGAACCGGGAATGAGTGGAGCACCATTATATGTCACATCTCCATAAAATTCGTTAGGCAAAACCGGCATGGGTGGTATTGGAGATTCCCCAATTCGCAGACAGAGATAGGTATCAGAACCTGGGACATAAGGATAACTAGTCATCCACCCATCATCATTTCCATAAATCTCATAACATTCTGCCTGCACCCATTCGCCTTCACCTGGAATCATAACCCAGAATGTAATCGGATCTCCCGGTTTTATATCTCCTGTTACGGTTAGTCGGTTTACAAGACCATAAATTCCCGGGTTTGAGATGGTAATTGGATTGCCTTCAGTACCGGTTCTGATACCAGGGCCACGGGCCTCAATAATACAGCCAATGGGGCCAGGATCACCATAAACAGTTATCTCACCATAAAAGGTGGCAGGTTCATGGACCGGACCACCTTGTACAGTAATATAATCACTCTTGATTTCTATTGATTCTCCCCATGCATTCTTCACTGTAAGAATGACGGTATATAATCCCTCTGCCCGATAAATATGAGATGGATGTTGTTTATCTGATTTTTCACCATCTCCAAAGTCCCAGGACCATGAATTAGGTTCATTCATAGAAATGTCTGTGAACTGCACCTGTAATGGGACTTTACCTGCAGTTGGTGTACCGATAAAGTCTGCACAAGGAGGTTCCCCTCCCGGATATACAGTGATATAATCAGATTGTATATCAGTAGAACGTTCCTCTCCTTTGATTGCAGTCAGATATACCGTATAAATGCCTGGTTGTGTATAGACATGAACAGGATTTTTATCTGTTGATGTTGTACCATCTCCAAAACTCCAGAGCCACTGATCAGGGCCTCCTGTTGAGAGATCGGTAAATCTAACCGTCAGGGGAGCATTTCCATTTGTAGGTTCTCCAATAAATTCTGCCTGTATCGGGTTTGGTTTTGACTGAACAGTAATATAATTATCTTTTATCTCTTGTGACTGACCTGCACTGTTTGTAACGATTAAACTGACGGTAAACATACCGGTAGTACCATAAACATGAGACGGATTTTTATCTGTAGATACTATCCCATCTCCAAAGTCCCAGACCCATGTTGTGGGTTCACCCAATGATTGATCAATAAAGGTAACATCCAACGGTGCATATCCGGATCGTGGGGAACCACTAAATTCCGCTTCTGGAATGATCACGTGTGGCAGGACAGTAATATAATTATCTTTTATCTCTTGTGACTGACCTGCACTGTTTGTAACGATTAAACTGACGGTAAACATACCGGTAGTACCATAAACATGAGACGGATTTTTATCTGTAGATACTATCCCATCTCCAAAGTCCCAGACCCATGTTGTGGGTTCACCCAATGATTGATCAATAAAGGTAACATCCAACGGTGCATATCCGGATCGTGGGGAACCACTAAATTCCGCTTCTGGAATGATCACGTGTGGCAGGACAGTAATATAATTAGTAATAGTCTTATGATCCATTCCTGCCGGATTTGATACAAACAATTCAACATTGTAGGTTCCTGGATCAGTATAAATATGAATTGGATTTTGTTCTTCTGATACAGAACCGTCACCAAAGTCCCAGACCCACTCTTGTGGATTATTTTGGGAGAGATCAATAAATGAGACTGAAAGAGGAACTTCTCCCCGTGTCGGACTGCCAGTGAAGTCTGCTATGGGTGCCAGCTGTTCAGGTCCGACAGTGATAAACTCTGATATGATTTCGGTATCAGAACCCCCTGGATTGGTAACAGTGAGACTAACATCATAAATTCCTGCGGTAAGATACGTGTGTTCGGGGTTCTGCACTGTTGATGTCGCACCGTCACCAAAGTCCCAAATCCATGATGAAATATCCTCTCCAGATGAGAGATCAGTAAACTGGACAAATAAAGGTACATTTCCACTCATTGGATAGGCTGAGAATGCAGCAACAGGTGGATTCGGAAGAGAGACTACTGTTATGTAATTGTCTTCAATCTTGGTAGACATTCCTGCCTTGTTTGTTACCAGCAGACTGACTGAGAATACTCCGGCATTCTGATAAATATGCATTGGATTCTGTTCAGATGAATTAGATCCATCTCCAAATGTCCATTCAAACGTTTCTGGATCACCTGTAGAAAGATCGGTAAATGAAACAGTCAGTGGGGAGGAACCAGATCTGGGATATCCTTCAAAATTTGCTTCTGGAAGGGGAATTGGATTTGTTACTGTGATGTAGTCAGTCTTCTCTTTGGTATCTGAACCAACTATATTTGAAGTCTTTAACGTAACCGTGTATGTACCTGGATTTTCATATATATGGACCGGATTCTTTTCTGATGATGTTGTCTCATCACCGAAAGTCCATGTCCAGGATGAAGGAATACCTCGGGATGTGTCATAAAACGACACTTCTAACGGTGCCTGTCCATTAGTGGGCTCACCATAGAAATCTGTTATCGGGATCTTATCAGAATCAATAAGAACTGCAACAAAAGCGTCACGATCTCCATCACCAAAACTCTGTTCGTATGAACGTACTTTTGGGAAATCTGTCGAATCTGTATATCCTGTTATATATGCATCACCTTCGAAATTGACCGCAATTGCATTGCCTTCGTCTTTTCCATACCCTCCAAGATATGTAGCATATACTTTTGATGACCCATCAGAATCCAGTTTAACAACGAAAGCGTCACTAAAACCTCCGCCATATTTAGACTGATATGCTTTAACTATTGGGAAATTCGTTGAGAGGGTAGTACCCACAAGATAAAGATATCCTTCATCATCCCGTTCTACACTATTTCCACTCTCCCCTCCTGATCCTCCCAAAAAAGAACTCTGTGAGAGATCTGTTCCACGGGAAATGAGTGTTGAGACAAAAGCGTCACTGACTCCGTTTAACGTCTTTTGAAATGCATTTACGATAGGGAAATCCTCTGAAAAAGTCTGGCCGGTTATGGTAAGGCTTCCATCAGGATGTACACAGAGGTCAGTTGCAATATCTTTTTCTTTCCCTCCAAGATAGGTAGAATAATATGCAGGATACGTCCCTTCAGGATCAAACTTGACGACAAATGCATCAGTCACTCCTTTTCTTGTATCCTGGTATGCACTAATTGCCGGGAAATTTGGAGAATCAGTCTGACCTGCTAGACATGCATAACCATTTTGATCAATAACAATAGCTTTAGAGACATCTCGAGCAGATCCACCAATATAATTTGAATATAGAATTGATTCTGCCTGTGGATCAAGCTTTGTTACAAATCCATCTTCAAGACCAGAATAAGGCGATAACTCGTATTTATTGACTATGGGAAAATCCCATGATGTGGTAGAACCAGTCAGAAAAATATTCCCTTCATCATCAAGGGCAACATCATAACCAATATCATCCCCATTTCCTCCAAGATAAGTAGATAATTTGATACCACTTCCATTTGTATCAATTTTCGTTAGGAATACATCAGTAGTTCCGGAATTTTTATTGCGGTACGCATCTTCTATGGGAAAATCTTCTGAACTCGTGCTACCTGTTACATAGGCATCACCAATAGTATCGATGGTAATCCCATAAGCCAGATCGTCTCCAGTTCCCCCAAGATAAGTGATATATACGAGCTCAGTCCCATCCGGATTAATCTTTACTACAAATGCATCTCTCTCTCCACCAGCTTTCTGTTCATACAGGTTGGTTGCCATGGAAAATTTCATATGAGCAGAGGTTGTTGATCCGGCCAGGTACGCATACCCTTCATCATCAGTAGCAATGGCATTGCCCTGTTCTACTCCATCACCACCAAAAAATAGAGAATATCGCATAATAGGATCAATAATTAGTGGGAGAGACGTATCGTACTCACCAATAAAGAAACCAACTTTATTGTCAGCTTGTAATATGAATGAAGACTCGACCAAAACGTCTTTTTCATTGACTCGCTGATAGGCATAGGGTGCTGCTTCAGTCAGATTCCATCCGTTCCCGGTAATAATAAGAGAACCATCCCTTTCATCTATCTCCAGGGATTCCTGACCCTCATACTCGAACGTAATAGCCTCAGGTGAAATACCTGGTTTTACCTCATACTCACTCTTTAGCTGGTCATTTACACCTGAATAAACAAGATCTATTCCGGCATAGAGATCTTCATACCTTATAGATCCATACAATGGCACATCAGTCTGATATGAGGCTGAATCATTTCCAATAAGATAATTTGCAGTGCCGTTTTGTATTTTCTCTCCCAGTATTTCGGGTGATTCATTTGCACCATCAAAGTGCATAAAGAGAGGGTTAGATTGTGCTTGTGGCACAATTTCCACACCCTTTGGTGAGAAAAATATGGCAGAATCCAGTCCCGCAACTTCATACGCAATATCATCCTCAAACTGTCCCTGGTTTTGGATGAAATATAATGGATAATTCTGGTACTTCGCAACCATATCCACATGCATATCATCAGAGCTCATATCAGCACTGACAAAATTTATGGTAATGATTGTAAGGACTAGTATCAGAAGATATAAGAATACAGATTTCTCCTTCATGTAGTTCCCCGCATTTCTAACGTTATGTATACGGACAATATATTACATGATAAATTAAAAATATATCGACAGAAATGGTAAAATTAGGAGTGAATTGTTTGACCATGAACGAAAAATGTCAATTTTGGATGATGACACTATCAAGCTGATGATACCGATTTCATTATAAAAAATTATTTTCACTCCATTCATCTTGTCTTTTTACAATATTGCTACAAATTGAACGATTTTTAGTGAACGTAGAGAAATTTGGCACTTATTTCGTGTATTTTTCTACTACAATTTTTTGTAATTGTAAATATGAAAATAAGATACTATATCCCCAAATTACTATATTTTTTAATTTTCCCGAGTATTATTAGCGAATTTATTAGAATAGACCAGAATGAAAATTTCGTATAAAAATAAAAGACTTAAAGTAATTTTTATGATTATAGCTAAAAATACACCCTCTTTTCTTACCAGGTTCTCATTTTGACTATCAAATGCGCGCAAGACCTCTATATGCAATACAAATTTGGATTATTCGCATAAGGTGCTGGTAAATCAGTTATGTTAATTATTTCTTTTATATTCCCTCCCATTATTATCATCTTTTGTCAATGCATAGAGATATTATATAGAATTGACTGTAATTGTATGATATTTGTCAGAAATATAAATTTTTAGAAATAAAATAAAAGAATCAGGATTAACTGGAATGCAATGAGATTGCGAAAATTACTCCCTGAAATCATCCCTGATGATAAACTACAACAAATCCCACAACATATAACGATTATAGGTGAAATTGCAATACTAACCATCCATCAAAATTGTGAAATTTATTATCCAGAAATAATAAAGACCATATTATTCAACAAACGTAATATCAAAACAATTGTGAATAAAATTAGTAAAGTCAACGGGCAAAACCGAGTTGCATCATTTCAGTTATTATATGGATCAGAAACTGTCACAAGTCATAAAGAGGCAGGATTCTCTTATCTGCTTGATATTATGCATGTCTTTTTTAATCCCAGATTATGTTCTGAACATATACGGATAGCAGAACAGGTACATCCAGGAGAGAAGATACTCATACCGTTTTGTGGGATTGGACCTTTTGTAATACCTGCAGCAGCGAAGGGTGCAGAAATAATTGGCGTAGAGATTAACCCATATGCTTGTTCATATGCAAAAAAGAACGCTAAATATAACCATCTCAGTGATCAGATTGAAATTGTCAAAGGGGATAGTAACACAATTGTTACAATGCTGGATATTACATTTGATCGTATCATAATTCCCGCTCCCTATGGTAAAGAAGAGATCCTTTTTTCTCTTCTTCCTCTGATTAAAAAAAATGGAGAATTATACCTGTATCTTTTGTCATGAAAATGGATCCTCATTTTCATAGGTTGAGCCTGATGTCTTGCATCATCGCGTTTTTAAAAGAAAAACTCAAATGCCAGACATTATCTCATCGTACGAAAAAAAAGGGTTTATAATTCGCAGAGTCGCCGCATGTGGTAATGTAGCTCCGGGAGTAAAACGATGGGTTATTGATATGATAGCACCTTGAATCAGATACTATTCTTTCTTTGAAAATGTTCATGATATACTTACAGACATTCTCTATGAAATCTGATTGTTATAATCATGGCTACCAACAAGAAGACTACAATTATATAATCCTAATATCCCATACCATGTGTCTCTTCCGTGGCGAGGTACTCTTAACAAAATGGCTGGATATATCGTATGAAAAAGTATGTTTTTTTAGGATCTGCAGGATGTTTGTTTCTTTATCTTCAATTCCATGGATATGAAGCACAGAACCTTCCATGACATGGCATAGTGCCTTGTCGAGAAAAATCCATGAATCGAAATGTCCCATAACAATTCTGTTATATATGCCGGTAAGTTTATCGTGACAATTCCCTTTTTCCGGATTTACCTGATGCGTTAGAGAATTTAAAGAGATATTTTTGACTAAATAATAATATGAGATTGGGTTTATTTCAATTGCGTGAACAAAACCTCCTGCCCGGGCTATTGAAAGAGTGAAATAGCCAATACCTGCAAACATATCTGCGACACGTTCTCCAGGTCTGATTAGTGTTGATATTCGTTTTTTTTCCTGTCGGTTTCCCTGTGAAAACATCACCTGACTCACATCCAGCTGATACAAAATCCCGGACTCTTGGTGAATTACTTCTCCTGCCATTCCAAAGAGGATATCAATATCAGGAATACGCATCGTTCCAAGGTTCTTTTTTATCCAGATGACTCCACGGGGACGTTCATGTAACACCACATTAGTAACCTCTGCATCTGACGGTCTTGAACCATGAAAAGCAATGACATCACCAATTTTTTGATATCCTCTCCCCTGATATCGCGATTTTTTAGCGAGAACGCACTCATAGTCATATCCATTTAGAACCGGAACATATGCCACGTCACCGTTTACATATGGCCTGTGAGATGTGTCAACCCAGGGAGAAAGTAAAACAGATGATAAATCAGAAACTGCAACACGCCGGGTATGCATCACATCACCAGAGACAGGTCTCCATAATGATAAATTTTGATAATATCGCCCACTGAAAAAATTTTCCAACTAAGACCTTTCACTTCCTGAGTTTCTCCGGTAATAGAATCCATAATTCCTATCATATCGTTATCCTGATAAACAACAACAAATTGGTCGGCATCACGAATATGTCCAATATGCTTTGTATTTTCTGCATCAGATACCGTTCTCGTATTACCCGTCCGAAGATCCAGATATGTCATTTTGCGTCCTTCAAGGGAGAGAATCTCACCATATCCTCCTTTTACTCCAATAATATCACCCCTTGTATAACGTGGAAATCTAACCGAATACGTAACCCGATATAATTTTTTTCCTTCTTTCTCGCCTACAAGGGTCGGATGCATCGTATATCTCCCTCCAAGACGCCGGGTCAGAGTTCGTGATATCTGCTCTCCAAGTGATTGAGATCCAACTACAATATCAAGGCCCTCTCTCCCCTCATCCACTTTTGTGATAAATGAAAGACGGTCTCCAGATTCCTGAAGTTCCTGTTCTACTGAAAATGCTATTTGTCGTGCTCGTTCCTCTTCTTCATAACTTGCCCGCCTACCTTCAGCCCGAACCTGAATGATACCTTCATAATAATTTCCATGCAATCTTCTGCACCGATCACAGGCTTCACTTTGCCAAAGTATTTCAATTGTAAATTCTTTTTCTACAGGGAGCCCATGTAATGTCCCGGTTATATTCACATAGGCAAATGTCCTGTTTTCACTATTCCAGGCAAGTCGAATCCCAATTTCAGGAGATATAATATCAGCATGCACATGGATTGCAGAAATCACAGATTCTTTTTCTATTTCTTCACGTTCACAGGTTTCATCAGACCATGAAGACTGACGTTTCATCGAACCGCACGATTGACATCGTACAAGAATAATCCTTGGTTCACAGGTTATCCATTCAGTCTCCTGAACAAGACATGCATTACAAAGATTTCCCTGTTCAGATGGTAAACCACACCGGGGACATATTGATTGAGTTATTTTCATATCAAAACCGCATTATCTGCGCATACAATTCACCATTGATTCGCATACATGAAGACTCATCAAGCAATTCATTTTTTATTGCTAATGAGACACATCGATTACCAATTAGTGTGATATTATTTTCTCTTTGAAGAATTCCCAGAATTTCTCCTTCATCTGCGAAAATATCTTTAAAAAAATCTTCATTGATAGTAATACTAATATCACCTTCCAGCAATGTCTCTCCTAAAAGATTCCCATCACAAACACCTACTACACAATTACCAGAATTGGTATGGTGTATTTTATAAAACATCTGGTAGTATTGGGAATTTTATAGGCAAAAAAGTATTCTGATATGATGATTAACTTTAAAGACAATGGGTATGCACAATAATTATGTAACCCTGATGAAATGCAAACGGTAAATCTATGCCATATGCATTCCTCTTTTCTTTCATTTTTTTCTAGCAATTCAAGAATGTAATAGCGCATACAAATAGATCAAGCCTTTTTCCCTTAATCTAAATAATTATTTTCTGATTTCGGTCTCCTTTTCTACATCATGTAATGGGCATACATAAATCCGAACCTTATTATGGTTAAGTAAGATGAATATTTCTTCATTCAATCGAGACACCATATACATATTCCGGGAGTTTTACATGAATATGATACAAATCTTTCTCTGTTAATACCCCGGACTCAAGATATCGTTTTGAAAAACGGGGAACTGATTTAGGACCAAGAACCGCTCCGGGTCTACTGTTTTCATCCATAAAATCACTTTCCATTGTGCAGTATCTACCTGCTTTGGCAAGAAGTACAATACCATCATGTTTTGCCATTAATGATGGAACAAGAGGGGTATCAGGAGAACCATAATGCTTTACAACCCGTGAAGGATTCATACCTGCACGTTGTGCCATTACCATTACATCAGCACAGGGGCCTGTTTCAGCATGGATTTGAACTGCGCAATCACATTCGCCTCCAAGTTCAAGCGCATAAGAAAGAATATCGTTCGATGATTCCTGGGTTTTTTCATCTACTTCGTAATGTGGGCGGCCACTTTTGATAGCTATTGCTTTTCCTGACGATACATAGGTTGCAGCACATTTCAAGCCATCTTTCATCACTTCAACTGCCCCTTCCAGACCTAATCTTTCAGTTAAAGGGCCAATCTCTGCTGGATGGACACCAAGAATGGGAAAGACATGAACGCCAATTTCTTCCACCTGTCTGGCGATATTTAATGTCTCATTATACACTATGCTGAAATCCTCTCCACAGACCGGATATACATTATATGACCAGGATGGTTTTGTTACCAGACAGATATGTGTCCCTCCGGCCTGCATAAATTCTCTGGCAGCTGTAATACCCCGGCCATTCCTGATATCAAGGTGAATATGATCATCTAATACAGGAAATGCTTGTTTGTTACTCATTAAACTCCTTTATCTCCATTAATGGATACCCACCTACTGCAGAGAGACGAGTTTTGCATGTGGTTGTATTAACACATGTAGTAAGGTGAACATCAAACATCAGTCCGGTAAGTTCACTATACCCAAAGGTGTTTGGGATTATTCTTGTCCGATCTAATGTAACAGAAACGGACGCTACATATGGCTGCAGTTTATGGGCTTTTTCTATGGCATCTTCAAGACTATCAGCACTCTGTTTTGAAACAGGAGTTCCAGTCCATTGATGATAAATAGCACCCAATTTTATTCCTGCTTCAAAGGCAGCTATCTCTCTGTCAGATATCATACATACAAATATGCTGATATTAGATAAGTCAGATGCGTAGAAAACAAATATATAACATTCTTTTCCTGTCAATGCACTATCTGACCTGAAAGATTATCATTTCATAATACCAAATATTTGTGGCAGATACTATGAAACACGTATATACATTGATAATATTATTCCTTTTCATCTCTATTTCATTCATTCCGGTTGTTTCAGCCATAAAGGATGACGAGGAATTTAATAAAACAGCAGTGGAAGGAATTGATAAGACGATGGAGATTAAAGAACAGTTAAATTCTTTTGTTGCATTAGGGGACAAATCATCAGCTTCTATGAAAGCAGGTAATCTCAGAATGAACGGCCAATTTTATGAGATGCAGCTTGACAGATTTGAGACCAGTTCACGACTGGATGATTACGTTCAGGCACTTTACAATTACTTTCATGGAACTTATCTCTATGGATACTGGTATGATAAATATATTAATGAGGTAGATTCCTTCACAGCTGTCAGTATGGATGACCAGGAAAAATATCTGGATAATGCAAGGAAATCATTTGATATTGCTCATAAATATTTAAATGAGACATACCCACAGGCAGAACCAACCCCTAGTAAAATGGGATCTGCATCTTATGGAACCATGGCAGCAGATCCATTTTACATGGGAACATCCCGGTTTGGATCCCTGTCCGTCTAAATCCCCTTTTTTGCACATTATTATTTCGGTATACGATTTGCATCTATCTCTTTTGCCGCCTGCTGAAGAGCTACATCAGGTATTATCTCGTTATGAATGGCACGATTCAGATAGGAACGATATATATCAGTTACCATTTGGGCATCAGAAAATCGCCAGGGATCCAGAGATATTCGCAGACTTGTAGGAAAGCAGAAGTTATACGGTTTTGTCAGAAAATACGCCGACATATCCTGTACTGATTCCCGTGCAGGCTGCCCACCTGCAAGAGACCAGGCGAGCTGAATATCAGAATTATAGAACCATTG
Organism: uncultured Methanoregulaceae archaeon; assembly: GCA_964428385.1. Taxonomy (GTDB): domain Archaea; phylum Halobacteriota; class Methanomicrobia; order Methanomicrobiales; family Methanospirillaceae; genus JAFGOM01. The sequence goes on from CAYRYR010000008.1 coordinate 49,939, forward strand.
TAATATGTCCCATGCTATCTCTTTTTTATCTGAATTTGATACTATTCCAATACTTTCACCCATAATTGCACCAATCCTTCTGAATGAACCGTTTGCATCCTGTCCGGGCAGAGATGCAAATCTGTAATCAGCAGCAGGGTTATTTGTATCAATATATACAAGCTGCTCAAAAGAGGAAAATGGTATTATTGCCATTGCTATTTCTCCCCCGATAAGTGATGAGATGAGAGCATCATCTGTCCAGGATGATGAAGAAGGTGGGGCATATGAATATAGATCCACTAACAGGGCAAGGGATTCGCAATTTTTTACAGAATCCAGTGTTCCTTCAGCCTTGCTGGAGAGAGGATCATAGAAACTGCCACCATATGTTAACAAAATTGAATCTGCAAGACCCTGCATCCCTTCTTTGGAACCAGGTAGACCAATTCCAAATAATCCTTCAGAAGGACGCGTAAAAAAAGAAACTTCATCTAAAAGATTTTGATAGGTAAACGGTTTTTCCAGTTCATAACCAAAACGATCCAAAAAATCTGCCTGTTCTTTGTGATCCGTAAAGAGATCACTCCGGTATACAATCCCGAGGGCGTCTGGATCAAAGGGAAGTGCATATATCACTCCTGAACCTATTGGATATTCTCCATATTGCATCAAAGGTGGCCATTCAAAAAGAGAACGGTTCAGATTACTACTCACATCCATGAAATTATCTAATACCTCAATCTGGTTATTTTCAGCAAGAGAGGCCATATCTTTATGATTCATAATAATAAGATCATACGAATTAATCTCATCATCTGTCATATTGATAACCGATTGCATCTTTTCTTCTGATCTATGAGTGAGGGTTATGGATATATCATTATCATCTTCGTATAAAGGTATAATTTCTTTAAACCTATTACATGATACATCATCACCTGCACAGAGAATACGTACATTTTTGGTTTCGTTTGAATCTAATGAGGTGCATCCCCCGGTTGTCAGGATAATAATCAAAACCAGACTAATAATAATTTTCATCCAATATGAAATTGCCATGTATTTTCACCTATAAATCTAATACTCAATTGATTTCCTAATAGATATTTCTCTTATAAAAATTATATTTAGCAGTATAATAGTTACAGTACAGAGCATTCCTTACCAGGAGGGAGAAGAACAAAAAGATGAATGCATTTCATAATACAAAAAAATGTTAATAGAGATTCATTGAAGCGCTGAAGGCACTACTTTCTATAAAAAAAGTATGAA
>CAYRYR010000009.1:0-49033 GCA_964428385.1 uncultured Methanoregulaceae archaeon
GGGTGGCATGGGCGGAATGCCCGGCATGATGTAAGTTTCACCCCCGATTTCCCCTTTTTTTGTTTCGTTAATTTTTTATTGTTTTGTTTATTCTTGTTTTTTTGGCTCTGTCTGAAAAACAAGTGATACTATCATCATGTTCAGGCAGGGTGTAATTACATACCATTCTGGCTTTCATATTGACAATGATTAATATCAATGTAAGAATTCCAACCGCAAAGGAACACAGAGGGGGGGACCAGGTGTCAAATACTCTGATAATCTCTGTGATTACAACCGTTCAATCAGTAATAGTATTGAGGATAAAACGGTCTCTCTCGTCCCTCTGCGGTAAAACAATTCAGTTATCAAAAAATGTCGTTTCACCACCTCAAAGATTGATGGAAGGAATAAAACCATAATCGGCAATATCACTTGAAAAATCGACACGGCCTTTTTTTCTAAATACCAGAAGAGTGATAAGAGGTATCAGATTTTTCTGATGTATATTAAAAAGTTCAAATTCATAAAAAACATCTGTTTTGCGCCGATTACAGGTTCTTCTGTGAGTATTTCTGATAACGATGCCTTATAGTTACCCACCGTTACCAGGTGCAATAATAAACCAGTGACAAATCTGATTCATCAGAAATAGTAAGGGAACCCGGATATCTATGGCGTGACTTGATAGCATCAGCAGTATACAAAAAATCTGGTTTCGCGAAAAAAAATGAAGGAATACAACTGTAATTGGATGATACAGGTGAGGATAATAAGCCAGACTCACATGCTTTGTTGGTTATGTGGATGGGGAATTCTCGTTTATTCCCAAAATAATCTTCTCAATATCGATCCAGATAAGGAGTTTTGTTGCTGAACCTGAATGTGTCACATCAAAAGAATCTTGTGCAAGATGATGTATCCCGCTTTGGTCATCAATACGGGATGCCTCTTCATCACCCTGGATTTTGATGATACCTTTGATATATCGGTTCATGATATCATTATCAATATCAGATGAATTGTGATTGATATCATGGTCATCAACGTTCCTGACATTCTGGACATCATCAACGATAATCCCCACATTTGCACCATCAGTTACATCCGGAACCAGAACAACAATCTTCTGATCCTGACGCTCTCGCAGATGGGGAATGCCCAATATTGAGTGAATATTAATGATAGTGGTTATCTCGCCCCTGAGATTAAGCATCCCGGTCACATGTACCGGAGCATGGGGAATCGGTGTTATTGGGAGCATCTCAACTATTTCACGGGCATTTTGAATATCCATGGCAAAGTGTTGTTCTGCGAGCTCAAACTCAACTATCTCAATTGTCATGGATTAGTAGCTTCTTGGTTTTCTTATGGTTTTATCTTTTTGCATAAAGGCATTCTTCATCTCTCTAAAAAGAATCCCCTGAAAGGATCTTTTTGTTTTTTGGGTACGATGGCCGGGTAAAAGATGGAAGGCATGATGAAGATATGGTGAAAATTGAATGTCTGATATGAAATTTGAATGACTTTCATCCTGCCGGTTATACCATATTGCAGGGGTACAACGATAAAGGGGCTATACTATCAATATAACTCATTAACTACTCATAAGAAAAGTGTATCTGTTACTGACGAAATGCAACATATTTAAGGGATTATGCAAAAAGATCTGATTTATATTCTTTTCAGTAGCATGGTAACAGATAGATTCATTAGGATGGTATCACCGATGCGGGTAGTGATATGGACTGTGTATCTTATCTGACTGAGAAGGGAGCTATGAAGGAATGCCGACATTACATGTACTCCATGTGGAAGACAACGTTGATCATGCGTATCTCATCAAGCATGAATTAACAAAAGGATACCAGGATCTTAAATATACCCTGGTTGAAGATCGCGAATCGTATCGAAAAGCGTTAGAAGAGGGAGGATGGGATATTATCCTCTGTGATTATGTTCTTCCTGACTTCAATGGGTTTGATGCACTTGAGATGTATCATGCAAAAAATCTGGATATCCCCTTTATTTTAATATCCGGAGAGATAGGGGAAGAGACTGCCGTTGAGATGATGAAGGCAGGAATGCATGATTACCTTATTAAAGGAAATATGGTACGTCTTCTCCCGGCGATTGAGCGTGAGATTCGTGATTCTGAAGTTCGGCGGGAACGGGAACATGCTGTAGAGCGCCGACTTGAGGAAGAGAAGAAATTCCGTTCAATGATAGACTCATCATATGATGCCATTCTCCTCATTGATGAGAGTATCATCATAGAATGCAATGCACAATTATATTCACTGGTTGGTGGTAATTCAGATACTTCGGTCATTTCCAGACCTCTTTCAGATTTTTTCCCGTTAAAACAACCAGATGGTAGTTCTTCCAAAGATATGATTAACAGATATCTTGAGGGTGCATTATCAGGAGTGCGTCAGGTCTGTGAGATGACCATAAATCAGATTGATGGCAACCAGGTTGAGATAGAGATGGTCTTTGTCAGGCTGACCCTTGCTGCGGGATCAGTCGTCATGGCAACAATCAGGGATATATCAGAGCGGAAAAAGTCAGAAATAGAACTAAAACAGAGGATGGAGACGATTTTAGAACTCCAGCATCAGGAGATGATGATGATTAATCAAAATCCGCTCCCCATCCTGTTATTGAATCTGGATCTTCATATCCTCAAACCAAATGAGTCATTTATTCAGATGAGCGGGTATCATGAGAAAGATCTTATGAAGATGACTGCACGGGATTTTCGTGTGACTGATAAATCCGGTCACGGTCTAAAGGAAGCTCTCAAGACGAAAAAAGCTGCAACAGGAAATATTACTGTTGAATTCCCGAATGGTATTCATTATATTGAACAGGATATCATACCTCTGCTCGATAAAAACCATGAAGTCACCAGCATTATGGCGACATACAAGGATATGACAGAGGATATCAGAAAAGCAGAGGAGATTAATCGCCTGGTTACAGAATCAAAGGAACGAAATGAGATTCTTTCAGAAAGTGCAGATGAACTGGGTACGATTTTAAAGCAACTCGCTGCAGGAGATCTCACAAAACAGGCTGCCATTGCAGACAAAGATCCCCTGGTATCTGTGAAACATGATTACAATAGCGCTGCAAAAGCCCTTATGGAAGCTCTCACAGAAGTAAACAGTGTAATTGATAAGGTGAAAGTAAGGATGCGGGATATCAGTGTTGGATCCAATGATATTGCACATGCTTCACAGAAAGTTGCTGAGACTGCACAGGTATCAGCAGATCTTGGCCACAGCCTCCTCTCTCAGATTGAAGACATCTCAAACGAGATTGGAGAACTTTCAGCATCAAATGAAGAAATATTCAGTACCAGCCAGGAAGTATTAAGTCATTCACGTGAAGTCGCCTCAAAAGGAAATGATGCACAGATCCTCGGCAAGGAGGCAAATGAACGAATGGGCGCCGTCGAGAGTATTGCTTCAGAGACAGTCCGGGACATGGAAGAGTTAAAAACGCAGATAAAGGAGATAAATAAAGTCGTTAAGATGATTAATGACATCACCGGACAAATAAATCTCCTGGCACTCAATGCTGCCATAGAGGCTGCCCGGGTTGGTGACGCAGGGCGTGGGTTTGCGGTTGTTGCCGGAGAAGTAAAGAACCTTGCCGCAGATGCACGGAAAGCTACGAATCACATTGATGAAGTGATACAAGCTATTCAGAACAGTAGTGAGAAGACTGCTCAGGCTATCATGTCTGCAAATACTGAGATAACCTCAGGGGTTGAGAGTGTTAATGAGACCATCCAAGCACTCGACATCATGGTTGAGGGTTCAAACCAGGTAACCATTGATATGGAAGAGATTGCCAAGGCAATCGAGAGACAGGCTATGGTTGCAACGAATGTTGTTTCTATGAGTGAGAAAGGGATGAATCTTACCAATCAGAATCTCAACCTGATAATGGAACTCTCATCCCTTGCCCAGGAGACAAATGCAGCTGTAGAAGAGATTGATGCTGCCATTCAGGAGACAGAGGGAGATTCCGACCACCTGATACAGCGGATGGAAAAATTCACGATATAATTACTATCCCGTTATTTTTAAATCGCCATCTCCATTTTTGCTATCAAACCATTGGCATCGGCTGAAAGAGAAAGAGTGCCCATCCCATATGTTCACGACCATATGCAGTATACTCATCCTGAATCGAATAGAGATACTCCAACATTTCATCGGTATGTGAATCATCAGGATGATTCCGGATCCAGTGATAGCACTCTTGCCAGATTGCCCCTTCATATCTGTCCCAATCCTGTTCAGTTGCACGAACAATCCCGGTGAGAAGGTATCCCAGTTCTCTTGCATACTGACAAATGGCATACTCAGATTGTACACATATCCATTGGGCTGCGAATTCATGGGGGACAATATCATGGCGCCAGTACCGGTCACCGATGATAAGTGATGTATCAGGAGATGCAAGAGATACAAGAGCCTCAAGTGTTGAAAAAACATCTCCCCAGATATGACTCACCCCTGCGGCAATAATACTGTCAGGGATAATCCCATCTGGTGGCTGCCATACTTTAGCATCTGCACATATGACCTGTATCGTCTCTTTGATTCTGGTATTTCTGATACATTCGGTTGTCCTGAGGCAGCTGTCAGGATCAGAATCTATTGCATACCCGGTTATGCCATACCGTTGTGCAAGAGTACAGATGAGATGCCCGTTTCCACATCCGATATCAAAGATGGTCTGACCGTATCGTATCCCTGCAGTCTCTGCAATGGTGTGGATCATCTCTTCGGTGACTGGATTTCGTATGGGAAGCCTTCCCTGACTTATCTCTTCGAATCGGTTTAGATATGGCATCATTTCACACTATATCATATTTTGCGTTGCATAGTATCGTGTCCCGTCAAACGAAACACCAATACCGATTTTTCTAAGATGTGGATTTAGAATATTCTCCTTATGATCAGAACTGTGCATCCAGGAGTCAAGCATCAGTTCTGCAACAGCAATGATATCATCCTGATCAACGTATCCATAATTGCTGGTCTCACCAACCGGAACCTTAATGATATTTTCTGCTATTCCATGTACGGTATCCCCGGTCTCAGTCACTCTGCTCGACTCATATCCATGACGTTTCGCCCTGTCAGAGGGGTTCTCGTTATCAGGATTGATATGGTTAAAAAAATTGCGTGTACTCATATCATCACTGTGGTCCTGTGCAACGAGAGCGAGATCATCATCATAGGTAAGGGGAGTCAGCCGGTAAAAATTTCGTTCTCTGTTTGTGTACCTATAAATGAGGTCGCCGATTTTTGTGTTGTAAAACGCCTGAGGGCGGTTGAATTCTTTGGTTATTTGTACTGGTTCACCAGTAATGACATTATTTGCTTCATCTTTTTCCGGGACCAGCTCAGATACATCAATAAAGAGAGCAGGGTACCATGTTCCCGGTGTTATCTCACCTGGTAAATCCCGTATGTATGTATTGTATTTTGTATCGCCAGCTGAGAAGAACCCTTCTTTCTTCTCCCAGATGAGAAGATCATCAGTTGTTACATTCACATCAGGTGAAAGGTACATCTGAATGATAAATGAACCTGAAGGGCGGTTGCCGGTGTTTGTTAGTGTATAACCGGTAAAAAAAGGGGATCCGGGAGCTCCTGAGGGAGCGGTCTCAATGCTGAGCGGAGTAAGTTCGGCAATAGGAATATCAGGAATAACCGAATAGGTATCCTCTGCAGTTGCCGGGATAACCGATAGGAAGCTGATAAACAGGATGCTTATGAGAAGGAGATATGCATCTGGTTTCATATGTCGTATCATATCAGGCAGGGGAGATAAAGTAGTTTTCATTACACACCTTGCAGTGATGCAGGAAACAATTCTCATTATGGTTTATTAATAAACCATTTCATCATGACAAGGGCATCTTCGGTATCTGCATAATAGGATCCTAACTGAAATACCGGCTGGTACCCAAGTTGTCTGTAGAAGGCCTGAGCAGTAGTATTTGAGATCCTGACCTCGAGCTGACATGCGGTTGCAAAATTGACGATGAGCTGATGTTCAGCACGTTTGACGAGATCACGACCAACACCGATTTTTCTGTGACGTTTTGTTACTGCAAGATTGCAGATATGCCCATATAGTTCTTCACTGGTATCTTCTATTCCACAGATGATAAATCCGGCTATGCTTCCCATCATCTCTGCAACAAAGCTGGTGGCATGAAACATCTCTATCGTCTCCTGCAACACCTCCGCTCCCCAGGGATCGGGGAAAGATTCTTCTTCTATCAACAAAATTGCAGGGATATCTAAAGCCTGCATCCGTCTGATATGAAATGTTGTTTGTACCAATGCAGGATCCATGTTTGTCACTGCTATAATATAGGGTCAGGGGAATATCTGTAACCTACTGGTGTCGAGACGATGGTTCATATTTATCGATTTGCTGCAGTAAGACCGGCGGGCAGACGTGCCCAGGAGATTGCATCAGTTCCCTATGATGTGGTGAATGAAGAGGAAGCACGGGAGATGATACAGGAGAATCCACTCTGTTTTTTACGGATTTCCCGATCTGACGTCCTGATGCCTGATACTGATCCCTATGCCGATGAGGTCTATGAGACTGCAAAAAAGACGTTTGAAAATTACTGTTCAGAAGGGATTATGGTCTCTGATCCGGTTCCTGCTATCTATATCTACCGGGTGATACAGGGTGCAGATCAGTATACCGGTCTGTGTTGCTGTCTTGATGTACAGGATTATGAATCAGGTGTCATCAGGCGACATGAACTGACACGCTACGAAAAAGAAGAGGATAGAACCAGGCACATTGACGCGGTGAATGCAAATACCGGCCCTGTTGTACTCCTTTATAAGGTTCAGGAGGAGGTATCTGCAATCATAGATACTACTATCAGAAGTGCATCAGAACCGGTTGCAGAGGTCAGCGGTCCGCAGGGCACTATCCATCGGATCTATCCAATAACAGATTCAGGGGTTCTGGATAGACTTGAGTCCCTCTTCGCAGCGATTCCCGGCCTCTATATTGCTGATGGTCATCACCGGGCAAAGTCAGCAGTCAATGTAGCACAACGGAGATCTGCCAATGGACCCATTCCTGATGAGACCCGCAGATTTATGGGAGTTCTCTTTGCAGACAATGAAGTCAGGGTGCATGGGTACTCACGACTTCTCTCTGAGCTGAACGGATATACGAATGAGTCATTCCTTGATGCGCTCAGAGCCGTTTTTACCGTATCCCCCTATGGGAATGTTGATTTAAAGGCATACCAGATACAACCACATTCTGATCCACTCTCATACCATGTAATGCACCTGTATATCAGTGGACAGTGGTATGAGTGTTCACGTCAGCGCGATCCTGGTACAGATAACATCACTGGACTTGATGTGGCCTATTTACAGGATCATGTCCTCACCCCGCTGCTGGGAATTTCAGATCCGAGAGGAGATCCCCGGCTCCAGTATCTTGGAGGTGCACGTCCATTAGCAGATCTCCAGACACGGGTTGAGAGTGGGGAGTTTGTGGCAGCAATAGCGATGCAGCCTGTCGGGGTTGGTACTGTCTTTGCGATAGCAGATGCAGGATATGTTATGCCACCAAAGTCCACCTGGTTTGAACCAAAACTCTTAAGTGGGCTCATGATTCATAAGATTTCCTGATTCTTTAATGAGATCGCATGTTGGTAATGGCAGAACGTTTCATTTATTCTGCCTTACCCTCTGTGGTGCAGGGAGAGTGTATTCTTACAGATATTACAGACACTGTTTTTTTCACTTCGATTGTCAGAACCCATTCTGCATTGCATAACAGATCTTATTATCGTATTCAGGCCGTTTTTTCTCATTTTTATTCTAATAAACATAAAGATGTATTATTGGCATTTTCTTTTTTATGACAGATATGGAGGTCTTAAGTCTGGCATGTTTATCTGAATTATCTGCAATTACTGACCCTCAAAAGAACCGGGACGGATATGCAATCAGTCTTACAAGAGTTGACGAATACATACATACACCTGCTGGCAACCTTTCCCTTATTGGCAGGAGGTGCGAGGGCCGGGTTTATTGATAATATCTCCTATAATACCACTTTTAACCAGACGAACGATACTTTTCTATCAACATTCCTTATTTATACCGAGAGAAACATAGAAATCCTATAACCGGGTTTTTTGCAATGGGATGATAGTTTTAATAGAGCCCATGATAATCTCTGAATGCACCTATATGGAGTATATAAAAGGGTTGATCTCTCCCTGATAATACCATGACAAATATCAAATCCCGGTATTTCTCGAGAGGGAGCGGAATGAGTAAAAAAGAGCAGACGGTACCATACTAATATATAGAGAGAAAAATAGTGATACCTACAGGCAAATTCGCAGAATGGTGGCATCAGATAACCAGTGAGTATTCCAGTCTTCCAAAGTACCTTCCATTAGTATTGCTGATACTTTCCACTATCGCGAGCATAATTGTCAGTCTGTATTCTGTGCAGGCAGGGTATGATAACATCTTTCAGAATCTCTTTTATTTCCCGATAATCTTTGCCTGCGTATTCTACATATGGAGGGGATTTTTCTTCTCATGCCTTCTCTCTATCGGGTACGTTGTCCTGATGGCTGGAGACATCCTTACTACTACTATTCTTATCCAGGTATTGATTCGCGTTGGTCTCTTTGTTAGTATCGCGGGTGTTGTTACCCTCCTCGTCTCGTACTGGAAACTATCTGAACTGGCTCTTTTGATACAACATGATCTCAGTCTCTCACTGAGCAGATGCCTGAATATGAACAAAGCACTTGATAGTATCCTTCTTGCAGCACTCAGAACAGAGGGTATTGACAGTGGTGGTATTTATGTGGAAGATTCAAAAACCGGTGCATTTGATGTCATAGCATATTATGGATTATCACCGCAGTTTATCGAACATATATCTCATTTAAATGCAGATGATCCACAGGTACAGCGGGCAAAAACCGGCACTCCATTTTTTGGGCGATATTCAGAAATCCGTCAACCGGGTAAAGATACAATTCGTGATATAGAAGGAATAAAAGCTCTTGTTTCTATTCCCCTTCTGTATAAAGGGGAATTAATTGCTATCCTGAATCTGGCATCACATACGGTACATAAAATTTCACCTGCCACCTGCACCATACTTGAGAGCCTGGCGTCACAGGCAGGGAGTTATCTTGTCAGTGTCCGTTCCCGGGAGATGCTTATTGAGAGTCAGGCCAGATTTCAGGCGATATTTGATTCTGCGTCCCAGTTTATCGCATTGTTAGAACCAGATGGGACCATAATTGAAATAAATGAGACTGCCTTGCAATTTGGGGGATTAATCCGTGCAAATATCACAAATAGATCATTCTCTGATATCCACTGGTGGTCCATTTCACCTGATATCCGGGAACAACTGCAAAAATCTATAATAAAGGCAGCAAATGGTGAATTTGTACGGTACGAAGTGGATGTCCTTGGTACAAATGACCATGTCATCACCATTGACTTCTCTCTTAAACCTATCATAAATGCCAACGGCACGGTTGCCTCTCTTCTTGCTGAGGGACGGGATATTACTGAACGAAAACTGGCTGAAGAAGCGATCCGTGAGAGTGAACAGAAGTACCGGGGGGTGATAGAAAATATCGAGGACATCTATTATCGGACTGACAACAGGGGCATCATCATTATGGCCAGTCCCTCTACCACGAAAATTCTCGGGTATGACTCACTGGAAGAAATTTTAGGAAGACATATTGAGAGTTTTTGGGTAGATCCACAAGGAAGAAACGAGATGCTGCAACGGATTCGTGAAGAGGGCAGGATTGTTGATTACGAGGAGATGGCAAAAAAGAAAGATGGAACAATAATTCCGGTTTCAGTCACCAGCACCAATTACCAGGACAAAAACGGGGTGATACTGGGTGTGGAAGGTATTATCCGGGATATCACGGATCGTAAGCGGGATCGTGATGAACTGGTGAGAAAGAATGAAGAGTTGTACGCAGCATATGAACAGATATCTGCTACAGAGGAGGAACTGCGCTCTCATCTTGAAAAACTAACCCTGCAGGAGCAACAGATGCGGGAGACCAACGCTTATCTTGAAAGTCTGATATCTGTTGCTAATGTTCCGATAATCGTCTGGGATCCATCTTTTAAAATCACCAGGCTCAATCATGCCTTTGAACTTCTGATAGGGAGAAGTGCAGAGGAAGTTATCGGAAAAACTCTTGAATTTCTGTTTCCCCCTGATAAAATGGAACGCTCGATGCGGCTGTTTAAAACCACTCTTAATGGAGTCAGGTGGGAGACGGTTGAGATAGATGTCCAGCACCAGGACGGGAGTATCAGGACAGTTCTCTGGAATTCAGCGACCCTGTATGAAGAGGACGGGTTCACTCTGATTGCAACCATCGCACAGGGCCAGGATATCACCGAAATGAGAAGGCTGGAACAAGAGAAAGACGCTGCATTAATCCAGATTCAGAAGAATCTTGCTCAGCTTGCCGTCCTGAATGATGGGATACGAAACCCGCTGACAGTCATAACCATATTAGCGGATATGCTTGAAGACCATAAGATGACGGAACAAGTCAGGATACAGACAAAACAGATTGATGATATGGTCACCCAGCTTGACAACCGATGGGCAGATTCAGAAAAAGTTCTTTCGGTTATCAGAAAACACTACCAGGTCTTTTTTGATCCATTATCAGAAACAAAAAGAGATGACAGGATAGAACGTGTTGAGACAGGATCATCGGCAGATACTGTTCAACCAGCAGAAAGAAAGGATAAAATAATGATTGAAGAGGTTCAGGCACAACTCTTCACTATTCTTGATAGTATTGATGCCCTGGTATATGTTGCTGATATGGATACCCACGATCTTCTGTATGTGAACAGACGGGGTCGATCTCTTTTTGGTGATGTCATCGGTAAGAAATGTTATAGTACAATTCGGGGAGAGCAGGATGGTCCATGCACATCTTGCACGAATCATCTGCTTACTGATAAATCCGGACCAACTGGTGTGTACCAGTGGGAGTTTTTAAACACAAATAATGGCAGATGGTATGATTGCCGGGACCGGGCGATCCACTGGAGCGACGGGCGTCTTGTCAGGCTCGAGATAGCGACTGATATCACCGGGCGAAAAAAAGTGGAGAAGGAACTTCAAGAGACAAAACAGCGGCTTATTGACCTCATAAACTTCCTCCCTGATGCTACCTTTGCGATAGATAATCAGGGCAGGGTTATCATCTGGAACAAAGCTATCGAAGAGATGACCGGTGTTTTCGCAGAAGATATCGTCGGAGAGGGAAATTATGAATATGCTCTCCCTTTCTATGGGGAACGTCGCCCAATCCTTATTGATCTTATTCTGATGCAGAATCCAGACATAATAGAAACCTATTCATATGTACGAAGAGAGGGCGATACACTTACCGCAGAGACAGAGAAGGCTCACCCGGGGGGAAAGGAACTCTACCTCTGGGTAAAGGCGACTCTTCTTAAAAATGTCCAGGGTGAGATCGTTGGTGCCATAGAGTCCATCCGGGATATCACCGGGAAAAAGCGTTCAGAAGAATCGCTCAAATTAAAAGAATTTGCCATAGAATCCTCAATCGATGGCATTGTTATTGCAGATATTTTCGGGATAATAACCTCTGTTAACCCGGCTTTTATCAGGATCTGGGGACTGGATAACCCAGTCGAAGTACTTGGGAGATCTGTGTTCTCATACTGGCAGGACATGGATGATGCGACACATATCGCAACCAGTATTCAGGAGACAGGGTCGTGGGCTGGTGAAATCACCGGTATTCGCCGTGACATGACGCCTATTGTATTATCGACCTCTGTAAATCTTATTCATGACACATCGGGAAATCAGGTGGGTATATTCGGATCATTCATCGATATTACCACCCAAAAGGAGATGGAGAACGAACTCAGGGAGAATGAGTCGAGGATAGAGGAAAAATTACAGGCCCTTCTCTCTCCTGACGGGGATATTGGTCTTCTTGAATTGGCTCAGATTATTGATGTACCAGAGATTCAGCTCCTGATGAATGATTTCTTTTCGCTTACACGGATTGGCGTTGCCATCCTTGATAGGAGGGGAATTGTCCTTGTTGCTACCGGGTGGCAGGACATCTGTACAAAATTCCATCGTGTACACCCTGAAACCTGCAAACATTGCCAGGAGAGTGATATCAACCTTTCACAGGGAATCACACCTGGAACGTTTAAACTCTATCACTGTAAAAACAATATGTGGGACATCGCAACACCTATTACAATAGGTGGAGTCCATATTGGAAATCTCTTCCTGGGTCAGTTCTTTTTTGATGACGAAGAGATTGATTATTCACTATTTAAAAGACAGGCGAGACAGTACGGGTTTGATGAGGAGGCATATATAAACGCACTTGAACAGGTGCCCCGATGGAGCCATAAAACAGTCAATTCGGTGATGCAGTTTTATACCCGGTTAATTCACCTGATTGCCCAGGTAAGCTCGAGTAACATCAGACTTGCAAGGATCGTGAATGAGCGGAACAACCTTCTCCTATCTATCCGGGAAAGCGAGGAAAAATTCAGGAGTTACATTATTAATGCACCTGATGGTGTTTTTATCGCAGATGAGGAAGGACATTATCTTGAAGTAAATCCTGCAGCCTGCGAGATAACGGGATATACAGAGAAAGAACTGTTGCAGATGCAAATCTCTGATTTTCTTCCCCCAGAGTCTTATGAAAACGGTATGCAGCATTTTATACAGGTGGCTGAAAAAGGCAGTGCCAGGGGGGAATCTGTTTTCAGGCATAAGGATGGGGGTATTCGGTACTGGAATGTTGAGGGAGTGAAACTCTCACCCACACGGTTCATGGGTTTTACCAGGGATATTACTGAAAAAAAGCTGATGGAAGATGCATTGCAGGAATCAAATAAGAAGCTCAGGCTCCTTACCAGCCTCACCCGCCATGATATCTTTAATCAGCTCTCAGCTGTGCATATCCTTCATGATTTGGCATTGAAAGAGGATGATCCAAATACTATCCACACTTATATCTCCCAGGCCCAGGAGGCCGGTGACCAGATAGAAGCAACAATCGGTTTCACCCATGAGTACGAGAATTTTGGAATCGTTACCAGTGGATGGCTACAGATACATCAGATCATTGATTCTGCAAAGAAAGAAATTTCCCTAAGCACACTTACGATACATAATGGGGTAACAGAAGATCTGGAGGTGTATGCTGATCCGATAATTCGAAAGGTATTCACTACGCTGGTGAATAATGCAATTAGTCACGGAGAATGTAGTACATATATCAGATTTTATAGTGAAGAGAAAAAAGAGACCCTTATCATCATCTGCGAAGATGATGGTATTGGTATCCCTGAGGGAGAGAAAGACCTAATCTTTCATCACGGTTACGGGAAAAATACCGGAATCGGACTCTTTCTGGCCAGGGAAATTCTCTCGATAACCGGCTTATCCATCAGGGAAACCGGAAAAGAAGGAGAAGGAGCGAAATTTGAAATCCGGGTTCCGGCAGGGAAATGGCGAAATGCGGGTAATCAGTAATGACAGATAAAATAAGTATTCTTTTTGTTGACGATGAATCAGATCTCCTTAATCTTGGACAACTGTATCTGGCCGAAACCGGAGAGTTCATCGTCACTACGGTGTCAAATGCAGATGATGCCATTTTACTCCTCAAAGAAAAAACATTTGATGCTATCGTCTCTGATTACTATATGCCAAAGATGGATGGTATCGGTCTGCTCACCCATCTCAAAGAACAGGGAGATACGACACCATTCATCGTCTTCACCGGGAAAGGGCGGGAAGAAGTAGTGATCGAGGCTCTCAATCGGGGTGCTGACTTTTATATGCAAAAGACAGGGGATCCGAAGTCTGAGTTTGCTGAGCTGGCAAGCAAGATACGTTATGCGGTCTCCCGGAGGCGTTCAGAGAAAGAACTGGAGAAAGTTCTTATCAATCTGAAACAGAGTCAACAGATCGCTCATATCGGCAACTGGACATTAAACCAGGAAAATAACGTATTTTCTGCTTCAGATGAGGGATTATCAATATTTGGATTTCCTCCTCTGTATCTCCCTACCTTTGATGAGGTATCTTCAGCTATTCATCCTGATGACCGGACTCTGGCGCATGAGGTTTTTATCCGTCTCATTGAGACTGGTGAGCCATATAATATCGACATCAGGATATTTCGTACTGATACCAGTGAACTAAGATACATCCAGTCTCAGGGCGAAATCGTTCACAATGATGGCAAAGAAATTATTTTCGGAACAAATCTGGATATAACTGACCGGAAAAAAATAAAAGACGCACTTTTAGAGACAAATTCACACCTTGAAAATCTGCTTGCCATTGCGAATGTCCCAATTATTATCTGGGATCCACTCTATCGTATCACCCGTCTCAACCGCTCATGTGAAGAACTTATCGGTCGGCAGGCAAAAGAGGTTCTTGGGAAAAATCTTGATATCCTCTTCCCGAAAGACAAAAAAGCCCAGTCAATGCGTCTTATAGAGACTACCACAAGCGGGGTAAAATGGGAAACGGTAGAACTTGATATTGCACATAAGAACGGAACGGTCAGAACTGTCATCTGGAACTCAGCAACCCTGTACGATGCCCAGAGGAAAAATCCGGTGGCAACCATCGCACAGGGACAGGATATCACCGACCAGCGGAAACTTGAAAAACAGAGGGACGCCGCAGAACTCCAGATACAACAGAATCTTGCCCAACTAGCAATTCTTAATGATGGTATCAGGAATCCTCTGGCAGTACTAACAGGATATGCTGAGATATTCGGTGACGCCAGTTTAACTGAAAAGATCCTGCTACAGATTCAATTTATAGATGATATGGTGACAGAGATTGATAGGCGGTGGAATGAATCTGAAACTATCCTTAGGTTTTTGCGAAAACACGATGAGATATACCCTTGATTTTCAAAGGAACCGCCCTCTTTACAAAACCGGTAATACAGGTCTGCCTAAAGATTCAGATAAGACAGAACTATCTATTATCTGCTTATATTGTAGATAAAAGTGTTTTTAAGGCCATCATATGCCATTCCTGACTGTATATTTATGCAATTGTTATATGATTGAGATGGCGATGTATGAACTCCTTTTCTAAATATCCATGAATACATGCCTATATCTTCCAGATAGTATTAAAAAGAAATGCTTCAGGCTCCTGTAAAGTACCAGAAAGGGTCCGTTTTACATTGCACAAATCAGTCTGTTAATTAACGAATCTAATCTGACTGATATTCATATATGGGAGATGTTCAACCTGATTTGTGGCCGCTTTTTGACTACCGGAATCGGGCTGTCCGATGGAGTGACAAACGGTTGATAAAAAATCAAAGGAGTTACCCCGGCATGAGGACAGCTCATCTTATGATCTCTAAAAACCTGATACCTGAAAGGATCATATATTAACTTTCAGGAACTGTATCAGACATGAGCAGAATCCGGGCAGAACCAGACTTATATGCGATAATAAGAAGGAAAATCTGATAATTGATTATGAAGATGAGAAAGAAGGTAATCGGAAGCAATTCTATAAGACAAGGGAATGGTTGGTCTTTCGTTTTTCAGGCGATATGGAATAGTCATGTTATAATCATTTGATTATTTTGACCTCTTTCTCTGGCTTCTGCGGTTTGAATTCCTCTGGTCGAACTGATTTAACCGCAGAGGACGCTGAGGCCGTTTAAACCACAATAGTATTCCTTCGATTGAATCGATATAATCCCGGAGGTAGCTGATATCCCCTCTGCGGTTGGATTCTTTAGTTATATGAAACATCGTCCATATGAAAGTCAGAATGTCATGTAATTCAATCCTGCCTGATAATGATAATATGGAATCACTTGTTTTTCAGACAGATCTGAATGATGCTCTTTCTTTAGGTATTCTTAAAATTATTAGAGAGTTTGCCATAATCTTTGTTACGTGATTGCCTTGCACACCATCTAAATAACCTCAGTTTCACTTTGATTATATCAAGAAGTATTACAGTGCACTATAATATCTAAACTGAACCCATTGCGGGATTATACAACACAATTGCCATCAATTGTTCTAAAGGGCGAGGGAATAATATATCTTCATATCATTCCTGTTTTCCAATAACCAGCTCTTCTTCTTTTAGCCATTCTTCCACCCTTTCCTGTTCACGTCCTTCCCTGTATGCATACCATTGTTCCAGAAGATCCGGATACTTCCTGATAAATTCCCGAAATCTCTTAAAGGGTCTGGATGCCAGGATGAGATCTTTTGCATGATCCCGGATCTCCTGGTTTGGAATCTCTTTTATGAATCCTTTTATATCTGCATACCCATCATGCGAGTTGAACCGTACAGGAAAAGGGATATACCTCCCGGTTATATCGCAATCGATCTCTTCGAAGAACTCATCTATCTCCTCTTTTAAATTAGTATATTCTGAAAGCAGGATTATCTCCTGTGCCTGCAAATCAAGGATATACCTTGTTTCATCTGTGCAGTTGGCATAGGCATATGCCAGCTCATCAAGTGGGATGGTAATTTCCCTGCTGCCCAGTTTTTTTAAATCTGGAATCATCAATCATTTTCCATGTGGTTGAAAGGTTCAAAGGGATGTGTATCAGGGTTTTAAATCGGTGTGATATCCTTATGATCCATGTGTTCATATAATTCAAAAATAGATCCCTACCGATGAAGAGTATCAGGATTCGTACCTGAAATCATCTCCTCAGCATGGGCAGGGAAAATGACCGTCTTTCTGGTGCCTTCCTTTCAGAAAGGGACCAGGATAATACAGATTCATCAGTTCTTATGCGATATGAAATCAATCCAAAAGAAGAAAAATCTATTGGTGAGAGTGAAGGGTATGAAACAAAATGGCGGTTTTTTATCATACACGGGAGGTAATTATCATATCCTTGAACGTTTTTGAGTTATATGCAGCTGATTATGATCAGTGGTTTGTCGACAATACTACTACATATCTGCAGGAACTGAATCTGATACGGCGGATAACAGGGACAATTATACATCCATCCCTGGAAATTGGAGTCGGTTCTGCGAGATTTGCAATCCCTCTCAATATATCTGTAGGACTGGAACCATCATCTGCTCTCTCCAAAATTACAAAAAAGCGAGGATTGGAGGTTTATCGGGGCGTGGGCGAGTATCTGCCATTTCAGAGTGCAGTGTTTTGTTCTGTTATTATGGTCACAGTTCTATGTTTCCTGGATGATCCAATACAGACATGCTCTGAAATATATCGTGTTCTTAGCCCTGGTGGATCTCTGTATCTTGCATTTCTCGAAAAAGACGGATTAATTGAACGTAAATATTCACGAAACATAGAAAAAGGGCGATTTTTATCAGTTGCCCGGTTTTATACACGTGACGATGTAGCTGGTATTGCCATTGGAGCAGGTTTTCATCCTGGAAATATTAGATGTAAAAACGGCTTTTGCATTCAGATTTTAAACAAAATATGACAATACAATTGTCAAAAACAGCATCAGTCAGCGGTGATGAGAGAAAAGTGAATATATGGCTCTGTCGATTTTTCAAGTGGTATAATAGTGTCAAGCTATAATTACCTGAATATCTTCGACCTCTTTTTCCACCCTCTACGGTTTGAATTCCTCTGATTTAACTGATTTAACAAATTAACCGCAGAGGACGCAGAGGGTCGAGAAAGACTGTTTCAGCCTCAATACTATTCATTCGATTGAAATGATGTAACCCAGGAGGGGGAGGGAGTTCACAGAGTATTTGACACCTGGGTTACCCCCTCTGATGTTTGAATCCTTAAGTGATATAAAAATATAAAAGTCAGAATACCATGTAATTACATCCTGTCTGAACGTGATGATATGGTATCACTTGATTTTCAGACAGAACTGAAATTTGCTTTAATCAATGTCGCGCGATTAACGTGCACGCCTGTTTAAAGCTTTGTTTTACTACGATTATTTCAATACATTATGCCAGGCACAATAAATTGCAGATAGGAACAGAATACTACGTGGGAGGAGATATCACCCCCAGATGGGATCATCCCTGAACCGTTCCATCCCATCATTGCCGGCCATAATGGAGATATCTTTTAAAATGTCCTCATCCTGAAAGGATATTTTATAATTCATACAATATTCCACCAACAGGTCATACGCTCCCTGTATCTTAATGAACATGATGTGTGCCTCTTGTGCATCATTGTCAGATACATCAGGATGCCATTCTTTGCTGTATTCACGATACCTGCGTTTTATCTCATTCAGGCTTGCATTGTCAGTAATGCCAAAGAGTAAGGCTGCTTCTCTGATGGACGTAGCAGATATAGCTGTCATATGATATTGTCTCTTTTTTTCCTTTTTATACAATAGGGATAAGAATCGATTATATTCTTTACGGATGCAGATTTTCCTTTCGTGTCTATTCCTTTTTAGAAAGGGATAATAGATAATGATGAGCATTTTTTTCTCGTATCGAATCCCTCATGTCATTCTGTTTCTTTTACCACCAGCCCTTCTTTAGCCAGCCATGCTGCCACTCTTTCCATTTCATGTTCATCATAGTAGATATCCCATTGCTTATCAGGATCCGGATGCCGTTTGAGAAAATCCCAAAATCTCTGAACAGGGTTGGATGCCTGGATGAGATCTTCTGCATGTTCACGAATCCTCCTGGTCGGAATCTCATTTATGAATTCTTTTATGTCAGTATACACATCATATGAGTCGTATCGTAACGGAACAGGAATATACCTCCCTGTTGTATCGCAATCAATTTTTTTGAAGAACTCATATATCTATTCTTCAGGTATCTCAACTTCTGATAGCAGGATTAACTTCTGTTTCTGCAGAACAATGACATATCGATCGTAATCAGTGCATTTGGCAAAGGCATATGCCAGTATATCGAGTGAGATGGTAAGTTCCCTGCTGTATTGTCTTTTTTCGTCTGTTATCATACTATATTTCCCATGAAAATGCATCCTGAATATGAATTCGAACGCATTTGAGCATTTTCATCAATTCGGACTGTAGCTACGCTTCATCAGCGTTTTTCAGATGGCCCAAAAGGTATCGATGAGAGTGTACCTGTTTCAGACCTGGGTCTTTTCTCATAATCCGTGTGTTCATATTATTCAAAAATAGATTTTTTATGAAAGAACATCAGGATCTTACCTGGAATGATCTCTATGCATGGGCTGGGAAAAAACTGTCTCACGAGGGCTTTCCTACCAGAGAGGAAACCAGGTGGTACAGGTACATCAGCTCTCAAGTGAGAGTGTTTATGGGTAGGTCCAAAGAAGTGAAATCTATTATACGGTAGTATTGGCAGAGAATAACCTGACCTCACACTGCTCTTACCCGGTCAGAGCGAATTGTAAACACCGGGTTGCCCTAATCCTTGCATACCTATAAAATACTGCCTGTACATGATGATAGGGTATCATTTGGGTTTCAGACAGAGCCCAATTTAACATTTTTCAATCTAAAACGAAATATTGTATTGAATCATCTTCACCTGCCTTTTTTTCCATTGGTATCATCCGCCGGGAACCAAAAAGATAGATTATACTTCACAATCCAAGCCATTCAAATCATTTTAATCATAGGGTTTTCTATTTTCGGTCTCATGAGAATGTATCATTCTTACCCCTTGGTTTTCCCAGTGGTATTTTTTTTTCAGCCGAGATATTAGCTCTCCGATTCTGCTACCGGTATGACGCACGGTGAACTCATATCATGTGAATAACCTTGAAAAACGGGACCTGATGGATCTGCTGAAAGTAAAATGAAAAGAATCAAGTGCTAATAGATTATCTATAAAATAGGAAAGCGAATACTTTCAAATCGTTATTGGTTTAATTACAATTGTGAAAAGGGATATATAACCGATTAGAGAACTGCTATGTATCAAAAACAGGTATCTCTCCCATGAAGGATGAATAAAATCACACACAAATATTTAAACAAAATGCTATGATAGCCGTACTCTATGTTGATGATGAAGAATCCCTCCTCGATCTCGGAAAGATTTTCCTCGAAAAAACCGGGAATTTCACAGTAGAAATAACCACTTCACCATCTGATGCCTTACAACACCTTGCATCCGGTCAGTATGATGCCATCATCTCTGACTATGAGATGCCCGGTATGAACGGGATAGATCTTCTCAAAGGAGTGCGGCAGCAATTCGGTAACTTCCCGTTCATCCTTTTTACCGGGAGGGGACGAGAAGAGGTAGCTATCCAGGCTATCAATAACGGGGCTGATTTTTATCTCCAGAAAGGAGGAGACCCAAGAACCCAGTTTGCCGAGCTTGAACATATTATCAGACACGCCGTTTCACTCAGGCGGGCAGAAGAGTCTCTGCTGGCATCGGTAGAGGGTCTCAGGGAAGCATCTTCTCGATATGAAGCTCTTATCGCAGCATCAAATACAGGTGCATGGGAATACCATTCTGATTCCGGATTCTTGTGGTGCAGTCCGGAATATTTTTCTATGCTGGGTCGTGACATTCATGATTTTGATTTCTCTGGCAGAAGAAATGTGGAAGAGACATGGATAGATCTACTGCATCCCGATGACCGGGAAGAAGCAAAACGCCATTTTAAGACTGAAAAACAGAATACGGAAAGGATATATGAGCAGTACTTCCGGATGCTGCACCAGGACGGTCACGGGGTATGGATCTGGTCACGGGGAAAGACACTGTGCGACACTATGGGGAATCCTACCCCTATTATGGTTGGAACACATATAGATATATCAAAGCAGATACAGGCAGAAACAGAATTATTGAGAAATAACGAAGAACTTCAGGCAGCATATGAGGAGATTTCTGCTACAGAAGAGGAACTCCGCTCTAATCTGAATGAACTGAACAGACAGAAATTGGAACTTCAGGAATCAAAACACGAACTTGCTGATATTATTGATTTTCTTCCTGATGCCACACTCGCCATTGATCTGAATGGTACGGTAATTTCATGGAACCGCGCAATTGAAGAGATGACCGGGATCTCTGCAGAGCAGATGATAGGAAAATCCGATTATGAATATGCTCTCCCGTTCTACCAACAACGGCGTCCTATCATGGTCGATCTCGTCCTCCACGATGACCTTGAAGTTGATGCTAAATACCCGACCATTACCAGGAGAGGCGCAAACCTGTACTCTGAGATCTTCATCCCGCACCTTAATGACGGTAAGGGAGCACACCTCTGGTTTACCGCTTGCCCGCTCTACGATACCAACGGAAATCTTAAAGGGGCAATCGAATCCATCAGGGACATCACAGACTACAAACAGGCAGAGAAGACACTTTTAGAGGATGAGAAACATCTTGAAATACTCGTTGCTTTTTACCAGATGGCCTCTGCACCGTTACAGGAACTGATGACCTTTGCAATCGAAAAAGCAGTGGAAATAACTGCAAGTTCAATTGGATATCTCGCATTTGTCAATGATGATGAGACCATGCTCACGATTTGTGCCTGGTCTGTACAGTCAATGAAAGAATGTGCTATTCGCAAAAAAAAGATACAATACCCAATCGACTCAACCGGGTTGTGGGGGGAGGCGGTCAGGCAGCGTCGTCCTGTTATCACCAATGATTATGCAGCCCCAAATCCACTTAAAAAGGGATATCCAACCGATCACGTCCCAATTGTACGGCATATGAATATCCCGGTATTTGAAGGCACTCATATTGTGATGGTTGCAGGAGTAGGAAATAAAACCTCCTGGTATGACGAGCGTGATGTACGGGAACTCTCACTCCTGATGAACGGATTGTGGAATGTTATTACACAAAAAAGGGCAAAAAAAGATCTGATTCAGAAGAACGAAGAACTCCAGGCATTTAATGAGGAACTGACTGCAACAGATGAGGAACTGCGAACGATGGTTGAGGATCTCGGCAGGACAGAACAGGAACTGCGCAGTCTTAATTTGTACAATCGTAATCTCTTTGAAACAAACCCAAATCCTCTCGTTACCATTACTGTTGATGGCACCCTTACTGATGTAAACACCTCCACCGAACAAATAACCGGGTTCTCGCGAGATAAACTTATCGGTACCCATTTTTCAGGGTATTGTACGAAACCAGATCAGGCACAAAAAGTGTTTTTTCAGACACTCGCAGACGGAACTATCAACGATTTTCCACTCTTCATCAGGCACAGGGATGGCCATATCACCCCTGTTTTGTTTAATGCAACTTTTTACCGCGATGAAAAGGGTGATGTTGCGGGTGTATTTGCCGCAGCACGTGACATCACCGAACGAAAACAGGCTGAAGAGGACTTACGAGTAAGCGAAGAACGATATCGCGACATTTTTGAAAAATCAGTATTGGGGTTATTCAAGACGGCACCTGATGGACAGGTTATTAACGCAAACGATGCTTTTGCCCACATGTACGGGTATCGTGATGCTAAAGATATCTTAAATGCCGGCTTAAAAATTAAACCATTCTATGCTGACCCAAATGACAGAGTGAAAATACTTCAGATTATTGCGGATAAAGGAATCGTAGAGAGCTTTGAAACGTTACACACAAAAAAGGATGGGACACTGTTCTGGGTTTCGATAACAGTCCGCATTATCAGGGATACAGACGGTACCATACTCTTTTATGAAGGCACAATCATCAATATCACCGAACGAAAACTGGCTGATTATGCATTAAAGGAGAGTGAGCAGAAATACCGCAATGTTGTTGAGGACCAGACCGAGTTTATCTCCCGGTTCCTCCCTGATGGCACTCATGTTTTTGCCAATGATGCATATTGCCGATATTTTGGGAAAAAAAAGGAAGAAATCATAGGCCACCGGTTCAGACCCGTACTCCACCCGGAAGATCAGGAGATTGTTTTACACCATCTGGTATCATTAACTCCACAACATCCTATCATGTATATTAACCAGCGGATTATCATGCCAGATGGTACAACCCGCTGGCAGCGATGGAGTGACCGTGCAATCTTTGACACGAACGGCAACCTCCTGGAGTATCAATCAGTCGGCCGCGATATTACCAGGCAGAAAACAGCAGAACTTGCACTCACTTTAGCAAACAAGAAACTCAACCTCCTATCCAGTATCACAAGGCATGACATCAACAATCAACTGACAGTTCTAATGGGATACCTTGAATTGCTAAAAGATTTGAATCCCAATCCCTCAAACAAAAAGTATTACCAGGAGATCACAACTGCTGCAGACCTGATCTCATCTATGATCCAATTTGCCAAAGAATACGAGGAGATCGGTATTCATTCTCCTACCTGGCAGGACATCCACATACTGGTGGTTTATACTGAAAAAGAAGTTCTCAACCGGGATGTAAGAGCAATAAATGGAATTCCTGTCGGTATTGAAGTGTTTGCCGATCCACTTATCAAAAGGGTCTTTTACAACCTCATGGACAATGCCATCAGGTATGGCGGTACGATAACAACCATTCATTTCTTTTCTGAAGAGCAGGAAGGTTGTCTGAAGCTTGTCTGTGAAGACGATGGAGAGGGAGTTCCAACCAATGAGAAAGAAAAAATATTCAAACAGGGTTATGGGAGAAACACCGGAATAGGACTGTTTCTTTCCCGCGAGATTCTTGATATTACAGGTATAACCATCAGTGAATCCGGTGAAACTGGCAAGGGGGCACGATTCGAGATAACAGTGCCAAAAGGGGTATGGCGTTATGCCGGACGCATGTGAAAGGGCAAGATGAATTGAGCAGCATAAGATTCAGGGACTGTCAGTAAAAACCTAAAGAGGATTGTAAAAACATTCTGGATGCTCTGGATGTTCCAAAGTCATAAAAATGGTGATTGTCAGCGGATGACAGTAAAACTTATCGAACAGACTTCCTCTCCTTTTGATGCAGAATCACTGTTAAACATCCGAAAATCAGAATGTCATGAAATTACATCCTGCCTGAATTTGATGGAATGGTATCATTGGTTTTTCAGACAGAGCCCCTCTCTCCCGGCTTTTTTGTGGCAATTCATATATCCTCCGACCTGCCTATTATTCCACAGGGGAAGATGATGAAGTCCTACCAGCAGCAGTACAGCGAAAAGCTGACCAGCCCGGATAGTGCGATGGAACAGGTAAAAAACGGGGATACCATAGTGTATGGGATGAGCATCGCCCAGCCTCCCGCCCTGCTTACTGCCCTTGCCACCCATGCACGGAAGGGGGATGTAAAAGACCTGAAAGTATACACCTTCCTCCCCCGGGAATATGCCTCATCCTCAGTCCTGTCCCCGGATCTCTGCGACAGCATCGAGAACTACTCCTGGTTTGTCGGTGCCGCTGACCGGGATTCGGTCAAAGTCGGCCTGAACTACCATGTCCCCTCTTATCTCCACCAGATTCCACAGATAGTATCAGAGTACATGGATACTGATGTGGCGATGGCAACCGTCTCGCCGATGGACAAGGCCGGCTTCTTCAGCCTTGGGACAGCGAACGATTACTTCTCAACAGCAGCCCGCTCCTGTAGGAAACTCATTGTTGAGGTCAACCGCTTCATGCCCCGGGTCTTTGGTGACTCCTTTATTCATATCTCCGAAGTTGCTGCACTGGTAGAGAACTCTGTCCCCCTGATGGAGCTGAAGATAGCCGGGGAGAAACCAGAAGATGAGATCATCGGCCCGGCGATTGCTGATATTATCCCGGACGGTGCCACAATCCAGCTCGGAATAGGCAACCTGCCTAACGCAGTCGCCAGGTACCTCATGGACCATAAGGATATCGGGATCCATACTGAACTTTTTACAGAAGGCATGGTCGATCTCATCGAGAGCGGTGTGGCAAACGGGAAGAAGAAGACAATCCACCCCTATAAGCATGTCTTTACCACCGCAGCAGGTACAAAACGGATGTACGAGTTTATGGATGACAACCCCGCAATGGAGAGTTACGCTGCCTCCCACGTCTGCTCTCCTACTGTTATCGCCAAAAACAAAAATATGATATCCATTAACTCGGTTCTGG
Source organism: uncultured Methanoregulaceae archaeon (assembly GCA_964428385.1). Taxonomy (GTDB): domain Archaea; phylum Halobacteriota; class Methanomicrobia; order Methanomicrobiales; family Methanospirillaceae; genus JAFGOM01. Next base: position 25,124 of record CAYRYR010000009.1, read on the forward strand.
AAGTCGACTTACTCGGCCAGGCCAACGCAGAGCACCTCGAGGGTGCAACCTTCAGCGGCACGGGTGGCCAGCTGGACTTTGTCAGGGGTGCCTTTGCCTCCCAGGGAGGAAAGTCCTTCCTTGCGTTTTATTCCACGGCAAAGGGAGGCACCATCTCCCGTGTAGTCCCACGCCTCCCATCTGGGGCGGTGGTCACGACCCCGCGGGCTGACACCCACTACCTCGCCACCGAACACGGCATCATTAACCTCAAAGGTAAATCCACCCGCGAACGTGCTCTCGCTATAATCGGGATCGCTGACCCCAGGTTCCGGGATGATCTGACAAAAGCAGCAGAAGATATGTACCTGATCTGACAGGACGTATCTTCTCAAGTATCACGACGAATGAATTGGATTCTGACCCTGAAACGACTTTAACCAGTATTAGGGTAAGATACAAGACGAAGAGGTTTTTTCTCCTGAAAGATGAACATTCAGGGTACCAGATGTATTTTTAACCCCTTTAGTGTTGGATGTACTCCTCCTTAATATAATTGTAAGAGGATATATTACAATTAAGGCCAAATTTCAAATTCAGAATGATTGATGAAATTTTGATTTTAAAAAATTGTAGTCGCCATATTACCCACACGAGGTGGAATTAAAATTCTCTTAATTCACGGCTTTTTCTATTAGATCTGTTGGTAAGCATTATTTGATTTTCACCATGTATTGTGAGTGAAACACTTACTCGCTAATGGGGTTTTAAAGGACATTGGAAGAATTCTAACCTGGATTCGGGTTATGGTTCTCTGGCTTTTTTGTATATGTTCCGGCTGTGTACAACCGGCATACCGTCTGAAAGAAACAAATGAAAAAATACCAGGCAAAACAGGGAAATCAACTTAAAAACCGAGAATGAATGAGTTCTCTCCTTCTCAGAAAGGGAAAATATATCACTGTGATTGATGGAAAAATTGTCACAAACGCGGTTGAAAGACCATAATGTCCTGGTTACAAACATTTGATTGTCAGGGCCGCACTGGCCGAATAAGAAGAAAGGGTTTTCCCTCCCCCTTTCCAAGAAAGCATCGTGCGACTATCACCGCAATACGCTCACACATGTCACAAGCATAATGAATAAGAAAACGGTGGGCGTTTCCACTTGTAAATACCTCACAAAAGTTTTATTCCTTTGCTTTGACACACCTCTGACAAGTCAGCACCTTTCAGGTCAGGACATTTATCCTATCTACAGGCATTACACCTGAGCCCTTGCTTGTTGTCAGATCCTCTGCCTGCAATAATTGGATCAGACTCCGGGGTTTGTTGCATAAAGATAAAAATTGATAGAAATGCCGGTGATATCACTTTCTTTCTAAAGCAATTTAAGTTCTTCATAAACAAAAAACTCTGTGCAACAGGTTCTTTATCCTTTTTTCACCAGTGGCAGGTCGTCACTGATTACCTCCCCGTCACGAAGGGTTATCACCCGATCAAAATACTGCAGATGCCAGTCTTCATGAGAGACCATCACAATGGTCTGGTTAAGTTCCTGATTTATCTGCTTAAAGAGATCAAGAACATTCTTTGAACTCTCGCTATCCAGGTTGGCACATGGTTCATCTGCGTACAGGATCTCCGGCTTGTTCACAATAGCCCGGGCAATTGAGACCCGTTGCTGCTGTCCACCTGACAGTTCACTCTGCTTGTGTTTTTTCCGGTCAAAGAGCCCGATCCTGATGAGGAGATCATTCGTTTCTTTCTGATACACATCCGGTCGCATTCCCCTGACCATTGAGGTGATATACACATTCTCCTCTACCGTCAGTTCCGGAACCAGGGCATAATCCTGAAAGACATATCCCAGTTTTTTAAGCCGGTAGAGTGTCCGCTGATGTTCGGTAAGCTTGCTCACATCAATACCCCCAATCCTGATAGTTCCTTCTGTCTGCCGATCTAAAAGACCGAGTAAGTGAAGGAGCGTGGACTTTCCTGATCCGCTTGCACCGGTTATCCCAACAAACTGCCCTTTTGGAATGGTCAGTGTTACCCCTTTCAGGGCATGAACAGTGACGTTTCCCATCTGATAAATCCGGGAGAGATTTTCTACCTCTATCATAATCAGGCCCTCATTGCGATCATAATATCTTCACTTGCCACCCGCCAGGCCGGGATGTAACCCGCAAAAAATCCTACAATAAATAGAAGGATAGTATTGTTCACCAGGTCAGCAGTCATTACAACTGGTGTCACTGTCCCGTCAGAAAACTGGAATGGGAAGGCAGTCAGTATCGCCACCATGGCTTCCAGAACAAAAACGCCAAGAATAACGCCAAGGGTTGTCATGATGAGTACCTGAAAAACATAATTGTAGATGATTATCCCTTTTTCAAGCCCGATAGCTTTAAGGACTCCTATCTGTCGTCTGCTACTGAGTGTCTTTATCATTATAACGATAAAGAGAACTACGACCGCGATGATAAGTGATACGACAATGGTAATACTATTGAGCATGGCGTAATCGGCAATTGCCCTACCCATCGCCTCATCGAGGAGATCTTGCCAGGTCTGAACTTTTTCAGCGACTCCGAACCTGAGTATCTGCGTCTTTACTGCTGCTTCATCAGCATCGGGATCGGTTTTGATGATAACATTAGAACCTTCGGTTATCGGGTGACCGAGAACAGACTCCATCTCGTCCCAGGTGATATATACCCCCTGATCAGTCATGAACGATCCCGTCTCTATGATCCCTTTCACCCGCAACTCCCTGGTAACCCCATTAGTGAAATCAACAGTCACGGAATCCCCTGAATTCAGGTATCCGAGCGTTGGTCCCATATCTTCGGCAGTATCCTTATGGCCGGATACCTGGATACCCATGATTATCTGGCCGGTTTCACCCTCACCAAGATAATCGCCATCCTTTATTTTTTTGTATATATCGGTAACGAGCCGTTCATCATTCGGTTTAATTACCTCAATGGTTGTCCCAAGGCTGTAACCTTTGTAGTGTAGTGTTCCACCAGTAGAATAATGTCCTGCAGCCCGGGAAACACCGGGTACCGAGTTTATCTTCTCTAATAACTCATCGATATCCTCAATATACTCATCATCGGTCTTTGGGCTGACAAGAATATTGCCGATGTTATATGCGATGAACTGATCCTCGTATGTCTTGATAAATCCCATAATTATCGAAGGCATGAAGATCATATTGATAAATACCATCGCAATGATGAGCACAGTCAGGTACAGACTTCCCCGGCTTCCTTGCGTGATCCCCCGGGAAGCAAGAAAAAAAGAGGTTTTATAGCCGCTTTTGTTCATTCCTCACCGTTCTTTTTCCTGAAATACCAGAAACCGCCTGCACCAAGTGCAACAACGAGGATGAGGAGCATAATTATCGTTCCTGAACCATCACCGCCCGATATATTGAGAGTCAAATTACGTGTAAGGGTATGAACTCCCCAGTCGTCAGTATATCTGATAGTTGTGGTATAATTGTAGACCCCTGCCTTTGTTCCTTCAAGAATAAAGGTTGCAGGAGCATCGTTACCAGCCTTTATCTTCCCAATAAATGCCTGGGATCCTCCAGGAATGGGGAGATCTGTTGTAGCATCCACTGTCTTTGCTTCTCCGGTACCCGTGTTCTGAACCCTGATTATCAGGTCAAAGGGAGTGTGTTCCTGTACCCGTGACGGGCTTGTCTCAACAGAGGTAATCCCAATGTCTGCTTCACCCCTGATATCAAGGCCAATATTTCCTTCCTGCTCAACAAAACTCCCGTCAAGGACAGCATAACGGAGATCAATGGGAACCTGGATAAGACCTGTTGGAGCATTTTTATCAATTAAAAGGGTAATATTCTGCCTGAATTCTCCCCCTGGAGGGAGACTTTCAATATGTATACTACTCACGCCTGCCGGAATGACCGATGGCGGGGTTCCTCTGACCTGGACCTGAATATTATCTGCCTGAGAAGAACCAGTGTTTGCTATGATAAGTTCTGAGGTTATTCTGGTTCCCGGTTTCACCTGTGTATCAAATGTGTTATCAAGGGTGAGGGACGGTGTTCTCATAACTGATATCTGGGTGTTTACATTCACCGGTACCGGGTATTTTATACTCTGGCCTCCACTGACCCGAATCCAGACTTCAGGAAAGTATACACCACTTTGTGAAGGTGCCTGAATCAGGAACGTAACCGGGATCTCCTGTTCAGGACCGATATGACCTTCAAAATGTGATCCTCCATCAAGGACTTCAAAATCGTTACTTTTTAGGATAATACTATCTATATAAGGAATTATTGAGCTTGTAACACTCGCGACATCGGTTCCATAGGTAACTGAAGTCTGCTCAGTTGAGGGAGTAGTACTACTGATGGTCACTGTGAGTGTTCCAATCTCACCAGGCATGAGAACTGCCGGGGTGACTGTGTAATTCTTGATAATTACCGATGGGCTTTCTCCGGCACTGGCAGGGAGCATCGTCATGGCTATGATACATGCTACCAGGATTGCCATGATACAATCCTTGATTTTTCCATCTGTTCTCTGGTGATGCCTTAGTGAACGTGTCTCTTTTTTCATAATTGATCTGTTTTTATTCAGTTGTCTGATTTCTTCGGCTTGAATTTTCATATGGGTACATTTCCAGTTCTATAATCCCCTGGTCACGTGTGAGGGAGATTACAGGAAATTGTAATTTGTCTGGTAGGTTAATTTCAAAGTGATCTATTATATTTATTTGCTGTTGACAGTGTTGGTAACCCGGTAGTGCTTTATCCGGGAGGATAATTTCAAAGTGACCGATTCCATTTGTGCTACTGACCAGGAGATTTGTAATATCCGTATCTGTAATCTCAACAACGATAAGACCAGTCCCTACACTGACATCCAGAGAGGTCAGATAATTGTATCAAGGTACAGACTGACATCTCTGTCTCCCATAAGTAGGAATAATAGAGTTTTACAATCCGGACCGAGTTAAATCTCCCATTTTTCTTTCTGATAAGAAGTCAAAGATGCCCTTTTCTTTTTCTTGTAATGCAATAATGCTCGTCTGGTTCTCTAGTGGTTACAGAATCCGGTCAGGTACCCCAACCAGGAGGCTGACCGTTGGTTCCATACGTGGAATATCCGAATCAGTTTTTATTGCAGGTTTATTAGTACCGAACCAGAACCTATCACCAGCCTGATATTACCAGATCCATCGTCATTGCGTGTAGGATGAGACTATGTTCTTCTTAACATTCCCTGATACTGTCGCTGCTAAAAAATTAGCAATGAATCGTATTCCCTGATAACACCGTTTGCTTCATCCCTGCTGATGACGTATTCCCCATTCTACAGAACTTAAAATCTCATCATCTGCCATCTCTCCTACAATCTCCATATCCCCTGACAGGATATGGTACACATATCCGGTAACCGGCAAAGAGAGTAGTTTTTGTGCCGCCATCCGGTAAATGGCAACCTGCAGATTCGCGTGATTACTCCCTCCTGACTTATAGTCGATAACCATCCATTCTCCATCCTTTCGTCTGCAGAGCAGATCCATCCTTCCATCTATTGTATACTCACCAATCGGGACGATAAACAGGATCTCACTGTACTCTTCTGTTATCTCCTGCATTATCGGATGGTCTAAAAACGCTTCATACCGGGATTTACACCAGGCAGCAGCCTTCTCTGATATGATTCCAAAATCTGTAAGTACGGTATCAGCGTCCATACCGGTAAATATCTGATGCAGAAGGGTTCCTGCTTCCTCAGCTCCTAATTCCTGACAGTCAGGAATCTGTAGATGGTTGTTTTGAATTCCCGGTTCATCAGCAACTGCTGTAATGATTTGGCTTACGCTCCATGTCTTCCCTGATACATCAGTATTATCTCGTCCATACCCTGCATCACAAACCCGTCTCCGTTCCCCCTTCCGGCTGATGTACTCAGGTGGCAGAGAGAGAGGAGATGGCATATCATATGCCCACTCAAGGGTCAGCTGATCTGGATCCACAAAAATCCGAACCTCGATTGGTTCTCCACCATCATCAGGATCGATGAGAATACATCCTTTGGATGTCCCACAATCTCCTGGTATCCCAAGCAGAGTACAGACCCAGTCGATTCGGTTGGTACTCTCCTCAATAGAATCATAAAACGAGTCAGGCATTCTTCCACAAAACACCAGATGATCCCGTGCCCGGGTTGCACCAACATAAAAAAGCCGTTTGCGTTCAGCTGCCTCTTTCTCCTTTAAGATGAGACTTGCTGCTGCATACACCGGTGTTTCTTCGATTTCATACCCGGCATCAGGATTTGGAATCTTTACCCCGACTGCAAGTGGGTTTTCACCTAACAGGATTGAAGGGTGCTTTCCTTCCCGGGAAGAACCCATATCAGGAAGGATAACAACAGGAAACTCAAGGCCTTTTGCTGCATGAACCGTCATGATATTAACCGAAGTCTGTGAGACGGTATCAAGAGCAGCCTCTCCTTCCCGCTCTTCAGCACCAATGGATGCGGTTAAATCAAAAACCAGTTGAGAGAGGCCGTATCCACCTGATTCGGCACGGGTCCTGGCTATCTGCACCAGTTTCTCAAGATTCGCTATCTGCTGATCCCCCTGTTCCAACGCACCATACACCATCAGAACCCCGGATTCACGGATGACCCGGGTAATGAGAAGGACCACCGGTTCCCGGCCGGCATATTCCAGCCATCCGAACAGCAGCCGTCCTGCCCGCACCGTCAGTTCCTGTTCTTTATCATCCCCGTCACCGGCAGGTACCTCTTTAAGATACCGCTCAAGGCGTTCAAACAAGGTTGATCCCCTTTTTGCTCCCGGGTGCGTCATAATCCTGTACAGCGTGGTATCTGATAAGGAGAAATATGGTGATCGAAGTACCCCGTAGAGAGCAGCATCATCGTAGGGTCTCAGCAGAAACGAGAGCAGATTGTAGATGTCATATAATTCCTGCCTTGAGTAAAACCCGATTCCGCCATGGACATAATAAGGAGTGTCCCGGCGGGAGAGGGCGTCCATGTATCGGGTAAGATGCGTTCTGCGCTCGATAAGGATGGCGATATCTCCATACCCGGCAGGCCTGGCAATACCATCTCTACCGGTCACCTGAAGAGAGCCGGTCTCTACGATGCGGTGAACCAGGTCTGCAATCATCCCAGCCTCGATATCCTTACTGTCTGCAGCCGTTCCCCCGGTTGGAGCTTTTTGTGGAAGCATAACCAGTACCGATCCTTTACTTTTTTTCCGTTCATCACAGGTCAGGATGGGTTCGTACCCAAATTCCCATGCCTTCTCTGTTGATGCAAAAATCTCCCTGAACAGATGATTGACCACCCCGATGACCTCACGGGAACTGCGAAAACTGGTATCCAGATTGATAACCCTGCCTTTACAATCAGAAAGAATTGTGTTCTGGGCCTCTTTAAACCGGGTCACGTCAGCGTCCCGGAAAAGGTAAATCGATTGTTTGGGGTCTCCAACGATAAAGAGGCTTTTCGTATCAGGACAGAGATCACCAATAATGGCTCTGACGATATCAAACTGGGCTGGATCTGTATCCTGGAATTCATCTACGAGGATATACCGGATTCGTGGGCGGAGATGTGTTGCTACGAGATCCTGGTTCTCATGCAAAAACTGTTTCGCACGGGCAATAAGATCCCCAAAGTCAATTCCTGATGCCTGTTTTTTCAATGCAGTAACATGTGCCAGGTATTCCTCAGTAAGAACTGCAATATCACGGTAAAACGCCAGTGTTGCCCTGGTGAATGATGAACCTTCGTCAAGAAACAGATGAAAGTACGGGGCTGCCCGCTCAAGATGTGCTGTCAGTTCTTTCTTTGTCGTTCTCAGCAGATCCAGATCATTAGGATCCCAGTTCTTCTGAGAACCGATTTTTCCTCTTGGTCTGACTGATAAGAAGCCTTTTGCTGCGAGTGATAACTGTTCATATGATGATTCCGGAGTCAGATCGAGAAGGTACTGATGAACCTGATCAAGATAGGAAGCAGCAGAATCACGGGCATCAGTACATATGCCATTGAGAGAGAGGAGTTGCGATATTAAAGAAGTATTTCTGGCATCTGCAAAGAACCGATCAACTGCCGTACTTCTCACCGATTCCAGATACTCCTGCCATGCAGGAATCAGTCCGGCAGGAGAAAGACGCACCTGTGAGAAGAACTGCTCGTACCTGTCAGGACATTGTGATATAGCAGAAAGTATCTCATGTAATCTGAATTTTTCTACCTGTGCAAGAACATTCACAAGAGCCTCATGTGTTGCTTCAGATGATGGTTTTTTTAGAAGCGTATCAAATGCATCTTTTCTGATGGCAACTGCCTGCCCTTCATCAATAATGAGAAAACCAGCCTCAAGCCCGGCCTCAATTGCAAACTCGCGGAGAACCTGTGCACAAAATGAATGGAATGTCATTATCGGCGCAATAATTACCTCTTCGGCAACCTCTTTCCAGAAGGGATTATCCGGATTCCAAGCAATCCGTTTCCCGATAGTCTCTCTGACACGCTCTTTCATCTCAGTTGCTGCCTTATCAGTGAATGTGAGTGCCAGGATCTCACGGGGACGAAAACCCTGATTTTCGATGAGATTGAGGTACTTCTCAACGAGAACAAAGGTCTTTCCTGTACCAGCTCCTGCTGTGACCACCATACTTAGATCATGCAGTTCAATGGCTTCCCGCTGACGGGGGGTTGCCCGGGATTTCATATTGTGCCCTCCCCTACCTCTGGTTCTTCACCCATAGTAAGTCCTGGTTCAGGTTCAGAATACAACATCCACTCGCACAGACGTGAACCCCTATCAGGCTGAAACCGGCATATCGTGTTGTACGGACAGTACCAGTCCGGACTGCAACTGGTGCACGGATGTATTGGAAAGATCCCATCATGGATCCGCGATACATAATTACAGGCATCTAAAACCGACGTGTTTAAAATTTTTTGCCAGTCAGGTTCTGATCGTGGTCGTTTTCCTCCGGGAAGTTCATTTTTATATGCCGGATTGTACAGGCTTAACGAATGGCTGATGGTCCGGGATATATGGCAGTACGATCCATAAACCCCGGTTTTACCCATTATCTTAGCAAAAGCCTGAATATAAAGCGGAAGTTGCAATGCTTTCATCTGGGCTATCTCTGTTGTAGATGGAATTTTTATCCCGGTTTTATAATCAACCACACCAAACCTCCCGTCACTGGTCATGTCAATCCGGTCAATTTTTCCGGAAAACAGTACCGGTTCTCTGCATGAGTCAGTATATCCTGCTTGTCCTTCTCCAGCCTCTCCTATTTGTTCTCTGATATCTTTTGCTATATCAGATAGATCAATTGGCCTGTCCTGTGAGGCTGGATCATCATCCTGATCTGGGACGGCACCAAATGAGAACTCAAAATACCGGGGGATAAAAGGCGCTGGAATTCGCCCCTTCTCATCAGGAGATAGGCGCTCAATCTCGGCAGAAACAAACTTTTCAAAGATGCCCGAACCGATATCATCCCCGCCGATAAGTTGCTTCTTTTTCGCATACCACAGCGGGGTCTTGTATGGGACCTTCTCAAATTCATCATTGGCAATGGCTGTAATGGCAGTGATAGCATCCCCGTATCCGGCCTTCTGTATGGGAAGCTTCTCCTGGCCCTGTAATTCGCGGGTAAACCGGCATAATACCGTATGAATAAGGCTTCCTTTTGCCGTCGGTGAGAGATCAGATCCAAGATCTGCAAGTGGTTTTATTCTGACAACCCGCTCAAGATAAAACCTAAACGGACATTTGGCATAACTTTCAAGCATACTTGCAGACCACCGGTATTCCGGCCCAAACCTGCCCGCCAGCCTTTGCCTGACATCAGGAGCTGAACCGACGATGCCATCATATACCGACCTGTTCAGTCTGAACCGATAGGTACGCTCAATGGCAATTCGATGCAGTACTGAAGAGATATCCTCTTCTTCATCAAGAGATTCAAAGACATCATCCCATCTCTCCTCCCTGATGCACTCACCAACCCGTTGGGATGCACGGGAGTGAGCAGACCGGTCAGGAAGTAGCTTTTTTTCATCAGGTACGTAATTTTCATCTGCCTTCGTCTCATCCGCCCCCCATTCAGGCAATTCATACTTCTTACGTAACGGATCCAGAAATGGGGAGGAGAGGGTGGATCGTTCATCCCGGTGCTGATGATAGCTCAGGTACGTGTGTTTCGTGCCTGCAAGCAGGGCAGCTATGAACTGGTACCGCTCCTGACGCAGAATATCACTAAGACTTCGGGTCTCCATCCTGCTGTTCTCAGAACCGTTCGTAAACGGAAGCCGGGTAGAGAGCCTAGGGATAAGTCCCTCGTTTAATGAGGCAATAAAAAGGTACTGGTAGTTTTGATGGGCAATCTCTCTGATTCCAGTCAGCAGCACTCCCTCTGCCTCAGGATTTAAACCTCCTGCCCTATCCTGGAAAAAAAGACGGAGAAGGGTGATAAACCTGCCGACAGGAACCAGCTTATCCGGGATCCCTTCGGTAATTGTCCCTGAACGAGCAAGATTCTGGAGTTCATCAAGGATGACAGAAAACGTCTTTATTACCATTCTTTCTTCTTCAGACAGAGAACGGTTTGCCCCTATATATCGTGATGCTGTATCAGGGACTGGCGCTCCAATTGCAGATAAGACCTCTTTAAAGACCTGAATCTGATCCCTGATGCTCCTCTTCCCATTCATTTTTTTACATGCTGTCATCAAAGCCTGGATCCCTTCTAAGGTACTGATGATTTCATGCACAGGAAGGGGCCTTTTTGGCATGTAACCTCGTTTTTGCCTTGTTACACCAGGACTTTTAAGCGAATCTTCCGGTACCACCTCCTGTTCGGCGATAATTTCTAAAATACGTTCGGTTTGTCGTTCCCAGTCAACAAATCCGCTGCTAATCCCATACGTCCGGGATATTATTTCGATATTTTTATATGAGAGCAGGCAACTCTTACCAGTATATGTATCCTCTCCCGGCCTCTCGCACCTATTTACGTCTGTTTCGTTCTCTTTTGTGCTTTCGTTCTGGTCTTTGCGGATCCACCAGAATACAAGGTACGGACTCTGGATGAGGAGGATAAAGTCTTCATATCGAAGTCCTTTCTCCACCAGTTCAAGGAACTGCATAAAGAACATAGCAAGCGGGGAATGGATAAGAAGTGGTGCAGATGAAGATATGTACGGAATATCATAATCAGAGAATATTTCAGCGGCATACAGGAGAGCATACCGGATATCAGGAAATGCAATGGTGATATCAGAATAGGGGACACCACCTGCATGCAGACACACTATCTCTTCTGCAATCTGACGCATCTCATTTGCCGGGTCAAGAGAGGCAGTCAGGGATACTCCCGGGAGAACCAGGAAAGAATCATCTCTTCTTTCAGATGAGAAGATGGCAGTACGAAGAGATCCAGCTTCAGTATCAGGAACAGCCTCTCGTACTACCGGCTTTATCCAGTCTCCGGTATCCCTAAAGAGAGTTGTATCTGATCCAGAGGGGATGACATACTCCCCATGAAGAGATGTCTCAAGCACAGTGGTTATGAGTTTTTTCTCTAGCGGCATCGGTTCAAAAAGACCATAAAAATAGACATCCCTGACAGTACGGGCACAGAGATCCGGGGGTGCATTTAAGAGAAACGAAATTGTCCATACTAATAGGGTGTCGGTATCAACAAGATTCAGTTCTGTAAGCTGGTTTTTGTATGCGGTTATTACCAGGTCAATCTGCTCGCTCTTCTGGCTCTGCAGTTCTTTGAGGCATCCGGGATAGGAGATCTCTCTTCTCGTGATGACAGTAATGAGGGTCTGGAGATCCTGGAGTGTCTTTGCAGAAGGGGCCCGCTGGGCATAGAAGAGCGAGAGTTCCTTCTCATGTTTGTGCATGACATCAGAAAGCATAATCCGGGCTGCCGCAGGGCTGACCGGTCTGATAGAACCACCATAACCGGTAACGAGAGATTCACAGAACTGATCCAGGGTGCAGATATGGTCTGGAAGAAAGGGAATTTTTGAGGTGATGAGATGGTGCTGTGCGGCTCGTATCAGCCGCTGCGTAGGAAGAATCAGCCAGGTGGAGAGCGGATGGTTCTGTAAAGAAGAAGAGAACCGTTGTATAACCTGATCAAACCCGGTTCCCGGAATGGCAGATATCAGCGTGGTACCCTTTTGCATATGGAATAGTGGTTGGTTCGGGAAGGATATGAGCGTGCAGGTGAATGTATATGAAGTATTACTTATTGTATACTGACAGGGAATGATTTTCCACCTGAAATTCAGGAATGAAGGATTCTTTACTGCACAACTGAATACGAACTGAAATTTTTTCAGTATGGGTATGGGCAGGACTTGAACATGTCTGCATAATCACCACCATCGAGGATAAAATATACATCCGGTTCCTTTGCGATGGCATCGACGACTAGCTCTTACCGGTCAGGATATTTTGAGGCGTGGGAATCACTGGGGACAATAAAGGTAAAGGGACCGCTTTCTGGCATTGTACAGAAAGTGCCTTTACTAAATACCACCGTATTTGCAGAAGGTTGTACCCAGTATTTATAGGTTGTATCAGGCAACAGACCGGTTATTGTAATGAAAGGATACTGAGATCCTTGGAATAGGTAATTAGTCATGAAAATGGATCCTCATTTTCATAGGTTGAGCCTGATGTCTTGCATCATCGCGTTTTATTCAAAAAACGTCGATGCCCTTCTAATAACAGAATTTGAAGTGATTTCCAGAGATGATGAGATATTCACTTCATGAAAATGGAGCACTCCTCTCAGGTATACCGAACCTCCACGAGTGTCTGAATATATCCATCTTTGGGCACACATATAACCGATATACCGGTCATATATTATGATTATATACATATCATATCGGTGATTCAATGAACTCTTCAAAAATTTTGGAAATCCTCTCTTCTTATAACCGTTTTTGGAATACAACAACCATAGAGGCAGGAATTACCAGGGATCTCCTTCCTGCCTGTCTCTCCCAGCTTAATTCCAAAGAGGTTGTGGTTCTTAAGGGAATACGCCGGAGCGGTAAGTCTACGCTCATGGCACAGGTTATCAGAGATCTTTTAAACCAGGATGTCAATCCATCTGCTATCCTGCGGGTTAACCTGGAGGAACCGCTCTTCTCATCAGAATATTCGATTGAACTACTTGAACAGATCTATCATACCTATCGCGAAAGGGTGCAACCGGAAGGGAGATGCTGGCTTTTTCTTGATGAGATTCAACAGATTCCCGGTTGGGAGAGCTGGGTTCGTGGACGTCTTGAAACCGAGGACCTAAAGATATTTGTGACAGGATCATCATCACAGATGCTTTCGCGTGAGATCGGATCCAAACTAACCGGCAGAAACATATCTTTTGAGGTCTTTCCCCTCTCATTTGCAGAATTTATCAGGTTTCATGACCTAAAGATTATTACCGAACTGGACTATATCAACAAAAAATCTGTTATCCGAAAGTTGTTCCATGAGTACCTGAAGTTTGGTGGATTTCCTGAAATTACACTCAAAGAATCTTACGATGACAAAAAACTTCTTTTAAAGAGCTATTTTGAGGATATCCTGTATCGGGATATCGTCACCCGGTATGAAATTCGGGATGTGGCTAACCTGCGCAATCTTGCGGTATATCTCCTCACCCAGGTGGCGAGACCGACCAGTATTACCAAATTAAAGAATAATTTTTCGATTTCCCAGGATAAAACCGAGAATTACGTTTCAGCGATCATGGAGAGTTATCTACTCTTTCAATTACGGGCATTCTCTTATTCTCTGAAACATTCGATGCGGGCCGGTTTCAAACCCTATGCAATTGATACCGGGCTTCGAAACCGGGTTGCATTTTCGTTTTCTGAAGATGTGGGATGGCTGGTTGAGAATGTAGTTGCATGTTCACTCATCCGGAAGTATGAAGAAATCTATTTTTCTAAAAATGGGAGTGAAACAGATTTTGTTGTGAAAGAAGGTATGACCATCACGAAACGGATCCAGGTATGGTATGATGATGTATCGGCATCACATATACCCACACGTGAATGCAACTGTTTTAAAACCGTTTTCGGGCACGAAAGAGCGGAATCAATTCTGGTGACAAACGATTATGATGATAGTATCGAAATTAATGCAACTCAGGTCCGTTGTATTCCGGTTATTAAATTCCTGCTTGGTTTACCCTAATCCTGGTGAGCAGGTTCTCTCTATTTCCAGCTGATAGTATCTCATTTCCGTTCATGTGGGTAATACCGGTACAGACCGGTATTTTGAAGTTTTCATCATTTTCCGGTACCGGATTTCCAGGTTTTGATACTGGATTTTAGCCTCAGGAAGATAAACGTTTTTATTTCTCCCCTTTTTCGGGTCGGGACCCAAGTACAAATTTTTTTCTATGGCCTTATAGGTTACGGGAGTTTCTTTCGATTTTTCAAGTGATATGGAAGTCAGTAAGCACAGTTAGGCTCCTCATGCCAGCAGAGCCTTTTTTTTGAGAATCCTTCCTGAAAAGGGGAGGAGTGTTTATGCGATATCAGCGATCTCAATCGAAATTATATGAGTGGCAGATACCTTCAGTATACCCTCCATCTCCTTAAAGGGACGGGAAGAGCAGTTAGACAACTTCCCTGATGCTTATATGGACTTCTTATATCGTCTCCCCTGACTGATCGCTCCGAGATAATTCAAGCCATTGAACACGTATAAATCTTTATATGTGCAGTTTTCTTCTAAACCATCCTATGAGAAATACAAATAACTATAAGCATATAAGCATATACTAATATAAAACATGGAACAGGGTATAGATGGTGAACTCAACAACAAACTCTGTGAGATTGTCCCGAGGATGGCCAGTGTTTTCAAGGCGTTCGGGGACTTAAACCGTTTGAGGATAATCTATTTGTTGGCTACCGATACCACGGGAAAACTAGGTGTCTCTGATCTTGCAAAGAGGCTTGGCATCTCACAGCCAGCAGTTTCCCAGCATCTCAAGACCCTGAAAGGAGAGGAAATTGTCGATTCCCGTCGCGAGGGATTCTATGTGTACTATACCATCAACCGTGACCGGATAGTGGAGTTCCGTATGAATTTCGATCAGATGTATGCAATCGTTATGGAAAAGTGCGATAAGGAACTCGTCAGGAAGACCACACAACACACAATACTGAATGCTTGTGTTGTTTTTTATTCGTATACGGGTGTAACACGGAGTGTGGCCAGACAGATTCAGAATGCCTGCGGATGTGATCTCATTGAGGTGAAAACGCAAAGAGAGTACTCGACCTTCACTGCATACACAACAGGAGTGCTTCGTTCCCGCAAAGGGTCATGTGACTTGATTTTCCCTGAAGAAGTAGATGTCTCGCGATATGATTTGCTCATCATCGGCACCCCGGTCTGGGCCGGGAGACCTACGCCAGCTATCAATGCTGCCGTCAGGGCTCTTACCGGCTGCGAGGGGAAAAAAGCCGTAATCTTTGTCACCAGCGGGGGTCAGATTGGAGAAGCTCTCCCAGTCCTAAAGACGGCACTTGCTTCACGGGGAGTTGAGGTTGTGGCAGAGATCAACTGTACACAGGAGGATGAGGAGATCCAGAACACAGAAAATGATCTCCTTCTACAGATTGTCGCAGCGTATCCTGTCCCGGTTGATGATCAGCAAAAAAAAGGTGACGAAACGGCAAAGGTGAAATCATGAAAACCTGTATAATATTTCATTCCCATTCTGGAATTACCCGGGGAGTGGCAGAAAGCATAAAGACAGCCTGCGGGGGAGAGCTCATTGAAGTAACATTAAAAGAGGGGCATTCATCCCCAATCGCGTATTTTCTCGGATTATTGCGTTCTATGAGACATACATATGATCCCATCGAACCTGCATCCATTGATGTTTCCTCTGCTGATGTTGTTGTTATTGGAACACCGGTCTGGACCAGACGGGCAACCCCGGCGATAACAGCGGCAGTACAGGCACTTACCGGGTGCAACGGGAAAAAAGCCGTACTATTTGCAACGTGTGGTGCAGTAGCGGGCGAAACCCTGCCGATCCTTGCAGAAGCTCTCACGGCAAAGGGTATGATTATTGCCGGACAGTGTGTCTTTACACGACAGGATATAGATGATGAGGACCGGGTGAATGCATTGATTTTTAGAATAATGGAAACAGGAAGTGAACTATGAGAACCATCATTTACTATTTTACCGGCAAAACGCAGGCAATTATCAGTCACCGTGCAAAAGAACCAGGTGAGACTGAGCGGATACCCGTCCCGAAGGCTGTGCAACATGGTAGTATTCTTGCTGACCCGGGTATCACACCTGCCGAGATGCTGCACAAGCGGGGGAACTGGTCATGAACGACACAGGCAGCGGGCAGAAGATCCTTAACAAGGTCTCGAAGCGGATCATCGCGATTACATCGGCCCGAATGGTGCTCGCATCCTTTGTCGGGTTCCTGGTTACGGCCACACTTATCAACAGTAAACCATTCGGTGTTGAACAGCTGAAGGATATCACCGG
Source organism: uncultured Methanoregulaceae archaeon (assembly GCA_964428385.1). Classification (GTDB taxonomy): domain Archaea; phylum Halobacteriota; class Methanomicrobia; order Methanomicrobiales; family Methanospirillaceae; genus JAFGOM01. The sequence goes on from CAYRYR010000009.1 coordinate 41,722, forward strand.
GGGGGTCGGGCTTCTTGACATGGAATTACTGTATACTCCGAATCAGGCGTATGCCCACCTTACTGCGATGGGAGAAGCCGGGCGGACGTTTGACCTTACACATATCATACCGCTTGACTTCGTCTTTCCACTCATGTACATGCTCTTCTACGCAGTCACAATTACGTGGCTATTACACAAGTGGCTGCCTGAGGCGAGCCAGTGGCACCAGTTAAATGTAATTCCACTCGTTGGGGGTATCGCGGATTATCTGGAGAACTTCGGAATTATCACGATGCTCATTGCATGGCCGGATAAGCTGCCGGATATCGCCATTTTCACGATGGTTGCGGATCTTGTCAAGTTTACGTGCATCATCCTTTCCGTTCTCATCATCATCGGGGCGTTGACCGGCTGGGTGATTCGTATTTTCAAAGGCTACTCTGGCAGGAGTCCCATATTATAAGAAGGACAGGAAAAATCCATGGAAGAAAAAAACCACCAGTACCGGGAAACTTTCGATGCTACAATCAGTGAAACGATCAGCCTGGCTGTCCGGATCATTGCCTCGGACCCGGTGCTCGTCATCCCCGGCACCGTCATCCTGTACTACCAGAAAAAGGCGGCAGCGGTACGCAGACGGCATGAGCAGGAAGGGCTCCTTGTCCCGCCGGTCATGATAGTGAGCATCACCTCGCGTTGCAACCTTGCCTGTGCCGGCTGTTACATGTACGGGCGTGAGGAAACGTCCAGAGCAGAGATGAGCCCAAAAATGCTTGCTTCTGTTGTTGATCAGGCCACAGAGCTCGGTGTCTCTATCATCGTCATTGCAGGCGGTGAACCACTCGTCCGTCAGGAGGAGATCTTTACACTGGCAAAAACCCACCCCCGGATCCTCTTCCCGCTCTTTTCGAACGGGCTCTTAATAGATAAGACGGTGGCCCGGGCAATATCTGCATGCCAAAATATCGTACCTGTCATCAGTTTCGAAGGGTTCCGGGCCGATACTGACCAACGGCGGGGCAGCGGAGTATATGATCGGCTGCTTGCAGCCTGCAACCTCCTGAAAAATCCGAATGTCTTCTTTGGCTGCTCGGTGACCACAACACGAAAAAATTACGATAATGTCACCAGCGAAGCGTTTGTCAGACAGATGATTGATACCGGCGCCCGGGTCTTTACCTTTGTCGAGTACGTCCCGATGACACCAGGCACGGAAAATCTCATCCTAACCCCAGAGCAGAAGAAGACGTTACAGGTAGTCCTTGCGGACTATAACAGGAAATTCCCTGCACTCTTCCTCGGGTTTCCTGGTGACGAAGAGTATTACGGGGGGTGCCTTGCAGCAGGCCGGGGCTTCGTGCATGTCAGCCCGACAGGCGACCTTGAACCATGCCCCGCTGCCCCGTTCTCGGACGCAAACATCACAAACATGCCGCTTAAGGAGGCGCTTCAGTCCCGATTGCTCGCCCGCTTACGCGAGGAGCCGGAAGTTCTCACAGAATCGAGCGGTGGCTGTGCACTGCGGGCGAACCGTACATGGGTCCAGGAGATCATAAGCCGGTAATTTGTACTGGCCGGTTTTTAAAGAAACACCCGATAAAGGAGATGCATATGAACGCAATTGTATGCACCAAGTATGGACCACCTGATGTTCTTCAGCTGGGAGAGATAGAAAACCTACTCCCAGGGACAATGAAGTACTAGTCAAAGTGTATACGGCATTCGTAACTTTTAGTAACCTGGTTCTTGTGAGTGGTAAACCGTTTCTGGTCCACCTCATGGGTTTAGGACTTAAAAAAACCAAAATCAGGATACCAGGAAGTGATATAGCAGGGCGGGTTGATCGACTGGCAGAAACGTAAAGCAGTTTTTACCGGGTGACGAGGTATTCGGGGACATATCCCGTTGTGGCAGGGGCGGTTATGCCGAGTATGTATCAGTTCCTGAACATGCATTGGCGAAAAAACCAATTAATATATCATTCGAAGAAGCAGCGGCCGTACCTGAAGCGGCACTCGTTGCCCTGCAGGGCCTTTGCGATGCAAGACAGATTCAGAAGGGGCAGAAGGTTTTAATTTATGGTGCATCCGGGGGTATCGGTACGTTTGCGGTGCAGATTGCCAAATACGTTGGTACTGAAGTGACTGGCGTGTGTAGCACGAGGAATCTGGATATGGTATGTTCAATAGGAGCAGACCATGTCATCGATTACACACAAGAAGATTTCACAAAAAACGGACAACGTTATGACCTGACCCTTGCTACTGCAGGATATCGGTTGATCTTCGATTACAAGCGTGCATTGAGTCCTAATAAAATCCATGTTGCGACAGGAAGTTCTATGACCCAGATTTTTTAGGCCATGCTCCTGGGACCATGGATTTCAATGACCGGGAGCAGAAAATGGGTTGTATGTTAATAAAACCAAACAAGTATCTGGTTTTTTTTAAAGATATCATTGAAACCGGCAAAGTAAAACCCGTTATCGACAGGTGTTACCCGTTACATGAGACTGCAGAAGCTCTCCGGAACTATGGAGAAGGGCACGCCCAGGGAAAAGTAGTCATAACGATAAACCATTATGCTGCACTGCTGAATCCCTAGTTAGATTTTGCAGACTTACTTTGTGAGAGAAAATCATGAAGACGATTATCTATTATTTTACCGGCACCGGTAACTCACTTGCCGCTGCAAAGAAGATCGCCATAATCCTTGGGGACTGCGATCTCATCCCAATAGCATCGCTTGAGAACACATCAGGGAAAATAACCCCAAAAATTGATCGAATCGGGATCATCTGTCCGGTCTATGACGGTGGAGTGCCGATCATGGTTGCCGGATTTGCAAAGCGGCTTGACCTGTCACAGGCAGGATACGTCTTTGCGGTAGTGACAATGGGGGGGTATGGGTGTCTCGGCTCTTGTCCAGCTTAATGTCATATTCAGAGAGCAGCATGGCAGGACTCTCGATGCCGCGTTTGCGGTCTTGATGCCTGTAAATTTTCCTCCACTCTTCAGGCCACCTGTCAGTATAAAATGCGACAGGATCCTTGAAGCTGCTGATAAAAGGCTTTCAGAGATCGCACATGTAATTGACCAGGGGCTTATTATCCCACCAGGATTTGCCCCGTTCTCTGCCCTGATGAAAACCCTGACCTATGGATCTTTTGCCAGAACCGTGCACGGGGCTGACAAGGACTTTTCTGTTTCAGATGAATGTACCTCATGCGGCACCTGTGTACAGGTCTGTCCTGCAGGTAACATCACTATAGTCAATGAACGACCGGTATGGAACCACCGGTGTGAACTCTGCTGTGCATGCCTGCATTTCTGTCCAACAGAAGCTATCCAGCTCAACGTCATGCGGGGGACAAAGAACAGGGGGCGATACCTGCATCCCGATCTGAAGGTGAGCGATATGAGGGTTCAACAGGGTGAAATCTCATACATATCATAGGGAACCCAGATTTTTATGAGAGACAACAGACTAGATCAGCGTTCATTTCGGCAGAGAATCAGAAAGGCACTGATTATCTTTTCATTTATCCTGTTACCAATAACCTTTGCATACATATCCTGTCCTATAATTACTGAAGGTGCATCAGAAGGGATTATTACGGGTGGCCTTATGGTCTTTTTCTTTATCTTTATCAGTTCACTTGTTGTAGGGAGATTCTGGTGCGGATACATATGCCCTGCAGGTGGCCTGCAGGAGATTTATTTCCAGGTACAGAATAAACGGGTTCGTATTGGAAGACTAAACCGGTTTAAATATCTCATATTTCTTGCCATTTTTGTTTCTATTGTCTATGCAATATACTCTGCCGGAGGATTGACAACCATTGATTTGTTATATCATACCGATCAGGGGGTCTCTATTGGACCACAAGGGGCATACACCATCTTCTACGGGCCGATTTTTTTTATAACCATATTTGCTTTACTGGCAGGTAAACGTGGCTTTTGTCATTATTTCTGCCCCATCGCGGTTATCATGATTATCGGCAGGAAGATTCGTAATCTGTTCCAATGGCCTGCACTTCACCTGTCAGCTGATGCTTCCGGTTGCACTGACTGTAACCGGTGTTCAAATATATGTCCCATGGGACTTGATGTAAACAGCATGGTCAGACAGGGAACCATGGAACACCCAGAATGTATTCTCTGTGCAGCCTGTATCGATACATGCCCGAAGAACGTAATACGCTATGCATGGATGAAAAAGTGACCATACGGTGAATCATGAAAAATAGTATCTATTATTTTACCGGCACAGGCAATTCGCTTGCAGTTGCCCGTGAATTGGCAGAAGACCTTGGTGAGACAGAACTCATTTCAATCCCCCGGGCGATGCAAAAAAACAAGCCTGTGGCAGACGATGTAGACATGGTTGGCATTGTCTTTCCTGTCTATTTCCTTGATATGCCCGGCATCGTGAAGGAGTTTGTTAAAACAATCCGGTTTTTGGGTAATCCCTATATTTTTGGCATCGCCACCTGCGGAGAACGGCCCGGCCATGCACTTTTTTCACTTCAATCCCTGCTCAGAGAGAAGGGAACAACCCTTTCTGCCGGGTTTTGTGTGGTCATGCCTGAGAATTTTATCGGGCCGGTAGACCTGATGGAGGATACAGATATCGTACAGGAAAAGATTTCACAGGCTCACTTGAGGATTCCACAGATAGCAGAAGAGGTCCGGAAACAAAAGCATTCATCACCAGAAGGCTCCAGTTCAGTTTTTCTTCAAATTGGCGGGTTGATAGGCAGCACCCTTGCGACTTTTGTGTACAACACCCCAAAAAGACTCCATGCGACAGCCAGATGCAACCACTGCCGGACATGCGAAAAAATCTGCCCCACGTCAAACATCACGGTCACTGATTCTGCCGTGGTCTGGCACGATGCCTGCACCCAGTGTTATGCATGCATTCATTGGTGCCCGGAGCAGGCGATTGAGATCGGGGGTAGAACTGCTGGGAAACGACGCTACCATCACCCGGATATCATACTTGCCGACATGAAAACACAACGGGGGGAATAGACCTTTGGATGGTTCCGACACCAAACGGCAAATCCCAGACAGGGCGTCCAGCCTGATTGTCAGGGTATCATCTATCCGGTGAATATCGCTTCGTTTGCAGCCTTTGTCACCATGCTCCTCTCCTACCCGGGCAAGCTCTTTGCCATTGCGGTTTTCACTGGTGTTATGTCTTTAATCAAGTTTTCATTCATTGCTGTTAGCATACTAATCCTTTCCAGGGCATGTATCGGGCGGGTAGTCAGTTCTATAATAACCCGGGGGCATACAGGAGATACATAAAAATCGGTTTTGCTGCCGTGATTTAGTTATCACAACCCTGACATCCAGGGTTCATCACAAAGATGAATACCCATATACAAAAAGACGGTATGAACGGTACCCTTTTTTAAAACACGGTTGGTAAAAAGAAGAAACCTGAGAAAGACCGGTGGATTTATCCAGATGTACATTGACACGAATACATAGTTTTGGTGATAGTCGATGAAGGAAGCACTACTGGTAATTGATGTCCAGAATGAATATTTCTCTGGACCATTGCAGGTAACATACCCACATGGGAGTTTTATCAATATCTTACAGGCGATGGATGCTGCACACGTTGCCAGGATTCCAATAATTGTTATCCAGCACTCCAACTTTGCAGAGGATGCGATATCGTTTCGACCCGGTACTAATACATGGGAATTACATCCTGAAGTCCAGAAACGATTCTGCGATGAGGTTATAGAAAAGACCCTTCCCGGGAGTTTTACCAATACCAGCCTTGATGCATGGCTGAAGAATAATGCCATCACGTCAGTTGCCATATCAGGCTACATGACCCAGATGTGCTGTGATACGACCGCACGACAGGCATTCCATAGAGGATATGGTGTCACATTCCTGTCAGATGCAACCGGTACACTTTCCATCACTAATCAGGCAGGAACCATAAGCGATGCCGACCTGCACCGGGCAATCCTGGTGACCCAGCAGATGCGGTTCTCACAGGTCATGACAACCGCAGAATGGATAGGATCATTGCACCTTGTATACCGGTAACGGACCGGACCTGAGGGTAACTATATCAAAATGATGTAAGTGTAAGAATGGGGATGTGTACCGGTATCTGCCGGTTGGATTCTTCTTTGCGAACACACTATCGCCGTATATGAGACAGGCTCTGGTATCACTGATGGCTGGTTTCTCATACTATAGATATCTCTTCTACCCCCTGTTTGTCCATTATTTTGCAGGAAAAATTATTGTAATTTCGTCGCGTTCCAGAAACTGGTTTCTGCGGATTCATCCAGTTCCACACTATAGGTTCCGTTCCAGAACGAGCCATCTTCTGAGAGGATAAAGGAAAAATTACCTGATTCCATCCATTTTCCAGTTAGTGTTTTCCCATCCCCTGATACCGTTCCCTCAAACAACCCTGGTTCATCTTCCTCTGTCGATACCTGCTGATATGTACTCCTGACAGATGTCCCATTCTGAATCATGGTTTGCACAGTTTTCCCGGACTTCCAGGTACCGCTCCATGCATTATCAGGATCTGACAAGGGTCCCACCCGGGTTCCATTCGATGTATAGGTATAGGATTGTTCCGTGATTTTTCCGGGACGGGTTCCCCCGGTTCCGAAATAAGACATGCCATCGTCTGATATAACTAACGTAACTGGACCTGATTCTGTCCATATTCCTGAAAAGATCTCTTTATCCTCTGATAATATTCCCTGTAAAAGGCCGGGATCCCGTGATTCGATATCATGTGGTTCATAACTCCCGGTTATTTCTGAACCGTTCTGCAGAATGAACAGGATATACTGTTCAGATGCCCAGGTTCCATTCCATCTGTTCTCTGCACTATTGTTTTCTTCAGGGGTCTCTTTAACACATCCTGCAGTTATGAAAACCAGAACCAACACCAGGATTATTCCAAATATAAGAACATTTCTCATCTCCAACCTCACTACTGTATACATAGAATTATTCAGCCAATGGATAAGAATTTTGATATATGGCCGGCAGAGAGAGCCGTTCTCCTGACTTTCAAAAATAATTCACGGCGTTCTGTGCCTGTACCTAGGGATTGAACCTCTCTCCCGATTAGACGGTGACCTGCTTTGAGGAATGGTTTCCTTCCATACGTGCACATCACGGTACCCCTAGTTCCTGGCCAGTTGTAGTGGCAGTTGAAAATCCAGGGTTCGCGGAACGTCACATTTATCTATCGATCACCAGATACTCTTGTGACCTGAACTACGGAGTTGCGGTACACTACGCTTTCAAAACTCGGCGAGTCGCAA
>CAYRYR010000010.1:0-43715 GCA_964428385.1 uncultured Methanoregulaceae archaeon
TTTAGTTGATAGAATGTATAGCTTAATTACAAAAATGCGATACCGCGCTTATGTATGCCTATTCACAAATGTACGTGATAGAGAGATATGTATGGACCGCGATGATGGCAAATACTGCAAGATAAGAGAGCACTACCTGTAACTCAAACGATGGAACAATGTGTAAAAAGTTCATGAGATACAAACTGAAGATAGGGAAGAACACAACACCCCAAAAGACTGCAGCACTTGTAACAGCAACAAGGAGACCATAATACAAAAGACGATAACTCGGATTTATAATCATACTTTCTATGTGGATATAGTAAATAATGCGAGGGAAGGGATTCGAACCCTCGAACACCTACGTGAATAGGCCCTGAACCTATCGCCTTTGACCTGGCTTGGCTACCCTCGCAACGAAACGTAAACTAAAACTAATCTTGCACCATTACCTAAAGATGCCCTCAACATTCGGTTCAAGTGAAGAAAGTCTATTTTCATTAACATGGATAGTGAAGGACGGGATAAAGAAGTAAGGTAACCTATGTCTTAAGATCTTTCAATTAATCATTTATTACTGGGGCAATCCATAAAACCAAGGTATCTAATTCTGGAAAATCGTAGGGTAATAATTGTAATTTGAATGGTAAATTATAATCTAATGCTTCATTCAAGGGGATATCAAGCAAATCTTTTTCATCACAATATTTTGCAACAAGTTTTATATAACGCCGTAAGAGTAAAATTGAAGGAAATTTCTCTTTCTTTTTAAACCATTCTAACATATCATAATCACTTTTTGAACTATTGCAAGTTTTACATGCCCAGATAAAATTATCTGAACAGTCTGAACCTCCTTTATTTTTTGGAATCAAATGATCTATGCTAATTTTTTCCATATTCCCACAAAAACAACATGCTGGTGGATATTGAAATTTTACCTTTTCATCATCGTACAAAGAACGCATCGTCATTTTTCCAGTAGTAAGTCCTTTGAATAAATGAGCCCGAATCATGTGATGAGTACGATTATACGAAGATTCTCCTGCCTTTACGGCAGCGTGAGCTCTGGCAAGATTAGCATATGACCACGCTATGTGATCTTTTACAGAAACGATTTTGGGATATGACATGATAATAATTATTTTTTTCTATCGGTGTCGATGTTGATAAATCCGGCCTTCCATGTTTCATTGGTGATAAGGTAAGTGTGTACTGCAATAATAGCGATAACAGATACCAGCACAATAAAAACCTGGAATTCGAAGGTTGGTTCTAATTTCAATAATGTCATGCATAGATACGTTGTCAATGGAATAAGTATACACACTAAAAATAACAAGAGATTTGAAACAAAGATCTCTTACGCCGAGGGGGAGATTTGAACTCCCGAGGTGCAAAGCACCAGTGGCTTTCGAGGCCACCGCCCTGCCGGACTAGACTACCTCGGCACATACTGTACATTTACTATGTTACGGTTACAATAATGGTATCGAATGGATATCAGTCTTACCTGTATTCTTATCCCGGGGCATGAGATACATACCTATCATGGCAAACGTGGAGATACCTTTGAAGACGCCCTTCTCGCAATCGGACTTATTCCTGACACGGTCCTTATTTTTCATAACGGCATCAGCCTTCCTCAGGACAAACCCATTGAAGAGGATGTTGTACAGATAATTCTGACCGCATCCCGTGGATAAAAAAATCCACAGATTATAGAAAAATGGGAATTGGATATTTCAGAGTCCGGGTGCAGGTGACCGGTGTGAACTCTGACTTACCATCATATCATCGACACGGATAAGCATATGAACCGCTTCTTCTGAACTCATAATTGCCTGGCGTTTAATACGCAGGGGTTCCACAACACCTGCCTCTAACATATCTTTAACGGCTCCCTTAAAGACATCAAGACCGGCGTTGCGCTTCCCTTCGGCATGTGCCAGTTTCATTGCAACTAACATATCAATAGGATTAAATCCTGAATTTTCTGCCAGGGTTAGTGGAATCGATGCAAACGAATCAGCATATGCCTCAATTGCCATCTGCTCACGTCCGCCGACACTGATAGCATATTCCCGGAGTCTGATAATAAGTTCAGTTTCAGGAGCACCTCCACCAACGATGACCTTCCCATCCTCCATGACATCCATCACAACACGGGTTGCATCAATGACTGCCCGCTCAAGTTCATCAACAAGATACAGTGATGAACCCCGTATGGAGATAGTAACAGTCTTTGGATTGCTGCAACCAGAAAGCATCACTTCATCAGCATCGTCGAGTTCCTCAACCAGTTCTGCACTTCCAAGCATTTCAGGGGTCAGATCATCTGCTTTGTTCACTATTGTTGCACCAAGTGCACGGGCTGCAAACTTCATATCCTTCTCAGGAACATCCTCTATTGCAAGGATATTTCCCTTGGCCAGGAAGAACTGAACTGCATCTGCAATTCCTTTCTGACAGAGAAGAACATTTGCACCAGAAGCAATAACTGCATCTGAAAATTTCTTTAACGATGCACGTTCCTGCTCAGAAAATGCTGACATCTGATCTATGGAAGAGATTTTAATTTTTGACTTGACTTCAGTCTTTTTTATCTCAAGAGGAGAGGCAATGAGAGCTACTTTCGCTCCCTGTACCTTCTTGGGCATCTCATTATTGACCCGGTTCTTCTCAATAATAACACCACGAATCAATTTGATATCATCCATGGAAGATCCGGTCTGTTTCTTTATCTGCACATCATCTTCAGAGACGGTTATCTTCTTTTCATGGGTAGCAACGGTCATTACCGCATCAACAGCAATCTCTTTGACTTTGTCTTTCACAGACTCTATCGATTTGCCGGTCATTGCAGTGTCTGCTATCTTAATAAGAGTCGCACGATCATCTGCTTTGATAGCGATGGACATATCCTCAATAATCTCAAGAGCTTTGGTCATGCCCATGCGATAACCCCGGGTGATGACTGATGGATGAATCTTTTTATTGAGCATTATTTCTGCCTGTTCCATCATTGCACCAACAAGAACAACAGCCGTGGTTGTCCCATCCCCGACCTCCTCATCCTGAGTCCGTGATACCTCAATGACCATCCGTGCACCCGGATGCTGAACAGCAATCTCATCAAGAATGGTAATGCCATCATTGGTGACGACTATATCTCCACTGTTGTTTACAAGCATCTTGTCCATGCCACGTGGGCCGAGAGTAGACCTGACTGCTTCAGCAATAGCTTTTGCAGCATTTATATTGGAGCGCTGGGCCTCATAGCCCTGCGTTCGGTCCACATTCTCCCGAATAATGATAACTGGTTGTTGACCTAGCATATACTATCCTCTAATTCATTAAAAGGTGATTTGAACTTCTATATATTTGTTGTTATTATCTGTGCAAAAAAAAAGAGATTAATCAATACGCGAGATGGCATACAGACTGTATATCGGAACTCCGTCTATTTCACTGATCCCGCGCTTATCAAAGAGAACACAACACGCAACAGGAGTTGCTCCATTCTTTTTTAAATACGCTATCACATCACGAAGGGTATTTCCTGAGGTAATAACATCATCTATCACAAGACACCGATTACCTCCCATCGGTAGAGAAAAGTTGCCACTCATCGAGCCTAGCGGGTGTTCACTCACACTATGCTTTGCCGGATGATAGATAGCAAGACGGATATCTTCATTGACTGCTATCACCGTTGCAAGAGGTATACCTGATACTGCAATCCCGATAACAGTATCAATCCTGTGTTCCTGCTCCGTCCGGTATGATTGGGGTGACTGATACAAAACAGAAAGCATCTCTGCACTATGACTCAGAAGTCTGGCATTACTACTGACAGGAGTCCAGTCGATACAAACGTCTTTTGGAATTATTCCACCGGGTTCACGGGTTAAAAGCCATGTTATCGTCTCCATTGATAACGACAACTCATCGGCAATCTGTCCCTGACTATGCCCTTCAGAACGCAGATGTTGTGCCTTTTTTATCAGATCATCAAGCGATGACATGTACTCAAAAAGGTAGGTTCACTGCTACTTAATTCTTCGCCGAAAAACTGGCGAACCACAGACCGGGCAGTCATCTTCTGTTATACCCTCAGCTCCACATCCGGTACAGACCATATGCCACATCCGTTTTTTAGCCTGCCGCTGCATAATTGATTGAACCCGCAACCCAAGGTGCCGTGCTGTGTTCTGCAAGGCAAAATCATCAGAGACCACAATTGCGTGTACATCACAGGCACATGCGAGAACACTGATATCCGTTTGAGAGAGCACCGAATTATCCCCACTCAATTTCGCGGTTTCCTGCACATGGGAGCGGCTGGCACGTACTGGATCCTGTATACGCAGCCCCTGTGCAATGAGTGTCTCAAGACGTGCCCTGCTTCGTAAATCCTTTAATTCATTACAGACTTCAGGAGTAGTATATAGTAGTCCGGTTAGCGTAATCGCATAAAGAAAAAATGAAGTGTCAAGTACATAGACCAATGACGACTGTTCTGTCTCCTGAATTATCATATATAACCCTTAAGTGCACGAATCACTGCCGGGGCTACTGATATCCGACTGCAACACCTCTCAATGGTGTCAGTACAGACGACATCAAGAAACCCTGCTGCTTTCAGATGGGAATATGCTCCGGTTGTAAAGACCCCGTGAACGCAGATTGTGTACATATGGGATGCACCCCTCTGATAGAGCATCTCTGCTGCTGTTGCCTGGGTTCCACCGGTGGAGATGATATCATCAACAATCACCACATCCCTTCCTGCAACAGGTATTGACTTAGGTTCTATCCTGACCTCAGTGCCTGAAACACGGGTTTTTTGCAGATAATCAGATTCATATCCACAAGTATCTGCAACCTTCTTAGCAAATACCGCAGCTCCCCTGTCTGGAGAAAGAACCAATGGATTATTCAAGTGCATTGCAGAGATATACGCACTAATCTCCTCTGAAACCAGGATGTCCTGTGCAGGTACACCAAAATGAGCCAACACCGATTCTTCATGGATACAAATGGTGAATACACGCGATACTCCGACCCCAAGCGCACGGGCAATCGCACGGGCTGATAGAGGTTCTCCTGCATTAAACTGCTTGTCCTGACGTGCATATCCCATATATGGAAGAATGAGGGTCACATCAGCACCCGTACATGCATCAATGAGAAGGAGGAGTTCAATAAAATCCTCACTGGTAAAGAGACTCCCGACAAGGATGACCGAATCAGAAATTTCACCAGTCCTAATATAGGTCTCACCATCAGGAAACCGTGAAAATTTTACATCAATAATGGTGAAGCCGCCCGCTAGCGCTATCTCTCCTGCTAATACCTGTGAACTCTGTGTGCTCAGTAGTTTCATGCCTGACAAATCCGTAATAGCTGAAAGTACTTAAAGCCGTGTATGAAACGTATATCCAGTTACTCAAGGGCAGAGGTAAAAATCATAATGGTACAGTCTGATTCTGACGAAATAACAAAAAATAACCGAGTGAATGACAATCCAATGACACCTGAAGATCAAATGGAGCAGAATACGAATGGTTCTCCTCAGGTATCTGATGATTCCATCATAGCGGCTGTAGATTGTGCAGAAGGGGATGGAGAGACTACGCAGGGTGATTTTGGTTCAGAGACAGCGCAGATAACTCATGAAGAAGAAGAAGAAGAAATTCCTGAGGGAACTTCAAAGTCAATCAAAGTACCTGAACGTCTGATAGATCAGGTTATCGGCCAGGAGCATGCGGTTGAAGTCATAAAAAAAGCCGCTATTCAGCGTCGTCATGTGATGATGATAGGTACTCCCGGAACTGGTAAATCCATGCTTGCAAAGGCTATGGCAGAACTTCTTCCCAAAGAAGAACTGCAGGACATTCTTGTCTACCCTAATAGCGAAGATCACAACGAACCCATCATCAGAACGGTAAAAGCAGGCAGGGGAAAAGAGATTGTATCAGCTCATAAAGCAGAAGCACGAAAAAAGATACAATTTCGAAGCACTCTTATCATGATTTTGATGATAGGAATCATTGGATATGCATTTATCACCTATCAGTGGCTTATGGGCATCATTGCTGCTGCCTTTATCTTTATGGCACTTCGATATGCAACTCCCAAAGAAGAAGCAATGGTACCAAAACTCCTGTTATCAAATGATAAAAAAACAAATGCCCCTTTTGTTGACGGGACAGGTACTCATGCAGGAGCGCTGTTAGGCGATGTCCGGCACGACCCGTTTCAGAGTGGCGGACTTGAGACGCCTGCTCATGACCGGGTAGAAGCTGGTGCCATCCACAGGGCACACAAAGGAGTCCTGTTTATCGATGAGATAAATACGCTTGGACTTCCTTCACAGCAGAGCCTCCTTACCGCTCTTCAGGAAGGCGAGTTTGCTATCACCGGCCAGAGCGAACGCTCAAGCGGTGCAATGGTCAGAACTGAACCAGTTCCCTGCCGGTTTGTGATGGTCGCCGCAGGAAATGTCGATGCTGTCCAAGGTATGCATCCGGCTCTCAGATCCCGTATCCGCGGAAACGGATATGAAGTCTATATGGAAGACACAATGGAGGATACACCTGATAACAGAGAAAAATTTACGCGTTTCATTGCCCAGGAAGTAACAAATGACGGAATGATTCCTCATTTCGATGCTGGTGCTATTGAAGAACTCATGACTGAATCCAAGAGACGGGCAAACAGAAAAGGGCACATTACTCTTCGGTTGCGGGACATGGGAGGTCTCATCAGGGTTGCAGGAGATCTGGCACGGGAAGAGAATGCACCATTCACAACACGAGACCACGTAATTAAAGCAAAAAATACAGCTCGTTCTATCGAAGATCAGATCTCAGACCAGTATATCAAAAGAACCCGTGAGTATGACCTAGCTGTCGTAAAAGGCTCTCAGATTGGCAGGGTTAACGGCCTTGCAGTAATGGGTAGTGACGCCGGATCTGTACTTCCTATCATGGCCACTATCACACCAGCACAGGGAAAAGGCGGAGGTGAGATTATTGCTACTGGTCTTTTACAGGAGATAGCACAGGAATCCATCCAGAATGTCGGTGCTATCCTGAAAAAGTTTACTGGTAAAGATATCAAGGATATCGACATCCATATCCAGTTTATCGGGACATATCAGGGAGTCGAAGGAGATTCAGCATCTATAACTGTTGCCACTGCCGCCATCAGTGCAATTGAGCAGATTCCAGTCAGGCAGGATATCGCAATGACCGGTTCTCTCTCGGTTAGGGGAGATGTTCTCCCTATTGGCGGTGTTACCTACAAGATAGAAGCTGCTGCAAAAGCAGGAATAAAAACAGTCATCATCCCCCAGTCTAACCTCGGGGATGTCCTTATTGAGGAGAAATATAAAGACATGGTCAAAATAATACCAGTCTCCTCAATTGATGAAGTCCTTGAGATAGCTCTTGAACCTGAAAACCGGGACACGTTCTTAAACCGGATTAAATCCATTGCAGTTACTGCAAGCAACCGGGTAATACCTGTAGATCTCGAAATACCGCGGACGGTTGCATAATGGACCGGTCATACCGGTATTATGATGTCAGAAGGGTCAAAGGAGAATTGAGTCAGATCGACATTGATAACAGTGTCATTGAGTCTGCAGGATCCTCCTTTGTTGACCTCGCCCTTATCCGGGTTCTTGGACCCGTTGGATGGGGTGTTCTCTCAGTTAATGGAGATCTGATTGAAGGGGACTCGCTCCCGGATACTCTCTTACATGAAGCACTTGATGCTGCAAAAATAACAAACGGAGCAGTCTCCATCGTCGAAGGTGAGTGTCAGGTCCTTTCAGTCCCAAAACCAAAGGAAGATCCACGGGATGTCAGTCTTGAAGAGAAGACACAAATTCTCCTTGATTTGGAACGCCATGCAAAGATGGATGATATCGTTAATACCAGGGTAACCTATACAGAACGAACCGGTAACATCACTTTTTTTGATAGTTCTGATAACAGGTTCTCATATGAGATCTGCAGGTGCGGATTTGGAATACTTGCAGTTGCCTGTAAAGACGGTATCACCCAGATGGGATATGAACGGCGCCATACAATAAACGGACTTAACATACGGCACCAACAAAACCTTGCATTACATGCGGGCACCATTGCACAGGAATTATTACATGCAAAGCCTGCCAGGGGAGGGATGATGAATGCAGTACTGGATCCTGAACTTGCCGGAGTATTCGCTCACGAAGCCATAGGTCATGCTGCTGAAGGGGATCTGGTACAGGAAGGAAGTTCAGTACTTGCTGGCAGAATAGGAGAGAAAGTAGGTACACCGGTCCTTACCATCATTGACGATCCGACAATAGAGGACTTTGGATTCTGTCCGGTTGATGATGAGGGATCTAAAACAAAAAGGACCGAAATTATCAAATCCGGTGTTGTCAATGCCTACTTACATTCCATGGAGAGTATGGCTGCAGTAGGAGAAGATACCGGAGTTCTTGGACATGCACGTGGAATGGCAGGTATTGTTCCAATCGTCAGGATGAGCAATACATTCATTGATAATGGCGATTCTGATTATGATGAAATAATAAACGAATGTAACGATGGAATTCTTTTAAAAGGGTCACGTGGCGGACAGGTTGACCCAGGCAGAGGTGTCTTTCAGTTTAATGCCGAATATGGATATCTGATAGAGAACGGAGAGTGCACAACCATGGTTCGTGATGTCTCATTATCTGGTGATATCCTTGGAACGCTTCATCAGGTACAGCTCTGTGGCAATGACAGAAAACTGCATGCAGGATACTGTGGTAAGTACGGCCAGACAGCTCCTGTGAGTGACGGAGCTCCTCACATTCTTCTGAAGAATGCAGTGGTGGGAGGTAGTTGTCTTGATTGAAGATGTTTTTGCCGCAGCAAAAAGCAGGGTTGATGAAGTTGAACTCGTAATAGCAGAGGGACACGGTATACGTGCAGATCTGCGACGTGGTAAGATTACCATTGGTACGGCTTCACGATCAGCGGGTATCATCATCAGGACGATTCATGATGGCAGGATTGGAGTATCTTCATCAGATTCGCCAGCACGGTGGAAAGAGTGTCTTGATGCTGCAATAGCAGGAGGAAAACTCGCAGACCGGCAGGAATGGGGCGGACTTTTCGGACCTGTTCAGGAGAGAGAAACGCTCGCTAGAGACCCGACACTCATTGTTTCACCGGATCTCCTTAACGACCTTATTACTACCATGGTACAGGGGTCAGAAGAGTACGATGCTAAAATCACTTCGGGATCAGCATCGCTTTCAAGCGGGAATGTAACACTTGCAAACAGTGCAGGCCTTCTCATAACAGAACCCTCAACCCACGCCTCATTATCAATTGAGATGATACAGGGTCAGTCAACCGGGTTTGAGCATGATGCATCATGGCAACTGAGCCGAATCAATCCCTTTACCATTGGAAAGACCGCTTCATGGTTTGCATATGCCGGACAGAACGGAGTGGAACTGGACTCAGGCACTTATGACATTGTTCTCTCTCCTGATGCCCTCTCTCAGCTCCTTGATACGGTGCTGACACCTGCGCTTTCCGGGCGGAATGTTCATGCAGGACGTTCTGTTCTTGCAAAAAAAATAGGCGAGCAGGTATTGGGAGAAGAGATATCCCTATTCGATGATCCCCTTGATCCCAGGGGGAGTGCAAACAGCTATTGGGATGGAGAAGGTGTTCCGGTCAGACGGCTGGATCTCATCACGAACGGGGTGCTTAACTGCTTTGCATATGATCTGCGCACAGCCTACCGATATGGAAAAGAAACCACCGCAAGCGCAGTCAGGGGAGGATTGGCAGGTGCTCCAAGCATCGGATTTCATAATCTGATTCTAAAGGGACCGGTAGATAACGTCCTTGACGAGAAAGCAGTCTATATACATGATGTTGTCGGGGCACATACTGCAAATCCGATGAGTGGTGACTTTTCTGTTGAACTCTCCTCACCGTTCTTTGCAGAGGGAGGGGAGCTTGGAACACCAATCCGTTCTGCTATGCTTTCAGGTAATGTCTTTGATCTGTTAAACCAGGTGCAATGTGTTTCAGCAGAAACAAAAACACTGGGAAATATGATTCTTCCTTCTATCAGGATAGAGAATCAGACCCTTGTTGGTAAGATCTGAATTGATAAAAAAGACCTGATTTTTCTTGTTTTTGTAATATAGCGATTCTGAACTATAAAAAACAGATAATATGCCATAATTGACAAAATTATCGGGTAACGTATGCATACAATCTGATACTGCCAGCAAGAAAGGACAATCAAAATTATGTACAAAAATGAACCTGTTCATAAACTGTATCAGCCATAACGAAGGATTACTATTTTTCCCTGCAGACGTGGTGATACAAGACCAGCCAGGTTAATTTCAGTACTCGTTAGATATTGAAGCTCGGGTTTTTATGCGACTTTCCATATGATAAGAGTCAAATGGAACCGATAATATATACTATACGAGAATTACTATGATTGAAATGTTATTCCTCCTCGTAGTCGGAATCCTAATCCTTGGCATGCTTTACTTTGCATTGCGAAGTATCACAGGTCTCTTTATCAATTCTATCCTGGGTCTTCTTCTCCTGTTTATTATTAATTATACTCACTTGTTAGGATATTTCGGGTTTTCAAATATTTCTATCACCTGGATTTCCGTGATTCTTTGTGCACTAGCCGGAATTCCTGGTGCCATTCTCATCATTATCCTGCATCTGCTTGGAGTGATGTGATAGTACTAATACTATTTTTACAAAAAACCCCTGGCATGCCTTTCTAAAGCCTCAAGCGGAATTTGTAGAGACATCCAGATCTTATATTTGTAAGAGACGGTATAAACGGGCCTATTCAAAAAAGGGGAAAAAAATTAAAAGACATTTGCTTCAGTATAAACAATGATAGAATCGCTGAGCATCTCAAATGGTTTTACCTCCCGTGAATGAGAAGACATCCTCATTTTCACGATCTCAACTGCAAGATGAGCATCAGAATTACCATCACCACGTGCATAACGAAGCAGAATGACTGTATCGCTTAAATATTCTACCAGATTGTGCCTGCTTGAGAATGGATTGGTTCTGTCAGATTCTGTCGTAATAACAACTGTACAGTCAAGAGCCCGAAGTCCCTCCATAATCCGCATCATCTCTCTTCTTCGATCCACATCCTCATCAAAAAGATCCTCAAAGAGAGAGATAGGATCAATGACAACACGGGTAGCTCCTAATGATTTAATCAGTTCAGGCAATTCATTTTTTACACTGTTTACAGCAAGATGAAAATTAGATGGATCAAGATTGACAAGCGTCAAATGTGTTCCAATATAAGAAGCAACATCCCAACCCCTCAGTTCCATATATGTTCGTATTCGTTCAGAACTCTCCTCAAGGCTGATGTAAATGACATTCTCGTTATTCTGCAACCCCTTCCAAATGAAATTCAGAGCAAATGACGTCTTTCCAGTACCATACGACCCTAAAATTGTAGCAACAGTTCTGGGAATGAGACCCCCATTGAGCATCGTATCAAGACCCTCTATCCCAAATGATACCCGATCAGTACTCACACAATCACCCTGATGTTACTGACCTCAAAACCACGACCAGGTGTTACCCGGACTGAGAATTTGACAAGGTCTTTCTCTTCCAGGTGGATCATCACACCCCTGAATTTCTCAAAATACATAATCCTCTGACGTCGTGCTGCAGCAGAATCTTCCCATTTAAAGTGAAGAACCGCATCTACGGCATCAGCAATCTCAAGTTCCTGCCACTGGTTAAGTACCCCTTTAGTGAGAATGAGGTAAATGGTCGTTCCCCATGATTTACTTATCCGTTGCATTCCTCTCAAATATGCAGTTAAATTCCCCCAATTTCCTGAAGCAAGACTTTGGGATGCCATTTCAGTGAGTGAATCTACAATAACAAGACTTTCATGTGGTATCTCAGTAAGGGTATCTGACAGGCTCGCAAGAACATTCTCTCTTATTTTCCGCCGTTCCATACGGTCAAGAACATTCTCTACATTACTGTACCAGGCAAAGGGAACAACGCTGGAATCAAAGAAGATATTTGAGAGATCATCAAAGTGAATCTTCTCAAAATTTTCCAGAAGATCCGGACTGAATGATAATTCTATCTCACGTTTAATATCTTCCCTTACTTTGGAGACTGTGACATAATGAATTTCTTTAGGATATATGAAATTCGAATCCTCCGGGAGGGATGACTTAAGTGAGAGGTTAATTATAGATGTGTATACAAAATCACGATTCCCAGCGCCAATCTCCCCTAGTAAGAGCATAAGTGAACCTAAGGGAACTCCACCTTCAAAAACCGGGTCAAGACTTGTAAGACCAGTCGGCATCCGTTTTAAAAAATCCTCTTGCATTGCACTCCCGGGTCATACCATTAATATGGTAATAAATCATATCCCCACTATGATATATGTTTATCTTACTGATACATAGTAATATGAATGGATTATCGGTACCTCCTCAAAAGGCTGTTAACCACGAATTGTCCAAGTAACATGAAAACATCTAATATCAGGTATCACATAAAAATTAGATCTTAAGATTATTATGGAATCCCTGAAAGACTCACCAAAAAAGAAGAGACGGATTAAGATTAACTGGGGTTCTTCTTCTTCTAAAAAGCCATCTGAAAAAATATCCAATACATTACCGAATGGTAATCCTCAAAAGGCAGGAGATAGACAAATTGGTAAAAATTTGCCTATCCGCCCCATACAGAAAGAAAATGACAATATTGAATCAGATCTCATTCTGCCAGATGATCTATCCCTGGATATAGAACCACTTACTATCACTCCTGACATGCATGCAGAATTATCTGATCTGATTCCTGATGATACTCCGGATGCTTCTGACAAACCAGCGACGATACAGATACAGGAATCAGAGGGATTTCATATCAATCTACCAGGCCTTGGAACTCCCAGGGAGAAGAAAATTGTCCCGGTCTCCCGGTCAGATACCGATCTGAAAAAAGCGCTGTCGCATGAGATTGAGAGTACAGAAAAAGGTGTTGGAAAGAAGATTATTGCCACCCTTTCCCGGCAAAAACCAGATGATCTGATAGATTATGACCTGGAAAAACATGGATCTCTTCTTGACATAGCTATTGATACTACTATATACCGGGTACTTGAAGAGTACTGGATAGACCCAGGTAGAACGAGGGTTTTTATTGCATATAATAAAAATACAGGTCAGAATGAATATCTTTTATATGAGCCTGCTCTTTCAGAATTTGAGTATGAACTGCTTGAACGCCTCTATGAAGACCTGCGGATGGTCCTCATACTTACTGATGACGAACTTGCAATTGACAGAAGACGAATACTCTACCAAAAAGTATTCGGACTACTTCATGAATATGGCATAGTAATACCCCAAAAGTCAATCTTTAAGCTAGAATATTTTTTAATTCGAAATTATCTGGGCTGGGGACGAATTGATCCCCTAATAAAAGACCCAAATATTGAGGATATATCCTGTGACGGGGATGAAATTCCTCTGTTTTTGTATCACCGCTCGTATCTGAATATCATCACAAATATTACGTTCCAGTCAGATGCCCTAACAAATCTTGCAATATCGCTTGCACAGCGATCAGGGAAGCATGTCTCCATTGGAAATCCGCTTATTGATGCAACACTGCCAGAGGGTTCACGATTACAACTGAGCTTTGGAAAAGAAGTCACCAGCAGAGGCACATCATTCACCATACGAAAGTTCCGTGAGTCACCATTTACTCCAATTGATCTCATTAATACACAAACCTTCAATCCCCATATGCTGGTTTTTTTCTGGATTGCAATCGAAAATAATAAAAGTATCATCTTTATTGGGGGAACTGCATCAGGTAAGACGACATCTCTTAATGCAGTCTCGCTTTTTATCCCTCCGGTTACCAAAGTCATATCAATTGAAGATACACGTGAAGTCACATTGTATCATGATAACTGGATTGCAAGTGTGACCCGTGAATGGGTAACTGAGGGAAGTCACTCAATCAATATGTTTGCATTGCTCAAAGCAGCTCTCAGACAACGCCCTGAATACATCCTCGTCGGTGAGGTCAGAGGTGAAGAGGCACAAACCCTCTTTCAGGCGATGAACACAGGACACACTACCTTCTCAACAATGCATGCAGGTAGTGTTGATGGCGCAATTCACCGGCTTGAAAACCAGCCACTTAATGTTCCACGTACGATGCTCCAGGCACTCAATATCATCAGTATTCAGGCCCAGGTGTACCGTGGTAAAGAGCGGGTACGACGGTGCCAGGAGATAGTCGAGATAGCAGGTATTGATCCGGCAACCGGCAATATCATGGTCAATACCGTATATGAGTACGATCCTATTACAGACGTATTCAATTATACCGGCAGATCCCAGGTTCTTGGAAGTATTGCATCTGAACGCGGGTGGAGTCAGGAACAATTAACAGAAGAGTTCAATCAGAGGCTTTCCGTCTTAAACGCAATGAATACACAGAATATTCATGATTATATCAGTGTAGCGAAAATTTTTCACGCATTTTATATTAGACGGGATTATGTTCTTGAACGCCTCAATGATTTAACCGAGATAACCAAATGAACAGGTATAATCTGATTCATCGCTGGATACAAAAAGATCCATACCGATTCCAGAATCTGAAGTTGAACCTCATCGCAACACGAAAGGGAGTCACACTTGAGACCTACCTTTTGGTGCTCATCACCATATCAGTTATCATCGGATGCATATTTTCTCTCATTGGATACCTCATTGTTGGAATCGGTATCAGAACACAATTTACCATTCAATCAGATATTGTAAATATTTTTAATCTGCAAATTCCAGTGATTGCATCTGCATTCTTCACCACCTTTATGTTACAGGTACTTGTGGCTGTTCTTGTCTTTATCTTCGTTTCATTTCTCGTATTTACTCTTGGAAAACTATATCCTGCTCTTGAAAAGAAGAACCGGGAGTTAAAGATTAATATTGGACTCCACAATTCGGTTGCATATATGTATGCAATGCGTCGGGGGGGTGCGGAACTCCTGGTAATATTTCGATCCCTATCAGAGAGCTCTGCCATTTACGGACAGGCTGCATATGAATTTCGCCAGGTTGTCAGGGACTGCGATCTCTTCGGAAAAGATCAGGTAAGCGCAATTAAATCACTGATAGAGACTACCCCTTCCCAGAAACTTAGGGAATTTCTTCAGGATATGGTATCCATTGTAGAGAGTGGAGGTATCCTTGCTTCTTTTCTCTCTGACAGGGTCAAATTGTATCAGGATGAAGCAAAGTTTGAACAAAAACAGTTTCTTGCATTTCTTGCCCTTATCGCTGAGGTATATGTAACGGTATTCATTGCAGGACCTCTCTTTTTAATTGTCATCATGGTGGTGATGGGGATGCTTGGATCTTCTGCCATCCTAGAACTCTCGTTAATGGGTTATGCCGTTTTGCCCATTGGATCCGTAATCTTTATCATCCTAATCGATACTATTTCACTCAAAGACGAAGATATCATCAGATATGTAAAAGCTATCTGGTTGCATCAATTCCCGGATGTCAGAATTATACCCACCACAGGTGAAGAATCGCTCTTTGGTACGCTTTTAAAGTATGACAGGGTCAGGAATTTAAAAGACTGGATGAGACACCCTATGAAGGGATTCATTGAAAAACCGGTTCGGTCTTTTTACATTTCTGTTCCAGTAGCAGTTTTATTTCTCATCTACATCCTCTATAACACCCCATGGTGGATGAATACTGAAGAGATAATAGGATCTATTGATGATTATCTTATGATTGCTCTTCTCATCGTCCTGATACCATATGCTTTTTTTTATGAGACATGGAACAGACGACTCAGAGGAATCGAACGTATCATTCCGGATTTTCTCGACCGGATGGCCGGTATCAACGAGGTTGGAATTACCGTTGCCCAGTCAATTGGCATTTTGGTTAGTGCAAATCTCGGACTGCTTAGTTATGAAATAAAGCGCATTCACCGTGATTTGTCATGGGGAGCTAATTTTTCCGATGCACTGATACGGTTTGAAGAACGTGTCAGGACCGGTCTTATTGCCCGTTCTGTAACACTTATCACAAAAGCAAGCACGATGAACAGCTCCATTGCAGATGTACTCCATATTGCTGCAACAGATGCACGAATCTCAGAATTTTTGAAACGTGAGCGTTTTAGTGAGATGTTTATCTATACAGCAATTGTGTACATGTCATTTTTTGTCTTTATCTTTGTCATCGGAGTTATTTCAACACAGTTTCTGTCAGTATTGGCTGAGGTTGCAACGGAAGGACTCTCAATGGCAGGCCCTCTCGCAAACCTTGGACAACTTTCATTAGCGACCATTGACCGGATACTCTATCACACCTGCCTTGTCCAGGCATTCTTTTCAGGCCTTATCGCAGGTCTCATGGGAGAAACTTCAATCAAATCCGGGGTAAAACATGCGGCTATTCTGATAATCATTGCAATGATTGCATTCAACTTCGCGTTCTGACCTGCAATACAGGAATTAACTGCCAAAAAATTGACACTCACCGCTAGGAATATCTATCATCAAGAAAATAGATGGTAAGACACTATCAAATAGTGACTCGTGACTATTATGAAGACTATCAGTTACATTAGTGCCATCGTGCTTGCGATGGTTGCATTCATTTGTATTGTATCCCCGGCTACTGCAGTCATCCAGGAGATGACATTCAAAGGGGAGGTTACCAACGTTGATGTTGATAACCAGACACTCTATGCCACATTCACCCAGAGTTATGGATACGACAATGGTGTAGAAGAAGAACCAGTTTGTGGATTTTCAGATCTTGAAACTGCAATAGATGCATCCTCACTGGCCCTTGATCCATCTATGCTCACAGCAATTGAGTCAGGAGACAAAATCATTGTCACAACCCTTGGCGGAGAAGATGGTGAATGGATAACTACTGCAAAGATAACTGCAGACGAGAATGAGAATGTTGTTGCTACTGACGTATGGGGCGACATCAGTACCATATCATCGGTTGTAGATCTTTTTGGTGCATATGACATCACCTACGTTACCATGCCAGACTGTGAAACCTGTGAAGGTACAGTATGTACAGCAGTCTCTGCTAACGTAACGATAACGAATGGTGAAGAAGTCACATCACAGACACTTGCACCTGGTGAGGAGACCTTTGTCAGTGGTGCAGAGTCACAGGTAACTATTGTCTTTGTCAGTGGTCAGGCATCATCTGAATCATGTTCTGAGGAAGCACCAATGATGGTCGGACCTCAGGCTATCTCAAACTTCATTGTAACAGTGGTTCCGGTAATGGTAGAAGAAGCTGCTGAGACACTCCCAATGGAAGAAGTGGTACCAGCAACAGAAGAACCAGTTACATCTGAGGAAGTTGCTGTTACTCTCGAAGAGCCAACAGAAGTTCCAGTCGAACCAGTAGTAACTGAATCTTCTTAAGAATTCTATCTATTTTCTCTATTTTTTTTTCTCATACTGTTATGAAGATTGTTACTTCTTCTCCTTTCACATCAATCACACATATCTTAAATAGGCCGAGTTGGTTCTTATTAGTCAAGACTGATGCGAAACCTCATGGATGTTCCCTATCAAAATTGTTATCTTTTATTCCTCTTAACCGAGAAATTTATCAGAGTTGCCATAAAGATAACCCGGCTATGTCTGAAAATAAGTGATACCATACCATCATGTTCAGGCAGAATTTAATTGCCAGACATTCTGACTTTCATATTATCAACGTTCCATATCACTTTAAAAATTCTAACCGCATAGAGCACAGAGGGCAGAACATGTATCAGGTACTCTGTGAACCTTATACCTTCAAGAGTTACATCATTTTCAATTAGAAGAATGATATTAAGGTTAAACGGTCTCTCTCATACATGTGGTAAATCTTTTTAATTATCAACAAATGGCATTTCACCACTGGAAAAATTTACGTACAAAATATAAAATATAATTGGCAATATCACCTGAAAATCGATAGTGCCATAACCCTCATTAAAATTAATCAGAAGATAAGAACTATCTTCAACAGTTCATTCACAAAGAAATAATATCCCGATATATCCCAAAAATTCTCTGAATAGTTCTAAAGGAAGATACATTTAAAAAAAGTAATTCTGATGAGAATGAAATTTACATTCTCTTTGTCAGCCGTGCCTGGAGACCATAATAATGGGAAAATCCTATAGAATGCGTCTGATCAATGCTAAAGGTATCAAAAGAGACGATATCTCCGGAATAGATAGAATCCGGGGAACTCCTCCCGATCACATGAACACCTCCCTTGAAGAGTGAAAGATCAACAGAACCGTTCATTCTCTCCTGTGTAGTCTCAATAAAAGCAGTGAGAGCAGCAAATAAAGGCTCATATACAAGACCTTTGTATGCCAGCTCAGACCATTTATCATCAACAGTCCGTTTAAAAGCATACTCTTCCCGGGTCAGGACGAGACGTTCAAGATCAGCATGGGCAGTTAAAAGAACGGTCGCTGCCGGATGCTCATATATCTCCCGTGCCTTGATACCAAGAACACGATTTTCTATCATATCGTTCCGGCCGATGCCATGGATACCGGCGATCTGGTTCATTTCCCGGATAAGATCATATGGGGTATACATGGTACCATTCAAGGATACCGGAACTCCCCGTAAAAAGCCGATAGTAATATATTCAGGAGAATCCGGGGCATCCACAAGAGAACGGGTCCAGGCATAGATCTCTTCAGGAGGATGATAGGCCGGATCTTCTAACAGTCCGCCTTCAATGCTTCTGCTCCACAGATTCTCATCAATACTCCAGGGTTTATCCTTTTTCACAGGTATGGGGATATTATGTTCCTCTGCATAGGCTATCTCCCATTCACGGGTCATATTACGTTCCCGTATCGGAGCAATGACTTCAAGATCAGCTGCCCGGAAAACAACATCAAACCTGAGCTGATCGTTTCCCTTTCCGGTACACCCATGAGCTACCGCAGACGCACCTTCTTGTTGAGCTATTTTTACAACTTCTTCAGCAATTAAAGGCCTGGCAAGAGCGGTCCCCATAGGATAGCCTTCATAGAGACCATTTGCTTTGATAGACGGAAAAAGACAACGGTCAATGAATTCATCCTTTATATCAACTGTATAGTGGCAGTCTGCAAATCGTTTTCCTTTCTCCTCTGCAATTGTTATCTCTTCTTTTCGCTGCCCAACATCAGCAGCGACCGTGATTACCTTGTCATATCCATACTCTTCCTTAAGCAGCGGGATACATATTGATGTATCAAGGCCGCCCGAATATGCAAGAACGACTGTTCCTTTTCCCATGTATTCAACTCCCTTTGTTCACTATCTGTCTCTGACCTGATATGGTCTGTTAATTGTTCTTTCCTAATCAATACCTTACAGGACGATACAAAACATGGGTGCAACCAGATGATACGCCCTTTATATTGGCATATCATCTGGTGTTCTACCCGTATCTATATATCAACAGCAACGGGTAAAAAGAATCTGAAAAGAGAGCGAATATGAGAGAAAATGAGAGAGGATACAGTTATGATCCAATGTAGTGAGATAGCGGTTCTAGTGTCAGTTCTTCTGTTTTTATCGTTTTTATCGCCTGACTTGCAGCATTTGCAGCCTGAAGCGTCGTAATGTATGGAATCCCATAGTCCACTGCGACCCGCATAATCCTGACGTGATCATGGCGCGACTGTTTATCTCCGTAATTGTTAATGATAAGATTTATCTGACCCGCCCGAATCATATCAACAACATTTGGTGACCCTTCTTTGACTTTTCTAAGCAGGTTTGCCGGGATATTATTCTGCACAAGAAAATCCACGGTCCCACTTGTTCCATACAAATGAAGACCAGTCTCTACAAAGGAACGGGCGATGGTTAAAATACCCTGTTTAAGCTCATCAGTAACAGAAATGAAGATGTTTCCCTTTAGTGGCAGGGAATTATTTGCAGCGATACAGGCTTTATAAAATGCACGACCGAAATCATAATCGATCCCCATAACCTCACCAGTACTCTTCATCTCAGGGCCGAGAACCGTATCTACTCCAGGTAATTTATTGAACGGCAGAAGAACTTCCTTTACAGCAACATGCGTTATCATGCGTTCAGCATAGCCAAGTTCAGATATCGGTTTACCCATCATTATCTTTGCTGCAAGTTTGGCAAGTGGAATGCCAGTTGCTTTACTGACGAACGGTACTGTCCTGCTGGCTCGCGGGTTTGCTTCAAGGACATACACTACATCGTCCTTAATAGCATACTGAATATTAACAAGACCGATAACACCAAGACCAAGCGCTATTTTTTGAGTATACTCTCGTACACGTTCCAGAACCGATGAAGATAATGACTGGGTTGGAATTACACAGGCTGAGTCACCACTGTGGACACCAGCCACCTCAATGTGTTCCATAATCCCGCCAATAAGTACTTCCTGACCATCACAGATAGCATCAACATCCAGTTCAACTGCATCTGAAAGAAAGGAGTCAATAAGAACAGGATGTGTGCGTGATACTCTGACTGCTTCGCGCATATAACTCGCGAGTTCATCAATATCATGCACAATCTCCATCGCTCTTCCCCCAAGAACATAAGAAGGCCGGACCAGGACCGGAAACCCAATTTTATCTGCCTTTATCCGTGCCTCCTCTTCAGAAGTTGCAGAAGTGTTAGGAGGGGTTGGAATCTGCAGTTCACATAAAAGCATACTAAACCTATCCCTGTCCTCTGCTATATCCATCGAGTCCGGGGTGGTTCCAAGAATACGGGTAGATAGACCAACTCTTTCTATCTCTTTTTTAAGGGGCAATGCAAGGTTAACCGAATTTTGTCCACCAAACTGAACCATAACACCATAATAGGTATCTTTTTTCAGGATGTTCATGATATCCTCAAGATTCATCGGCTCAAAAAAGAGGCGATCTGATGTGTCAAAATCGGTTGAGACAGTCTCAGGGTTGTTATTGACAATATGCACCTCGATACCATCTTCACGAAGAGCCTGCACAGCATGTACCGTACAATAATCAAATTCAATGCCCTGACCAATACGAATCGGACCAGAACCAAGAATCAGAACCTTTTTTGTATCACTTCTGACAATTTCACAACCCGATTCATAGGTAGAATAAAAATAAGGAGTCTGTGCAGGAAATTCTGCTGAACAAGTGTCAACCATTTTATAGGTCGGATCATTGAGTCTTCCCTCAAGAAAAGAAACAGGTACTCCTGCACATTCTGCTATCTCATTTGATGAGAAACCAAACCGTTGAGCCTGCCAAATTCGTTCCTGTGTACAATCAGTCTTGAGACTCTCTTCCATAGAGATAATATTCTGTATCTTTGTGAGGAAAAAGGGAGATATCTTTGTCAAATCCTGGATCTCCTCAATCGTCATGCCCTGCCTGAATGCATCAAAGAGACAATGAAACCGCTCATCAGTCGGACGTGAGAGGATCATCCGAATCTCACTTACCGAAGTGTGACGTTCCATATCTGTATCGATAGAATGAAGAGCCTTTACAAATGCCTCCTCAACACTCCGTCCAATTGCCATGACTTCACCCGTGCTCTTCATGGCGGTGGTAAGAGACCTATCTGCTGTTTTAAACTTATCAAACGGCCATCTTGGGACTTTCACGACGATATAATCAATGGATGGTTCAAATGAAGCCGGCGTAGTTCCGGTAACACAGTTCATAATCTCATCAAGAAAAAGACCAATTGCAATCTTTGCAGCTACCCGTGCAATCGGATACCCTGTCGCTTTTGAAGCCAGGGCTGACGATCGGGAGACACGTGGATTCACCTCAATGACACGGTAATCTCCATCGTTAAATGCAAACTGAATATTGCAGCCACCCTGCACATCAAGCGCACGAATTATCTTTAACGAAGCATTTCGGAGAAGATGAAACTCGTCATCACGAAGGGTCAGGATGGGCGCCACAACAACACTCTCTCCAGTATGAACACCCATGGGATCAACATTTTCCATACCACAGATGGTGATACAGGTGTCAGACGCATCCCGCATCACTTCAAACTCAATCTCTTTCCATCCTGCAACACTCTCTTCAATAAGTACCTGATGAATCCGTGACTTATTAAGTCCAAGCTCGGTAATACGAATCAGTTCATCCATATCATGGGCAATCCCACCTCCTGAACCACCCAGAGTGTATGCAGGTCTGATAATCGCAGGAAATCCTACCAGTTCTGCTGCATCGTGCAGCTGATCAAGAGAACTCACAATCATTGATTGGGGAACCGGTTCATGAATCTCATGCATGAGATCCCTGAATTTTTCACGATCTTCTCCCTGGTAAATTGCCTGCAGAGGAGTCCCTAATATCTTTACTCCTGTAAGAACACCCATCTCCGCGAGTTCTGCAGTCATATTCAGTCCGGTCTGCCCGCCCATACCTGACAAAATTCCGTCGGGTTTTTCCTTCTCAATAATCTTTGCAATAATACTGGCTTCCAGAGGTTCGATATAGATTATATCTGCCGTATCAGGGTCTGTCTGAATGGTAGCCGGATTTGAGTTTACGAGCACGACAACAATCCCTTCTTCACGAAGAGCACGACATGCCTGTGATCCTGAAAAATCAAATTCTGCTGCCTGCCCTATCTGAATCGGACCTGATCCGATAAGAATAACTTTTTTAATAGAAGGATCTATTGGCATCAGAGTAACCTCCGAAACATTTCATCAAAAAAAGACTTCTCGGTATCATGCGGCCCACTGTGAGCTTCAGGATGAAACTGAACACAGTGAATATCAAGATAATCATCATCAAATCCTTCCAGAGTCCCGTCATTCATATTCACATACGATACCTGACACCCTTCAGGCAGAGTCTCTTCATCAAGTACAAACCCATGATTTTGTGAGGTGATTGCAACCGTTTTATCCCAGTGCCTGACTGGCTGGTTTGCTCCCCGATGACCAAACTTCATCTTCTTTGTGGATCCACCAAGGGAAAGACCACATATCTGGTTGCCCATACATATTCCAAAAACAGGGATTTCTCCGATAATGTCCTTAACGGTCTGTATTGCCTTGGTGACACAGGCAGGATCTCCCGGACCATTACTGATAAAAAGAGCTTTGGGCCTGTCCGCGAGTATCTCATCCTTTCCTGTGTTATACGGAAATACTGACATATCAGCCTCTCTGTTTTTGAGACTGATTATCATATTTTTCTTTATGCCAAGATCCAGAACCGCAATTTTTTCCCCAGAACCAGATATATGGTATGGTTGTTTTGTTGATACAGCGGGAATGAGATCTTTATCAGCGATGACGGGTGTATCACGGGCTTTTTGTATGGCATACTCCTCATTATCATCACCAGTCACCAGGCATGCGCGTAATGTACCCTGTTCACGGGTCGTGATAGTCAGTTTTCGTGTATCCACACCACTAATACCAGATAGTCCTTCATTCTCAAAAAAAGACGTGATATTGCTATTGTATTCCGGCTTTTGACATGCTTCCCGTATCACGCACCCCTCAGCCCAGACCCTGTCACTCTGAAAATTATTTTTATCTACACCGTAATTGCCGATCTGAGGAAAGGTAAACATGAGTATCTGGCCATGATAACTTGGATCTGTGAGAGCTTCCATATACCCGGTCATCTGAGTTGTGAAAACAAGTTCACCGAATCTCTCTCCCTCAACACCAAATCCCCATCCTTTCACAAAAGTACCGTCTTCAAGCCCCAAAACCGCCTTCATAATTTCCCATATCCATGTGACAGGAATCCTATTAACCATACCTCCTGTACCCAGACTTATCATTCTCTCACCTCAGAAATAATGGGTGATGACAATCTCTCCTTGCAGTCCAAAAGACCGTAACGTTAACTCATATCAGAACAAAGATAACAGGATGGCTGTACCAAAAAAGGTATTTTTTACCAGCGGAACAGGGGTTCATAAAGACCGTCTTGCCTCATTTGAACTAGCTCTGCGTGATGCAGGAATAGAACGGTATAATCTGGTCTATGTCTCCAGTATCTTTCCACCAAACTGTATTGAGGTCACCCGTGAAGAAGGACTGCACGAGCTTGCGCCTGGAGAGATCGTGTATGTGGTACTGGCACGAAACGAGACAAAAGAACCAAACCGACGTCTGACTTCTGCAGTCGGGCTGGCACTACCAAAAGAGTCAAATCAATACGGATATCTATCAGAACATCATGCATTTGGAGAAACAAAAACAGATTCCGGGGAGTACGCTGAAGATCTGGCGGCAACAATGCTTGCAACCACACTTGGTATCTCCTTTAACCCTGACACTGCATGGCAGGAACGGGAGCAGATCTACAAAGCAAGTGGTAAAATTATTACAACCTCACATATTTGTGAATATTCCCTTGGAGATGAAAATGGGTTGTGGACCACAGTTATTGCAGCTGCAGTTTTTATTCTCTGATAGGGTTTCTATGATACAATCCATCTAGTGATATCGGTGTAGATAAATACTAGGTCTAACCAATTTTTCATACCGCTAGAGCCTCTTCAACATTTTCTGATATACGATTTTTATGGATTCACGTGAACACAACGAGCAAAAAACGCGAATACAGTTAGCCGATGAGGCACTGGAAAACCGGGATTACATCAGGGCTCTCCGGTATTATAGAGACGCTGTACAATTAGAACCATATAATCACAGAATTCTGATAAACCTCGGATTCTGCTATGCAAGAACCAATAACTTTTCAGAAGCAAAAAATTGTTTTGAGACAGCGTTACAGTTGCAACCGGATAATAGAGTCGCAAAACAGAATCTTTCCCGGATAAAATCAGTGAAAACACGTAATATTTTAGGTTCAGAAAAAAAATCAGTCAGGATAAGACCTGAAGAGATGGTTTTTATCAGATATATGCAATGGGGTTCTGAACTCATTAAAAAGAAAAATTATTTTTCTGCACTGCAATTTTATCGTGAAGCGAGTGGGATTCATCCTGATTTTGTTGAGCCTTATAAACGGATCGGGTATTGTTATGCAAAACTTCATAACTATCATGAAGCTGCAGAAGCGTTTGAGGATGCACTTCACATTTACCAGGACGATCCCATATCACTGGATTGTCTCACGAGATGTAAACAGAGACTGGTTGGGTATTCTACCCGGATGCCAGAAACAGACAAATCCCATGAATCAGGCATCAAGGAAGAGAAGACCCCCTTTATGCAGAAACCAAAAACTGGTGATGATTCCATTACAGAAGCAGAGACGACATCATCAGATATAACATCATCATCTGTAGCTGTTCGAGACAATACAAAACAAAAAGCTACAGATTCATCTGTTCTTTCGCCTGAACCCGAACCAAAACCATTTGCATCAAAAATGAGTGATGATGACCTGGTTAATGCTATCCTGTCTCACTATACTGATGAAAGATCTGAAGATGCAAAACCATCGCCAGAAACTGGTCATGACATTACAAAACAGGAAACCACAGATTCATCTGTTCTTTCATCCGGACAAGAGTCAAAACAAAATCAGATCCCATCAAAAACAAGTGATGATGACCTGGTCAATGCTATCCTGTCTCAATATACTAATGGAAAATCAGAAGATGCAAAACCATTACCAGAAACTGGTCATGACATTACAAAACAGGAAACCATAGATTCATCTGCTCTTTCATCCGGACAAGAGTCAAAACAAAATCAGATCTCATCAAAAACAAGTGATGATGATCTGGTCGCTGCAATCCTGGCCCAACATGCTGATGAAATATCAGAAGATATCACTCAACCTGAAACTGAAAAAGCCGTAACCCCAAAACAGAGTATTGAAACTGACATGATAGATGCAGTGGATCAGACCGAAAATCAGGTTATACCAGAAGAAATAAAAAAGAGGAGAAATGTGAACCTGACCGATGAACAGATGGATGCACTCAGGGAACTTGGAAATATCGGGGCTTCCCATGCTGCCACAACGCTCTCAACGATGCTAAACACACCCATTATGCTGGAAGTCCCTGAAATTAGTATTGATAATTTTAACACCATTAATACAAAACTCGAGCAGGAAGATGCAGCGCTCGTCTATTTTAAGATGGAAGGAGAGATCTCAGACGCCGGGTATGTCGTACTTCATGTTCCAAAAGAATCAGTTATACAGATGACCAGCATCATGCTCGGTCTGCCCCCGGATCTTAATCGGGAACTTGATGAGATGGATGAAAGTGCACTAAATGAGATTGGCAATATCATGGTATCTGCATTCCTGGAC
Source organism: uncultured Methanoregulaceae archaeon (assembly GCA_964428385.1). Taxonomy (GTDB): domain Archaea; phylum Halobacteriota; class Methanomicrobia; order Methanomicrobiales; family Methanospirillaceae; genus JAFGOM01. Next base: position 26,394 of record CAYRYR010000010.1, read on the forward strand.
GGAACCGCAGAACTCCTGGGCATCATCATGCTTCCATCTCCACCTCGTATTCTCTTTGACAAACCAAAAAAACTCTTCAACCTGATTATTGAAGAGAGTAACATATCATACGAGAGTGTAGTCTTCTTTAAGACTGAGATGCAGTGCGATACATATGAACTGACATGCAACATTCTGATGCTACCAAATCCCCCAGTCCTGCATGATATTATAAAAATGCTGGAACAACTAATTGAAGATTCTCTTAATTCAGGGAATTAGGAGGTTGTCAAAGAATGCAGATCATTAAAAATAGTGCTGAATAATGCATAGTTTGAACCCTAAATATAAAAAGAATCAATAATATTCTGGTCTGTTTCTATTTTTGGACACCTTTTAGATCTCTATTATTTTTCCTGTTGCATATTTTACCGTAAAACGAGCGTTTTCATGAGGATAATATGTAACCGTACGGCCCACATTTCCACCAATATCCTCACTAATGATGCGAATTTTTTCCTGGCCTAAAAGGAGGCGTAACATCTCTACATTTCTCTCACCGATATTTAAGTTTCCAGAAAAATTCTGAAACATAGATGCCCCTCCGGCAAGCTTTGCAACAAGAGTCGTGCGGTTGGCCCCATGACTTATGAGTTCTGACAGTAACACTGATACCGCAGTATCTGCAAATTTCCCAGGGCGTTCCGGTTTTTTCCCCTGACTGTCAGGGAGCATGACATGGGCCAACCCCCCAATTCCCTTTGTTTTATCATGGATGACCAAACCCACACAGGATCCAAGTCCAATTGAGGAGAGGACAATTTCCCCAACGTGATGTTCTCCAATACCAATGAGTATTACGTCTGTATCGCGTTTCATAGTAATTGACATCTCATTTTTAAATCTTCCTGATAATTTAAAGGACCCGTTTTCTTACATCTTGAGAAGATTCTCCATCCTGGTCAGGAGTTCAGACAGCATCGTCTGATCAGGCAGCAGAAACAGATTGCTATTAATATGGTATTCATCACAGAGCAAGTCGGTCTTAAAAAGCATGACTTCGTTGATATCAAGGCCCACACTCTGCATCGCAATAACACTCTGTATTGCTGCAAGAGGCATATCAATCGTCAGATGTGGTGGTGACGGAAGCAGAATGATACCAAGAAGTGCAGCTATTGCATCAAGGAATGATGATATCATGATATTTCCTACCTCATTTAATGCACTCTCATCCATCTCACCAATCTCACGATCTGTCCCGGTTGTACCGATCATAATATTGGTCAGGGGGATAATGGAATCATTCTGTACATAGAGAATGATAAAGCCGTCCCCACTCACTTCCCCCTGAATCTGAAAGGCGATAAGCGCTGCCCGCTCATCACTTATATATTCTGACAGTTTTGCCAGATCAACTACATTAATCTCAGGAACTTCAATGGAAATCGATGTGTTGAGCATGGTTGAGAGGGTTGTTGCTGCATGTGCTGCCCCGATATTTCCGAGCTCCTTTAATGTATCACATTTTTCTGCTGAAAATTTAAATTCGCTATTTTCATTTTCTGCTTTAACCACTGTTTTTAATTTTTTCTTTGTGGTCTTCTGTGTTGTCGTATCCTTGATAATGGAATTTACGTCAAGAACAGGAACTACCTCTCCGTCGCCAGGGATAGTTACACCACTGATTCCTTCACATGCACCCACAAATTTGCTCAGTGGCTTGATGACAACTTCTTGCTGTCCCTCAATAATATCTGCAATTATGGCTCCTTTCTGGTTTTGGTACTGAAGAATCACCAGTATCTCACCTTGTTCACTCTTCCCAAACATATCATCCAGGGGATAGAGCGTGATAATCTCATCACGCATCAGAATCGCATCACCCTTCCCAATATGTCTGATAGGAAATGCAGCAAGACTTGCAACTTCGGCAACATTATTGATTGGGATAGCACACCTCCGGGAATTTATCCTGACCATCATTACCATGACGATAGCCATCGTGGGGGGTAGTACAAGCTCAAATCTCGTGCCTGTTCCGTATTCAGTCTCCAGTTTTATAGTGCCCTGAAGAGCATTGATGGAAGTTCTGACAACATCCAGCCCGACACCGCGCCCACTGATATCAGTTATCTTCTCAGCAGTAGAGAATCCCGGTAAAAATAATAACTCATTTGCTTCTTCATCAGAGAGCTCATCAAGTGCTTCTTTTGTTAAAAGACCTTTTTGGAAGGCTTTTTTCTTGATTATGTCAGAATCAATTCCCCCACCATCATCTTCGATAACCAGGATAACATTATCTTTATCACGGGAAGCAGCCAGGCGAAGGGTTCCTTTTGTTGATTTCCCTGCCTTTGCCCGGACTGCAGGAGATTCAATGCCATGGTCAATCGCATTACGGATGAGGTGCAACAGGGGATCATTTAATCCATCCATCACACTCCGATCGAGTTCTGTATCCCCACCCTCTATGATGAAATCGACTTCTTTGCCTTCCTTTGCTGCAATATCACGAACAGTCCGAGGAAACCGGTTGAAAATATGATTCAGGGGTATCATTCTGATATCCATCATCAGAATCTGGAGATCAGAAACAGAACGGTTAACCATATTCAGCGTTTCATCAAGTTCTTTTATCCGGTACTTCTCTGCGATTAATTCGAGCCGACCACGGTTAATAACAAGATCCTCAACCAGATTCATCATATGGTCAAGCCGATCGATATCAACCCTGATATTTTTTACTTCTCTGACTTTTTTCGGTGAAGTACTTTCTTTTTGAGTGGTTCCTTTAAAAGGCTCAATTGAAGTTTTTTCTGCCTTTTTCGCATCTGATACACTACGTATTTTAGAAATCTCCTTTCCATTAGAAATCGTATATGAAGCAATGTCTGGGCCTTTTAAGAACTGTTCTATCCGTGATGAATTTTCATCTGATGCATACCGGATCTCAATATTTCCATTAAATTCATGGTTATCTTCTATCATCTCTATTGTCGGTGTGATAGTGACTATCTCTCCGGCTGTTTTAAGACCTTCAATTATCAGCATTCCCCTGAGATTTTTTGAATCACAGGAATCAGCGAGTTGTATATGAATTGTAAATTTCTGCTGTTCATTCGAGTATTGGATCGCGGATACATCAGGAAGGGGTTGCTCTTCCTCTGTAACGGGCAGAATTGATTCGATACTTTTAGAACCTGATAAAGTAGAGGTAGCAAAATCTGAAGATGATGTCATTTTCTCAAGGACATCTCTCCCTGCTGATGTCTGAATCGTCACCTCAAAGTTACCTGAAAATGCTTCATCCTCTTCAATAATCTCACGTGAAGGGGTAAGAGCGAGTATTGTTCCAATCCGTTCAAGATTATTCAAAAAAAGCATTGCACGTAAATTTTTTGAGTCGCAGGAATCTGATAAAACAAGATTAAGCGTATATTCACCCGTCTCTGAAAGAATATGAGTGTCTTCGGGAATGTCTATAGCATCATGTTTTTCTATGGAGACAGATGCAATATCTGATGTGCCGGTTATCATTGCGATTGCTTCATCCCCGGCATCAGAAACCAGAACAATGTGTATTACACCATCAAATGTCTCATCATCTTCGATCGTTTCGCGAGAAGGTGAAAGAGAAATAATCGTTCCTACACTCTCGATATTTTGCAGGACTACCATTGCTCTCAAATTCTTTGAATCACAGGTATCAGATAATTTTATATGAACAAGATAGTGTCGTGATCCTGATGTGGGTTTCTCAGCAGATGGCTCATAATCTTGTACCGTCTGAACAGGAGCTGCAGATGAAACTGAAATTTTTAATTCGGTTTCACCGGTCAGCCATTTCTTCAGTGAAGCAACCCGTCCCTCAAGATCAATGAGATTTCCATCTCCTCCTTCTTCAATATCATCAATCATTATCTCAATGTCATCAACCCCGGCCAGGAGATCATCAATTAATTGTTGTGAGACAGTTAGTGTGCTATTTCGAATCTGTGAAAAAACATCCTCAAGGGCATGACATACCTCTTCCATGGTACTATATCCCATGGACGCTGACATTCCCTTGAGTGAATGAGCGGATCGAAAAATATTATCTATGGCAGCATCTTCAGATCCCTGTTCAAGAATTAACAGATTCTGAACGATACTCTCATGGTTTTCGCGTGATTCTGCAACAAACAGGTGACGATAACTCTCCATCTCACTCATAATATCACTTTGCTATTGAACAGACTGCTTCTGTTAGTCGTGTAGCAATTACACGTAATGGAAGTACTTCATCGACACTATTTGTGTCGAGCGCTGACCGTGCCATGCCATACACAAGACAGTCTTCCTGCCTGCATACAAATGTTGTTCCACCCTTCTCTTTTACTGCCCGTGTACCCTCACCTCCATCCCTTCCCATACCTGAGAGGATAACAGATACAGCACGATTTCCAAATATCTCTGCCGCAGAAGTAAACGTTTTATCTACTGCCGGACGGACATTATGAATTTGTGGTGCAGTCGTGTGAATAATCTTTCCTGCCTTTCTCCCTGCTGGATCCATATAGGAAGAGACAATGGTATGATACCCTGCTTTCGAGATGAAAACCTGACCTTGGAGGAGCACATCTCCATTTGTGGTCTCTTTTATCGCCAGAGGGGATATCTTATTTAGCCGGGCAGCGAGTGCAGCAGTAAACCCTCCTGTTGGCATATGCTGAGTTACAATAACAGCAGCCCTGAGATCCTGTGGGAGATTTGAGACAATAATATCAAGCATAGGTGGCCCCCCAGCAGATGATCCGATTAAGACAATAACATCTGCAATTTTATCTAATGGTTGTGCTTTTTTTTTAATCGTGGGAATAGAAATTAAATTTTTAATCTTCAGACAGATCTCACCGCCAGCCTCCCTGACATTACTAATCCCCTTGGGTTTAAGCATGAAATCATCAGCACCGAGAAAAAGCGCTTTTTCTGTTGCTTTTGCACCTTCAGAGGTCAGGGAACTGAGCATCATCGTCTTTGGAAATGTCGGGAATTCTTTTCTGTGCTCTAAAACCTCAAGACCTGACATCTTTGGCATCTCAATATCGAGTGTTATCACATCAGGTTTAAGATCACGGATCTTTGCGAGAGCTTCCACTCCATCAGAAGCGGTTCCAATGACCTTAATATCAGGATCGCTGGCAAGCATATCACTGACAATTGTCCTGATAAATATTGAGTCGTCAATGATGAGGACTTTTATCATTCTCAGGCACCAAGAACATTTCCAATCTCTTCAAGGACCTTTGGTGCCTGAAAGGGCTTTACAATATACCCCCTTGCTCCACTTTTTATCGCAAGTTTAACCATCTGTTCCTGTCCGACTGCTGTGCACATAATGACTTTTGCATTTGTATCAAGGCTTTTTATTGCCTTTAAAGCCTCAATGCCATTCATTTTCGGCATTACGACGTCCATAGTCACCAGATCAGGTTTCAATTCCTTATATTTCTCTACACCTACATCCCCATCTTCCGCTTCACCCACGATATCGTGTCCTCCGGAAGAAAGAATGTTCTTTAAAAGAGTCCGCATAAATAATGTATCATCAACAATGAGAATTCTGCCCATAGATGAATATCCTCCTGTAATTATCTTACATTTTCTCTAGTTATTGGTTTGTATCGGTTATGCCGGTGGCCTAAGCGCTTCTGTTATGTATCGTACACCTTTTGGTGTCAGTTGGACCTCCTTTCGAATCATAACAACCTCAACAAGTTTCAGTCTTAATAATGTCTCATAAATCTCATCAAGTTCTTTCTGAGATATATTGAGCATATTTTCTATTGCATGAGTATCCATACCACTGTATACGAGCATTGCAACCTGAGCTGACTGTGCATCAAGCTGATCCAGTTCAGCTCCTTTCATGTCCTTGTCTTTGGTAGCATCCCGCAAAAAACTATACAGAACCTGTAATGTTGAGAGGGGACAGAGAATAAAACTGGTTACCACATCATTATCTTCAAGATAATCAATCTTGACCACATCAAGTTTTTTCTTCTGCAATTCCCGTTTTGTCAGCTCAAGACTGGTAACTTCATCAAGAAGCACACAGATCTGTTTATCCTGACTGATAAACCAGATACCGGTTTTTAAGACTGCAATGGCCCCTTTTTCCCATTTTGCATCAGTCACCAACACGCCACCCCGGATAGCAGGAGACATAAAATGCGCCATCAGACGGTATGCATTGCAGGACATAATGATCCTTTTTTTCAGGACCACAAGGACTTTCTCAACTGATGCGATTTTATACTGATTCTCAGATTTGGCTTCCCCACTTGCTGTTATGATAAGAACTGTTTTGTGCTGCTGAAGGTCAATGATAGAACGGTACAGGATATCCTGATTGTATGGCTCACGAAGAGTGATACCATTCTGTGTAACATCTATCTTTGAGGTGATCCATGACCCGTTTTTCTCAATCTTGACTGGAACCTCAGTCATACATGCCCCTGTCCCATTGTATACCTATCATCTCTTTTTAATCTTTTTAGTAATTATATTTATTATATCCAGCAGTTCATCCTGAATCTGTTCAGCTGATACATCAATATCTTTCAGATCGCGAAGAAGGCAGTTGTCATCTTGCTCTTTCAGCTCATTGATATCTGCTTTGAGCGACGCAATGAGATCATCATCATCACCACCGCCACCAAGTCCACCTAGTTCATACTGTTCTTCCTCACCCTCATCTTCTTCATTATAACCATAGGGAGAATCATCTCCTGACGAGTAGGATGAGATATCAGTTATACTGAGAGAATCACCCCCGTCCATATTTGCAAGAATGTCAGATCCACTATCTGAACCGGTATCGAGTGCACTGCTATAAATGGAATCCAGATCATCATCACCGACTGCATTCCTGTCAATGATGATATCATCATCTTCCTCTGAAGTGGAAATGTCAAGTTTTTCCATATCACTTGTTTCTTCCATCACACTGCCACCTGCAAAAGGAGTTCTGATATTTCCAAAATCGTCTTCAGGATTCATATCATTCAGCTCTGAATCGAGATCCATATCAATATCAAAATCATCCAGAAGATCATCATCAATATCCATCTCTTTCTTCTTACTCATAGATTTCTGAGGATCTGAACTGTCAGATCTTTCATTTTCTGGAGTCAAAGAATCAGCACTATCATCTTTCTGCTTTTTCCCACTCTTTCCATCATTCTTCTTCGATGTAAGTGATTCTTTGGAGAATGAAGATAAAACACTACCCTTGTCTTTCTTTTTACCAGTCGGCTTTCCTGATAATTTTAGATTCGAAAACCGGCTGAAAAGAGAGACTCCTCCAGGTACTTTAGATTTTTTAGGTTCTTTCTTTGGTTTCTGCTTCTTAATTTTTGGTTTACGATTTTTAAGCAGGTACCGCATTTCACTAATTACATCACCCAAAAGGATTGCCCCTGTAATTACTAACAAAATACATGCTAATGCAATGAGAGCAAAAATCAGGTAGATAACTGGGATATCAAACAGTAAGAGGACAGACCCACCAATTACTATCACAATAAACAGGATAAATCTTCTTGTGGAATCTGTCAATTTTACCATCAGTTACACTCCTTCAAATGCAGGTATCTGGAAAAATAACGCAATTAAAATTGGCGCGATAATGTAAATAATACCAGTAACTGCAGTGATGAGACTGGCAAAGAAATACAGCAGATATCTGTCACCACCCATTACAATTTTACCTGCCAAGGTATTTGATACCACAAGTATGGTGATAATTATCGTAACATATCTGCCAATAACCGCTTCATCAAAATTTGCAAATACAAATAACGAACCCGCTAAAGAACCACCAACTGATGTTCCAGTTCCCGATAGAGCGGCACTTGATTCCCCGAGAGAACTCATAACCTGTGTGACTGCTCTGCTCATCGTGATAAGAATATGATATAAAAACAGAAATATTGCAACCATCATCGTATGCATCGGAACAAGGAGCGTAATGAAACCCATGGAAACATTCTGACGATGGTCACTTAAGAGCACCTGATCAAGCATGGAGGATCCGACAACCTGCCCTACCTTATCTGCTGCTCCTCCCAGTGTAAGTGCATCCCGATAAATGTTGAGATATTTATAGATGAGAAAACTACCGCTGTCACTAACAAAACGAATCCAGGTCTGATTTTCATTAAGGCCCAGGTTTAGTTTGGTATACACTGCACTAATAAGTGGTTCGAGGGTAACAAGCGATTTTTTATCAATTTCATCAATAGCTCGTACCATCGTGCCCCCTTTTCCCCCCTGAATAGATCCCAGACCCCTGATAAATGTGGGAAACTCTGCATCCCGCTGGGTAATATTGTTATGATCAATAAACCCAATAATTCCGATTGGAAAGAGAAGCATCCCAATAAGGAGTAGAATCAATCCATAATTTAGTCCCAGAAAAAGTAACAAAATTACTATGATAATGAGGACGGGAACAATTCGCCGTTCTATCCTGTGAATCATATTCTGCTCAGGTGACCCTTCAGAGAGACCATGGGTCTTTGGATCTGCAGGCACTGCATTGAACATCATAACGATTCCAAAGACCGAAATGGTCCCTATTAGAAGATATGAGATAGAGAGCGTGGCATTGACATCATCAGGTGCAAAAATGGCTACCGAGACCATAATGATGATACCAACAAGAGCACCTGCAAAGAGTAATGAGATATAGCCATCACCCCACTTCTTGAGCATCTCAATGCCCTGTTCATAGTAACTACGATACACATTTCGGGTAGTCTCGAGTTCTCCTACAATATAATCAGCATCAGGAACGCCGGATTCCATTGAATTCGCATAGCGGTTAAGCATAGAAAAAAGCAATTTATTCTGCACTTTTTTCGAGACCATCACCAGTGCTTCAACATAACTATACCCCCAGCGTTTAACAAAGAGATCAACTTTGAGGATATACTTTGTTGAGACATATTCCCGGCGTGCTCCGGTATAAGCAAAAATTTCGGGTCTGGTTGCCTGTGCTGTGATGATGGCTGCCATATAGGTCAGCATAAATAAAAGGTCAGACCCCATCCGTTTGTCTTCTATGACAAATTTATACAGACGGTCTTTAATGGCTTTCCCGGTCCCCTCAAACGGGAGCTTTCCCTGATCCGACCTGAGTTTGTCCAGAAATCCACCTTCTGCCATACCTGTCACCTGGGTCAGTTACGCCTCAATGTCCAGTAGTCCCTGCTTTTTCACTTTGGTCATCATATGAAACAATTCCATAAAATCTGTATAACCGGCTTTATGTAATCGTTCCAGAATTTTTGCCCTCTTTTCCACTTCCATATAAATTTGTGCCCGTTTATGTTCAGGCATCCCGAGCATGGTTGCAATCTTTGACTCAAGAAGATAACTAGATCCTTTTCCCACAAATTCATGCGTGTCAGTGACCGGATCCCAGGTGAATACCTCTACAAATGAAAAACCACCACTTTCAGGATCAAATCCTACGAGTTCACTGACATTTAGCATCCTTCTGACCGTACTTCCATCAGGTCGTCTTACTGCACTCTGGATTACCACCAGGTTCAGGTTATCAATAAAGGTCTTGGGGATGAGAATTGGATCACCAGTCAGACGCTGAATGAGCTTCTCAACGGTGGATGCGTGAAATGTACTCATTACCGGGTGACCCGTCTGCATGGCACCAAATGCCACCGCTCCCTCAACTCCACGAATCTCACCGACCATTATCATATTGGGACGCTGACGAAGTGCAGCACGCAATAGATCAAACATCGTAACATCTCCCCCTTCTCCTTCTCCTTTTCCTTTCCCTTTTGAGACTTCCTGTGTCCAGTTACGATGGGGAATAATAAGTTCGGGTGTATCTTCAATACTTACAATCTTACTTTCCGGGGGAATGAATGTGGTAAATGCATTCAGGCTGGTCGTTTTACCGCTTGCGGTCTCCCCACTCATAAAGAGAGACATACCATTCTCAATACAGATCCAGATATAAGCTGCAAGCTGATAACTGCAGGTTTTAAACTCAACCAGTTTTGTGATGCTGATGACATCATCCATGGCTTTTCGTATGGAGAAGTTGCTCCCACGCCGACTGATATCAGAGCTGTACACAATATTGATACGGGAACCATCAGGCAGTGTAGCATCAACAATAGGATTTCGATACGTGATAGGACGACGGGCTTTTTCTGCAAGCTTAATGCAGAAATCATCAAGATCTTTTTCATTGTCAAATCCAACAACCGATTTAAGACCTTTAAAAATTTTATGTTCAATAAAAAAAGGGCCAACACCATCACAGGTGATATCCTCAATGAAGATATCTTTAATAAAAGGAAAAAGAACACCTACATCAACTTTATCCCGTATCATCTGGTACTCAATCGCCGTATATTCCTGTGGTGTTACAATAACACGCCCATCAGAAAGATGTGGTACATCAAAAAAGACATGTTCTTCTTCAGCTGAAGTCGAAGAACCGATATCTGATGTCATAAAATCTTTGATTTTATCTTTTGTTGTTTTTGGCCCCTGAATTTTAAGAAGAGAAGGATCTATTGCCTCCCCACGAGCCTGTACATACGTAACCTGTTTGAGCAGGTTTTTTAAGACACGTTTTCTATCCTCTGCAGTTTCAGGATCTTCCTCAAGTGCATCAAGCAGATCAACGAGTTTATATTCAATTGCAGGAAGCAATCTGCCTACATTATGAAGAAATGAAGGTTCTATTGGGATGTAATAATTACGAACATCATTGGGATCAAAGAATATATGAATAAATATCGGAGGCTCAGCAGGATAGATGAGATTTGGATCCTTCATTGTTCTCATCTCACGCTTAAGTTCTGAGAAGAAGAGAGGAATGCCATATTCATCGACAGGAAAGATGTGGAGGTATTCTAACAGGTGAGGATAATTTCTGACATACTCCTTTGCATTCAACGGAAGCATCCGGTAGAGCGCACAGGTCTCGATGTTCTCGATACATTCCTCTACATCATGGCTCTCTGCCTCCTGGAACGGAACTGTTCCCTGAATTGTTAGCTTTCCCATTAGACTTTAGCCACCGATATTGGAATGATCTTCATTCCATATCCGGGATGAACCTCAAAACTGACAAGGTTCCCGGTTGTCTTTCGTGCACCACGAACCTTCACCACTTCCATCACCATCACGTACTTTTCTCCCATGAGTTTTCTCCTCATCAGCAGATGTGCATCACAGATGGATCTCACCCGTGTCAGAACATCATCTGAAAATGCGTAACTATGCATCGTGATAAGAATGGTCTTTCCATGATCACACACATTCTTTGCCTGGGTGAGGAAATTTAAAATCGCTTCGTTACTAGTATATTCAGTAAAGATGGTGAGTGAGTCAATAATTGCGACATCAGCGTTTGAGAACTTGACATGACCGATAATACGCTCAAGGATGTCATTCATGGATTCCTGCGTCCATTTAAATTCTACCAGGTGGCAGTGAAAGAGCCTGATATATCCCCATGCAAAAAAGTCAGATATATCCAGACTCATTGACTCCATCTGGGTCAGAAAACTCTTTGTCGTTAGTTCAGTAGAGAAGAGATCTATTCTCAGGTTGGCGTGCATCGTTCCCCAGATAATCTGCTGGGTTAAGACACTCTTCCCGGTGTCGTTCTCTCCTTCTATGAGCGTGAGGGAACCAAGAGGCAGCCCGTCGGCTATTTTTTTATCAATTTCAGGATTGCCGGTTGTCAGGATGTGTGATTCTTCCTCACCAAGCAGGAGAGAAATGTCTGCCTGGGATGACTCTGACTGGAGATCTAGTTCTGCCATAGTGGTTTCTCAAATTGCGTTATCATATAATTCAGAGATTATTAAGAGAATATTCAGAGATTATTCAGGATATGTTGATGCTGATATGCCATTAGGAGTTGTTACCTGTGCCCATGTAGGCAATGCACCCAGATTCTCTAATTTTATCGTGAGCGATTCACCGGGATCCCAGAACCCCGGGTTGATGATATCTGTATTTAGGGGGCGGGAGACTATATAGTTATCACTTGAATATCGTATCATATCTGAATCTGTATCAAAATAAACAAACAGATCAATCTCATCCATTTCAGAGATCACCTGATTTCCAATGTTTTCCACAGATAAAGTAAGATTCCATTCCGGATTAGGATACGCTACTGTCGATCCTGTGATAGTAATACCTGTCCCGAGAATTTCTGACTGAATAGAACTCATCTCCTTTTGCGCTCCGATTACTGTTTCAGAAGTGACAAGTATCCCAGTTACCACTACATACCCTGCAAACAGTATCATGATTAATCCAATTGCACTGGTTATGAGTGATGAGACCATACCTATCAGGACTTCGTAAAGGTTATCGTTCTTCTGACACTATTTGGAAGGACAAATGAGAAGAGAACGGTCGTCTGTCCATCAGGATTATTAAGATAGGAGCTGCTGATATCCAGTCTGACCGTCTCTCCAATATTCCATGTATTATCACTTCCGGCAATTGTATACATAAAGGATTCTAGGGGTAAAGTACCATCATACGCAAGATTTGTAATACTTGATTCACTGCCGACAAATACATCTGATTTTTCAATCTCATAACCGGATATCGCATTGGCACCAGTATTCTTTAGCCATACCTGAGCAGTAGTACTACCTCCCACCGAAAACGTATTTACTATCGCAAAATCGGTCCGAATCTGATCATCAGCGTTATGTGCAACCGTCCCGAATGTCTGGCCGGTAGTAAAGATGATGGGGAATATGGCACTTAACAGTACTGATGCTGCTACCACTGCCCCAATGAGAAAGATAGCACTGCTAATTGCCTCACTTGACATAATGTCCCGTCTTATTCATCTAAGTCTGATGGAATATACTCAAAATCATCAATGTCTTCTTCTGCCAGGTTATCAAAGGCAGAGGCTTCTCCTGATGAGGCAGGTTCAACCCGTTTTTCGATGAGGACATCAATCATATCCCGGTCAAGTGTTGAGTCCTGTGGCTGAAGAATCCGGTTTAACTCATACAATGCAAGAACAAACTCATCTGCCTTTATCTCGTGAACTTCGCCGATAGAAGGAGACATGAGGCGTGAGATATCTTTGACCTGTTTGCAGGCCTCTTCACTGATATGCCCCATCTCTTTATAGGATTCAAGCATGAGATCAACCCGGTCATGACCATATTTCCGAACATTTTGTGTTGTCCACTCAAACAGACTATATACTTTCTGAATTTTTACTTTTTCCCGTGGCTTTTTTGGTTTAGCTGGTTCTGCAGGACGCGTTTGAGGTGCTGAAAATATCTGGTTTCGCAGTGACTCAAGCAGACCCTTCTCTGCAGCGAGAGAAGACAGTGATGATGACAGATCTGATCCCGATCCACCTGATATGGGGACGGGAGCTACCTGTTCTATCGGCATTTTTGAGGTCGTTGCATCATCCTCTTCAATCATACTGGTATCCTCCTCTTCTTCCTCATCATAATCATCGATATATGCATCCATTGGCGCTGGTATCCCCGCCTGATGGCCCCCTACCATCTCAACCGGTTGCCCCTTTAATGCCTGGACTAAGGGATTTTCAGCATCATTCATCCGCTCGCGGATGTCAATAAGCAGGCGTTTGATAGAGGTTTTTAACAGCTCAACTTCATCCTTTAATTTAAGAAGCTGAATCTCAGGATCCTCTGCAGAGGCTGATGAGATAATGCTGTCGACCTGCGCCTGGTTGACGGCCATAGTAATTACTGATTAGTTCCAAAACTAATAAGGTTTATCTTATAGACTATCTGGTTCTGTATCCTGTCAATACAAGACATATGGAGTACTTCACCACTTCTATATTCTATATCCATTTTCCATACCATTTTTTTAATGACATTATTAGAATTAAAGTTTAGAGAAAATAGTTCACTTTTTTTGATTCTGGTATTTCTCAAGGACTCGCGATAAGAAATCTTTAATCAACGTAATAACGTTTTGTATCTCTGAATAAAACCCTGAAACACACCTATAATATACAAAAAGGAATTTAATTTGATAGTTATTGCTTAATTGATATGTGGATTACTGATTTCTATGAGACAATTTTTAAACTGTTAAATAGATTCATGGGAAAAATAGCCCCTGCAATTCATTATTAAAAAACATGTTTGACCGAGTATCATTACCTGTTGTCCTCTTATTTGGATACTCTTTTTAGGTTTAAAAAATAATAATGACGTTAAATACAGTCTTCTGCTTATGTATAAATCGTATACCGTCGCGGTCGTCATCCCGGCATACAAAGAAGAGTTACTCATTGGTTCAACCCTGACATCAATTTCGGATTTTGTGGACCGCATCTATGCAGTTAACGATGCATCTCCAGATAAAACCGGAGACCTTATTGAATACTACGCATCTCTTGATGACAGAATTATTACAGTTCATCATCAGGAAAACCAGGGTGTTGGTGGAGCAATTATTTCAGGATATAAACTGGCACTTGCTGATGGAATGGATGTTGTTGCAGTGATGGCCGGGGATAACCAGATGGATCCCGCATTTCTTCCTGAACTTCTTAACCCGGTCATCTCACAACAGTATGATTATGCTGTTGGAAACCGCCTGGTAAATGAAAAATTCCGAAAGGGTATGTCTAAGTGGCGGTTTGTCGGAAACTCTATTCTTACACTACTTACAAAAGTTGCATCAGGGTACTGGCAGTTGATGGATCCCCAAAATGGATATACCGTAATCAGCAGGCGGGCTCTTGAGACGATATCTCTCGATGCTATCTATCCCCGGTACGGATACTGTAATGATCTTCTCGTCTGGCTGAATACATATGGATTCCGAGTGAAAAATGTTCCTCATCCGGCACGATATGGTTCCGAAAGGTCAAAAATTAAGTACTCAACGTATATTGTTGGCTTATCCTGGTTACTGGTGAATGCATTCCTCTGGCGGATGAAGACCAAGTATGTGATTTTATCATTTCATCCGTTAGTGTTTTTTTACTGTGCCGGGACATTTTTCCTCTTTTTAAGCCTTCTTTTTTGTTTATATGCGCTTTGGTTTAAATTTGTAGAAGATAATCCCATATTTATTCCGGCTGTGGTATCAGTTATTGTATTTGGGATTGGAGTACAGTTTATTCTCTCGGCCATGATGTTTGATATGCAGGAAGAGAATAAAGGAAGCTGGTATTGATAGTTTTTATTTCATTTTAGCATTCATTCGCATTTTCCACCTCGCAATGAAACGAATTTGTTAGGCTAAGAAAAATGTGCATTATTTTAAATATTTACAATAAGTATAATGACACATGTCTCTTTCGAAAAGGATTCCCGTTACAGAAAACGTATGGAAAGAATTATCTGATCTGAAATCTGCAGGCCAGACCTATGATGAACTTCTTACCGATCTGATCGAATTAAAGAAAAAAAGAAGACTACTTGATGACATTCAAGAATCAATACAGGAAGATGACTTTGTCTCAATTTCGGAGATTAAAATGTGAATTTTAGTGTGGTTATCAAAAAGAAGTTGGTCATCGAGATCAATGAATTACCACCGAAAACCCGGAGAATTATTTTTGAATCACTTCAGAAGTTAGAAAGAAATCCATGGCCGGGAGTGATGGGAAATAAAGAAAGACTTCAATTAGATGAGGGAAATGAAGTGTATCGACTTCATATTGGAAGAAATTATACTGTTTTTTATACGATACATAAAGAGGATGCTATAGTTAAGATTCACAATATTATGACAATAGGTCAGGCTCATAAAAGATATGGACGGTTGTAACATATCTCTACGAATACAAATACCTTACTCGTAATCTGTGTGATAGGTTGATATTTCCTTATTTCTTATATTACTTGCATGAATATCAGGATTTTTTATGATGGTGCAAATCTTGGTACTATCAGCTCGTTACTTCAGGAAAAGAAGATCCAGGGGGTAACAACAAACCCTTCACTTATGCGCAAGGAAGGGATCACTACGTACGAATCGTACGCAAAAGAGGTTATCAAAACCTGTGGTATTATTCCGGTATCTTTTGAAGTATGTGCTGATACTCCGGACGAAATTATCAGGCAGGCCCGAATTATCGCAACCTGGGGAGATGCAGTATATGTAAAGATCCCTATCATCAGAACAGATGGATCAGTCAATGCAGATATCATCCATATGCTTTCTTGTGAAGGAGTCAGGGTCAATGTGACTGCCATAATGACTGTTGAGCAGGTGAAGGTTGCAATCGATTCAGTTCATAAAGACACGAAATCAATAATTTCAATCTTTTCAGGTAGAATTGCTGATACCGGGAGGGACCCTGTCCCAACAATAGAACAGGCTGTAACATGGGCACAAGACCATCAGAACACTCAAATCCTCTGGGCAAGTACAAGAGAGATATATAATATCATCCAGGCAGAAATGTGTAGCTGCCATATAATCACCGTGCCACCAGATATCCTGAAAAAAATTCCATTACTTGGAAAAGCACTTGATGAGGTAACCCTTGATACGGTAAAAACATTTTATCAGGATGCACAGGAGAGCGGGTTATTCTGTTGAGAAAAAATAGCAGTTTCCAAAATCCATTTTTGCGATATGTTATCCTCGATCGTGATGGAACAATTATTGAGAACCATCCCTATCTTTCAGATCCAGAAAAAATTACATTTCTTCCGGGAGCTCTCGAGGGGTTGAAAAGACTTCAGAAGGCTGGTTTTAACATGATTATTATCTCCAATCAATCAGGGATAGGAAGAGGGCTGATTACTGAAGAACAACTTGACCAGATTCATTCGCGATTAACGAATCTCCTCATGGATGAAGGTGTGACTATCAGGGGGATCTATTACTGTCCCCATCACCCTGATGATAATTGTCTCTGCAGAAAACCGGGATTGAAATTGATGCAGACAGCAGCCTGTGATTTTCAGTTTGATCCCCATGAGTCCTATATGGTAGGAGACTCCTCCGTAGATATCGAATTTGGAAAGAAAGCCGGATCTTATACAATTCTTGTCAGGACCGGGAATGGCAGGGAGACTGAATTAACATGTGTAACTAAACCTGATAGTATCGTGGATACTCTTGCAGATGCTGCGATCGTAATTGAGAGACTCAGTAATGAGGGGGCTTAATGTTATACGAGACCATCCAATGACGGATTTGTCATGAAGAACCTTGGTCCAGAGGTACCTGATAAACCTATTTCTGGATCAGGCTCTTTGAGACCTGCCAGCATTTCGTAATGCACTATAATAATTCGCAATACACACCTATCAG
>CAYRYR010000011.1:0-42884 GCA_964428385.1 uncultured Methanoregulaceae archaeon
ATGATGTAATCCCGGAGGGGAGTGTGGTTCACAGAGTATCTGACACTTGGGTTCCACTCTTTGCGTTCCTCTGCGTCCTCTGCGGTTGGAATTCTAAAATAATATAGATCATTGTCAATATAAAAGTTAGAATACCCTATAATTACATCCTGCCTGAACGTGATGATATGGTATCATTTGTTTTTCAGACAGAGCCATGAACTGTTTAATGCTTTATCAGGTTTTCTACTTCTTTCAAAAAGATAATCGTGTGAAGGATAATCAAAAAATGTCGAAAAAAGAAAATCGATGCTTTTTTTAGATTTTACTAATTATTGTTCCTGTAACGCATGAATATTTCCTGTTTTCAATTATTTCTCGTATTCCTGATCATCTGGACACTTTTTCCCCTTATGATGTTCCAGATCAGTGCATAAACACCACCAGATACAAACCACATCATCAATGTTGTTCTTGAACAGGATTATCCATCCTTTACCATACGGGATAATGGTGGTATTATAAAAGGAATTACTATAAACAAATGGAGATTATTATAGGAGACGAAAACCGGGATGCCTGTTAATACCACTGGCCTTGTCTGGATGATGCCTTGGTGTGAATGAAAGCCGGTGAATTTGATGTTATCGATTCTCTGTTTTTTACTGAAGAACGGGCACGTTTCCTTGATTTTTCAGAACCATATGCCACTATTGATGCTACTATCTTTTTTTCGGAATATTTCCGGAATTTCAAGTGTCTATTCTCTTAAAGGATTTACCATTACAGTGGTTACCGGCAATGTGTTAGTTGATTGCCTAAACTAGCAGGCTGTTCGAGAATGGCAAATCACCAATTTTGACAATTCATTTTGATGTTCATTTGCAAATTAATGCACCTAAAAAGCTCTCTATTCAGAAGCTTTTTTAAAAACCAGGAGTTCTCGGACACCCTCCTAGTATAATATCCAGATAGAGGAGTACCTTTCATCAGAAATACTAAATAAAAACGCCAAAAAGGGCAATGTAATTATATTCCTGATGAAAAAGCCGGCCAATATTTTTACTTATATAGCGTGCACGCCGTGGATTAACGTCCATTTCACTTCAATTATTCCATACGGTAATGCCGGGCACTATAATACTACTCTGGAATATAATACTCAGAAGTATCATAATTTCAGATATTATAATATAGTTAGCCAGTTATTCTTTTACACATCATGTTTCTTGATCGCCATGATGAGATGCATTCTTTAAATGAGCGTTTTTCAGACTCTTCTGCTGAATTTATTATCATATATGGGAGACGAAGAGTAGGTAAATCAGAACTTATTGACCAATTTATCACCGATAAGCCCGGATTACGGATTCTTGCCCGTGAAGAGACACACGATCTTCAGCTCAAACAGGTATCTCACGAATTGATTCATTTTTACAACGATTCCCATCTCAATTCAGTTATCTTCAAAGACTGGGATTCAGTTTTTTCATATATCAGATCCCATGCTGATAGAAGGGTGGTCCTGGCTTATGATGAATTTCCGTATCTGGTCAGAGAAGATCCTTCCCTCCCATCGATAATTCAGTATCACTGGGACACCTGGATGAAAGATTCTCAGATCTTTCTCATCCTCTCCGGCTCATCAATACGGATGATGGAAGAGATGACGATGCAGTACAGAAGTCCACTTTATGGCAGAAGGACCGGACAATACCTAATTAAACCATTGCGGTTTATCAACATTCTTGATTACTGCCAGGATTTTGAAAAAGCTGTCCATTTATTTGCAGTGTTTGGCGGAACTCCTGCATATCTACTCAAAGCAGATATAACGAAAGGGATATTTGAAAACATAACACAAAAGATTCTCCGTGAAGACTCAGTTATGTTCAGAGACACGGAATTTGTTCTGCAGACTGAAGTTTCAGAACCCAGATATTATTTCTCAATACTTCGGACAGTATCAGAAGGAATTACCACACTTTCAAAGATCTCACAGAATACCGGACTTGAAACCGCTACCGTCTCTAAATATCTTCAGACTCTTATGAGTCTTCAACTGATACGAAGAGAGATCCCTGCAGGGGAGTCTCACCGAAGTAAAAGAGGACAGTATTTTCTTTCTGACAATTACTTCTCGTTCTGGTTCAGGTATGTATACCCAAACACGAAATTTGTTGAGATGGGTAAAGGGGAAGAACTTATGCATAACCTAATTCAACCAACATTTGCGGCATATGTCGGGAGAAAATTTGAAGATTGTATTCAGGATCTAATATGGGAATTTAACAGCAGGGAACTCCTTCCTTTTGTCTTTCAGGATTGCCGCAGATGGTGGTACAAGGAAGTCGAAATAGATCTCATCGCAACTGGGAATTTTGATACGATGTTCTGTGAGGTAAAATGGCAGGATGGTGTGAATGCCATGAGTGTATACTCTCACCTGATTGAAAAAAAGGAGACATACTTCACTTCCCATAAACGGAAAAAAGAAGACATGACCCTCTATTATCTCATTATTGGAAAAAGTTTTTTGGAAAAGACCTATGATTTGGGGGATAATGTCATTCTCTGGGACATCGGGGTGATACATGATATGTTCCGGAACCGGAGTTCACATGCTATACATCCTCGTGTATGAAAATTAGAAGTTCAAATCCTGAAAGTATTATCAATCAGACGATCATTGAAATGAGATGCGTTGAAGTCCTGAAATGATCTCTGTGGGCCGTGACCCTACTTATGTATCTCGATTCTCACCTCATTTCGCCATACGAACCCCGGGCATCTACCAGGGGTCAAACCGCATCAGAAACAACTGGCTTACGGCTGCAATCCCTTAGT
This sequence comes from uncultured Methanoregulaceae archaeon, assembly GCA_964428385.1. GTDB lineage: Archaea > Halobacteriota > Methanomicrobia > Methanomicrobiales > Methanospirillaceae > JAFGOM01. Next base: position 2,827 of record CAYRYR010000011.1, read on the forward strand.
TTTTTAGCCCTTCCTGTAAGCGGGACACTGTCGTATCCACATCTTCCGGGAAAGCATATCTTCCAAAGCGGAACACGGCAATTTCCCTTCCAGGCAACGTCACGATCCACACCCGGGATGTCTAAGGGATCTGGGATCTCCTCACAGGATTATCCCAGTGGCATCATAAACGACATCGATGTAGCAACAAAAACAACCGGTGCAGCCATAGGATTTTGATTTTATCTAACACAGGAGTGGTCATAGGTATGGTATTCCGGACAATATTCTTATCGTTGATATAGGCAAACAGCAGGTCGAAACCAGCGTCGTCCCAGGGTTATTTACCCTCGCAAGCACCAACGCAGGGTAATTCAGAAACTCGATTTCTCTCGTCTTCCCACTGATTTCATAGGGGATTGTTTCAGATGCAGACAGAGCACAAAGACAGATGCCACCAGAATAATTAAAAATATACTGCCCTATTGGACGCTGCAGATATTAAAAGATGGGTAACCAAACAATGGTGCTACAAAAATTATGGAAATACCGGGTATCCTACTGTTGTCCAGACAGCTTAATTCCCTTCAAGCCAATATATCCCGGTGAACCCGGTCTTTACCAGTTTTTAGATCCTGCGATACTCGGTGAATCATCATAATTATAACCCAGATGCGGTTTTGCTGAATCTGATACTGATATATTTGCTACAAGTATAGCAAGCGGAATGCTGATTGCACAGGGGATCTGACTTTTTGTATAAGAGAATACATCAATGAAATGAAATAAATCCCTCTAATCCTGAAATGGAGAAATTAGATCTTATATAATGGTCTAATTATTCTATTAATTAAGCTATTAATTTAAATATATCAAGTTATAAAATTGGATTTCTTATTGCATTGTGGTAACCCTAAAAATTACGAAAAATCAAATAACACTGATTACTCAGGTTTTTTCATGATAACTGAAAGACTGCTGAGAACAGATACATGAACAACAGCGAGTACCTCATCGTCGGCAAGAAGAACTGTACTTCCCCTGGGGATGATAAGGTCGCCTTTCCGGATAATTGCAGAAAGAATACACTCTGAGGGAAGATTGAGATCCTGTATCGCTGCTCCATCTGCCAGAGACCCTGCACTCACAATGTTTTCAACAAGCGAGTACTGACCTTTCCGGAGTTTGAGAAGTGCCATCATGTCTCCAAGTGACATCTCTTCTATTATCAGATGAGCCATCAGGTCAGCCTGGTTCAGTGCGACATCAACTCCCATTTCCGGTGTGAAAAGCCAGGCATTTTTTGGGATATTAACCCTGGCAATTGTTTTTAAAACCCGATATTCAAATTTTGCAAGGCTTGTAACGACAAGATTCATCTCATCAAACCGTGTCACAGCCGCCACAACATCAGCAGTGCGAATTCCGGCAGCTTCAAGGATATCAGGATCTGCACCATTCCCTTTGATGATTACCTCTGCAGGGAATTCCTTTCCAAGTAATTGTACCTCTTTTCGTGCTCCTTCAACGATTTTCACCATATGGCCGCCAGCAAGAAGAAGGTGTGCAAGATAGGTACCGACTTTTCCCCCACCGACAATAAGAATCTGCATGGTAATTAATTCACCTCCTTTTTCACGTAAACTTCATTAAAGATTTGAGACGCTCAACAGAATGTTCTTCAACTGATATATGAAGAATATCTCCTTTCAAAAAAACGGTCCCTGTTGAAGGAATACCCGTTTTTCCGCCTCTGGTCAAAGCAATAACCTGAATCTCACCTGAAACGGTAATATCCTTTACCATATGCCCAATGAAAAGAGATGGAATCTCAAACCTGACAATACCTACCTCTCCGTTTCCAAGCGTGTGAGTAATTTCAAGATGAGAAAACGTCAGAAGTTCTAAAAATCGAGAAATGCCAAGTGTAACATTTGTCACAGTCTGAATTCCCAATCTTTTATAGACCTCTGAGCTCTGTGGATCATGGGTCCGTGCAACGACTTTAGGGACACGGAACACAGATCGTGCAACCCGTGCAACGACGACATTAATTGTATCACTCACGGTAACTGCAGCAAGTCCGTCTGCCCTTGTGATACCTCCTTTTATCAGGGATTCCTTATCCAGGGCATCGCCAATTATTATCTGACCGGAAAATCCGGGACCCATACGTTCAATCACATCCGGGTTATTATCAACGACGGTAACCTGATGATGGGAACGACTCATACTAAGTGCCAGCCCTGAACCCATCCGGCCACATCCAATAATTATGATCTTCATACAATTCTCCTTTCTAGATTCGTAGAAACCGTTCTTTGTTCATACCAGCGGAGAAATCCTTTTCGTACCTCCTCTGCTATCAAAAGGACCGGTGCCCAGGCAAACAAAAACAACCAGTTTTCCAGGGGGAACGCTGCAGTTCCAAATAGCTGCTGGAGAGCTGGAACATAGGTGATACACATAATCAGAACAAGTTCAATTGTAATGCCCATCCATACCAGCCGGTTGGAAAAGAAACCAACTTCAAAGATAGAACTTCTATCTGTCCGGTGGGCAAGTACATTACCAATTTGTGTGGTTACCACAGCAGCAAGTGCCATTGCTGTGGCAGAGTGATACAGTGGTCCGGTAGAAGGTAGATCTAAAAACTGACCCCAGTATCCATTTGTCCAGTACTGGAAGTAAAATGCTGACATCGCAGCAAAACTCTGAATCGGACCAAGCCAGAGATAGGATCGAATAAGGAGAGACCTGGTGATGACATGTTCCTTCATATTCCGTGGCGGCTTATTCATGATCCCGGATTCTGGTGCTTCTGCTCCAAGAGCAAGGGCTGGCATCAGATCAGTTCCAAGATCTATAGAGAGGATTTGCATAACATTTAGTGCAAGAGGGATTCTGGTTTTACTGAATGCAAAGAGGATGAATGGGACTGCTTCCGGCGTATTACTGGTAAAAATATAGCCAGTAAACTTTTTGATATTGGCATAGACCCCACGTCCCTCTTCAACTGCATTGACAATTGATGCAAAATTATCATCAGTCAATACCATATCTGCCGCTTCTTTCGCCACATCAGTTCCACTAATTCCCATTGCAACTCCGATATCAGCTTTTTTAATAGCCGGAGCATCATTCACTCCATCCCCGGTGACGGCGACAACATGTCCCATGTCCTGAAGAGTACTGACTATCCGAAGTTTGTGTTCAGGTGCAACACGAGCAAAAATGACCTCTGTCTGTAACATTTTCTGTAATTTTAGGTCATTCATACCATCAAGATCAGCTCCCGTGATGATAGTAGTAGTATCTTTCCCAATGATACCTATTTTTCGTGCGATACTCTTCGCGGTAAGCCCGTAATCCCCGGTTATCATGATAATTCTGATGCTGGCACGGTTACATTTTAAAACTGCCAATGCAACTTCAGGACGTGGAGGGTCCATCATTGCAATAAGTCCGAGGAAGGTTACATCTGTCTCGATAGTATCCTCCCGACGCGATGATACATCATCAGGAAGCGTTCGCATAGCAACAGCGAGAACCCGTAGCCCTTCAGATGCATATTCATCATTTATCTGCTCAATCTCTTTTTTCAGTTCTTCATTGAGCGGTAATACACTTCCCTGTATTTGTATTGATGTTGAGAGTGAAATTACATTATTTGGTGCTCCCTTGAGGTAGAGCACCTCCTGATTGCGGGTCAGGTGAATCGTGCTCATCATCTTTCTACGTGATTCAAAAGGAAATTCTTTGATTCGGGGTGACAATTCATTCTCATGCTCAACAGTAACCCCTCCTTTCCTGGCAGCTACCAGAATTGCAGCTTCTGTTGGATCACCAAGAATTGTCCATTGGGTTGAAGTTACATCTGGTTGCAGAAGTCTTGCATTTGTACAGAGGCTGGATGCAACCAGGAGCTGGTGAAGATCTCCTTTGATATCATCTTTGACTTGCTGCCCCTCTGAAAGGATATCTCCCTCTGGTGCATACCCGACTCCGGTTACTGTCAGATGCATTCGGGAGACCCAGAGCTTATTGACAGTCATCTCATTCTGAGTAAGGGTTCCCGTCTTATCGGTGCAGATAACTGAAGTGCATCCCAGTGTCTCTACTGCTGATAATCGTTTAATAAGAGCATTTCTCTGTGCCATCCTCTGCGATCCCCGTGCCAGAGCGAGGGTTACCGTTGGCAACAGCCCTTCAGGAACAAATGCGACAATCATACCGAGTGCAAAGATAAAACTCTCTGCAACGGTAACAGTTGTCAAAACAAGGAGGATTAAAAAGAAGAGTACCCCGATACTTACTGCAATGGTGCTCACCATTCTGGTAACATATACCATCTCTTTCTGCAGTGGGCTTTTTTCTTCTTCCATTGCATTGGTCATATGCGCGATTTTACCAAATTCAGTCCCCATACCGGTGGCAAAAACAACCGCTTTTCCAGTACCTGATGCAACAAAAGTTCCCGCAAAAACAAGATTTGGGAGTTCTATCCTGGAAAGACCAGACTGAAAAAAAGGATCTTGTACCTTTTTAACAGGATGTGATTCCCCAGTAAGAATTGACTGATCAACTCTCAGGGCTGCTACCTCGATGAGTCTGGCATCTGCGGATATATGATCCCCTTCTGCAAGCACCATAAGGTCACCAGGAACAAGATCTTCAGCGATTATCTCCTGAATCACTCCTTCACGCAAGACCCTGACATAGTGGGGAAGAAGGTTCATTAGTGCTTGTGCTGCTTTTTCTGCGCGAAATTCCTGCCAGAATGAGAAGATACCATTAATGAGATTGACCATCCAGATAGCAATGCCAAGCTCAGGCATTTGTGCAAAACATGCTACAATACCTCCAATCCAGAGTAACAATGCCATCAGATGTGTAAAATTAGCTAAAAAACGAAGTAAGATTGATTTTTTTTTAGTTTTTTGAAGCGTGTTTTTTCCGTATAATAAGAGATTGGCACTAACTTCAGCGGAGGTCAGTCCTTGTGGACGGGTAGAAAAAGCATCATAGACATCCTCAATAATGAGTGTATGTATGATATCTCTCGGATTCTCCTCCATCGAAGGTATTAAATTCTCTGTCATACAGTATCCTTAACATATTCCTTTTGTCTGATCATTACAATTAAATATTCCTCCTATGCATGATATCACAAATCTCTAGTATATCTTGTTAGTACCTGCAGGAGATATACATGAAAAAATCTATCAATCGGATTGCCTAAATCCTGATATTAAAAAATAGTAATAGAAACAGTTCTCAAATTTCTATACGACACACCAATACCTATGAATAATGTCTATTAAGTATAATTTTTTACTGATCTCTCCTTCGTATCAGATAGCTTTTTGTTACCCATGAGCTATAGTCAGAATATAGAGGCAATATTATCAAAGATGTGAATACCATTGTGACAGGATTTGGCTGGATTGAACTCAATGGAATCAGATATGAAGATGATTGTATCATCCATACCAATGGAAGTGTCACGAAACGAAAAAAGAAGCTATCGAAACATAAGAGATCTGAATATGGACATACTCCATTATGCATTGAGGAACTTGATTTTATCCCTGAAAAACCAGCGGTTGTCTATATCGGCACCGGCCAGTATGGCGCCTTACCTATCACAAAAGAGGCATCAACATTTCTCAACCAGTTTGACGTAATAGTCAAAAAGACACCTGAAATTTGTATGGCCATTCAAAAAGAAGAGAGGCAATATGTAGCTATCCTTCATCTGACCTGTTGATAAGGTACAGTGGTAAAACACATCTAATTCTTTTCTAGGTATTTACAACGATGATTCTGTTATCAGAATCAAAAGGGTCACATGGTACGGGTATTATCTGGAGACACTGGTCAGGAATGAGAACAAGAACAAGAGTTGAGGAATATAATAAGACTGATTAATGGTTCAGATTGTTATCGCAGGATGGAATAAGGATGTACACCTTACCCTTGTATCTGCATAGAGACTGAACTGTAATACCGTGAACTTTTGACAGGGGATAAAGATTCCAGAGTTTTTCGATTGTATGAAAAAGCAGGACTTATAAGGGGCAAAAAGGATGAATTGATTTCGTATCCTCCTAAATATTCATAATCGAGTTGAACAGGACATCAAACCTGTAATAGTGTTAAGTATTGCAGGCCATACAGTAAACCATCTCAATTAGTATCCAGTTGCATAATAGTACCCTTCCTCCTGGTGAATTGTTACCTGAACTGAGAAGAGCCTGCTGATTAGTTCATCAGTCAGAAGGTCTTCCTTTCTTCCATCTTTATATATTCGGCCATTATGTATCATGATAACCCGGGAGATCTCAGGGATGATATCTGGAAGGTTGTGAGTAACGAGCATAATCATAGTTCCTGATCTGGCAATGATTCGCATTGTCTGCCTGAGAGTATGAAGAGCATGGAGATCAAGACTGTTAGTTGGTTCATCGAGAATGAGAACCTTGGGATTATGTACAAGAGCACGGCCTATTAAGAATCTTCTTGCTTCTCCAAACGACATTTTTGGGATTTTTCGATTCATAAGGTGTTGTATTTCTAATAATGTTCCTATCTCATTTGTTCTTCTCTCCATCTCTGGTGTTACCATATGGTTAAAGAGACCGATACTACTGAAAAATCCTGATAGTATCATCTCTCGTCCGGACATCTCCCTGGAACAACGATACATAAGATCAGAAGAGACAATGCCGATGTGTGATCTCAATTTAAATACATCCCACCTGTCCTGCCCCCATATCCTGTATGTTATCTCCCTGCCCTGAACAACAGGATGATACTCGCGGGTAACTGCCTTTACAAAGGATGATTTTCCAGATCCATTCGGACCAAGAATCGCAATATGCTCCCCAGCCGGAATAGTAACAGATATTGAGTCAAGTACACGGAGAGTTCCAATGTACATCGTTATATTTTTAAATTCAAGAAAGGGAATGGTCTGATCTTTTTGAAGAACTGAAGATATAGTCATGCAGATACCATATGCTATTTTGATACCCTCATATGAAGATGTACGTGAACAAATTGTGCGATACCAGGATTATAATCCCATTTTGAAATCACACTGTGACACTAATTATATCACTCTCATTCCTGGTATCAGGGATATGTATGGTTAATGGCAAAACTTCCTTGAAAGTTTACCTTAAATTATGTAGCGCGATTAGCGTGCACGTCTCAGAATAACCTCCGTTTTACTTGATTATTCCAATACGTTATGCTGGGCACTATAATCAGTGAATCCGATAATGTAAAAAAAAAGAAGACGGTCTAAATTGGAAAAATTAACAGTTATAACTCCGGGTCCGGAGCTGATACGAACCGCTGCCCTGCGTTGCATAGACTCGTGCGTAATAGGTTCCTTTCACCGGATTTGTTATCTCAACGACCGCATTTGGTCCATATGACACATCTGCCCAGTCATAACTGCTGGGGCTGGGATCCCGGTCACGGGTAACATATAGATTATAGTCTGTATTTCCATAATACGGCCCTGTCAGGTCCCAGCGGAGCCGTTTTTTAGATCCTGCCAGATCAAATGAATACTGGTCAAAGTTACCAGTGGTAAGGGTTCCGGAATCAACATAATCATATGATGGAGTACATCCACCACCTCCACAGTTGTATGATTTCTGATCTAATGTGTAGTACCCGGAACCACTCTTTGCATAGATCATCACATAATAGGTTCCGGTTGAGGGGGATGGTAGTTCAATATTCCCGTCCGGTCCATACGATGTATCAGCCCAGTCATAACTGGTCTGGGTCGGATACCGGTTTAAGGCAATATAGATATTATAATCCGCATCTGCAGTTGAAGATGAGGCTGCAGAGAGGCCGACCGGCCTTGTGTTCTGGGGTCCGGTTAGTTTCCAGGTAAGCAGGGTCCGGTATCCACTTACATCATATGAATAATATTCATACCCTCCGGAGTTTAAATTCCCTGACTTTGTTGACTGGTAAATAGGTTTACACGGCTCTATCGGAGTTATTGTCGGAGTTGGCGTGTAACAGTTAAATCCCCGATAATAAAGCAGGTAATCACCACTTCCCTTCAGGGATTTGACCATTACATAGTAATACCCCTGGCTTGGATTTGTGATAGATACTATCCCGTCCGGTCCGTACGATGTATCAGCCCAGTCGTAATCATACTCACTTGGATAACTGTTAAACGATATGTAGATATTAAAATCTGCATCTGCGGTTGAAGAAGACTCAACTGCAAGGCCAACAGGCCTCGTGTTCTGGGGTCCAAAAAGATTCCAGATAAGATCTGTTCGTGCACTGCTCACGGCAAATGTATAAAAATCATACTTATACTGGTTAAGGGATCCTGTCTTTAAACTGCTCTCAACAGGACTACAGGGTCCGGGTAATACCGTGTATCCTGCTTGTGTTATCGTTGCTTCATCATCTGCGACAACCGGAAGTGCCAGAAAGCAGCAGGTTAAGATGAGCATACTTATCAGAGTAACATGTACTAGTCTCATTGTGGTATCCTCCATGATTGGTATAGTAAGGTATATGCAGACCAGTCTCATAGGATTATCGGTAACTATAAAAAAAGCTGTAGTTTAATCAACCTGTCTTTTATTGTGAACATCTCAGCCAGAAAGATGAAAAAATGAATGATTATTTGATTTCTTACCCTGATCCATCCATAGAAAATTGATTTCAGATGACACCTGAAATTTTTTTATATATAGTGCACCTTTTTTCAACCTATTGACATTCCCTGTCTTCTTCGGTCCTATCAGAGGTTATACACATGTAGTAACCCTAAAATGGTAATTCACATCAAGGTATCCCTCACACCACCTCTGAAATTGTCTGATTTTATTTGTGTGATGACATTATCTGTTCATTTCTCTTTATAATGATTTTTTTATCATTTTAGACCATATACAGATTTCTAATCATACAAACCCGATATGCGCGATTAAGAATAATATTACTTGTATTCAGGACAGATTATTAAGCGGGCTTATCTAAACTGGACGCAAAGGAGATATCAAAAGGGGAAATAAATGTTTTGTTATCTTATCTTGGAAAAAAACAAACAATATCATTACCTGAGCTAATTAGTTGATACATACTACACTTTTAAAATACAAGTAAATCATTCCGTATCACTAGATTAGAGTCCATATCTATCATTCTCTGTAACGTGTCGATAGACACCATACGAAAATATCGAATCAGGACTTCTAATTGAGTTATATCCACTCAATCCAAATTTGGTAGTGTACCATAACCCCTCCAGGTCAAATCTTTAATAATATTACTTTTTAAACGGTCTACCTTAATCTATGTAGCGCAATCATCGTGTGCGCTCTGAAATAACCTCCGTTTTACCCCCAATTATTCTGAAATGCTCTGCATAATCACAAATATGTCTACAATGGACCTGGTACGTATTCAGAGAATAGGTGCAATCTTAAAAAAAGAGAGATTTAATTAGCAGTTATAACTCCGGGTTCGAAGCTGATACGAACCACTGCCCTGCATTGCATAGACTCTGGCATAATAGGTTCCTACCACCGGGTTTGTAATCTCAACCGCGGCATTTGGTCCATAGGAAGTATCAGACCAGTCATAACTACTTGTACTGGGATTCCGGTCCCTGGCAACATATAAATTATAATTTGCATTCCCATAATATGGCCCGGTAAGATCCCAACGGAGTCGCTTCTTTGATCCTGCCAGATCAAAAGAATACTGGTCAAATGAACCGGTTGTAAGGGTTCCTGAATCAACATAGTCATATGATGGGCTGCATCCTCCCCCCCCTCCACAGTTGTATGATTTCTGATCAAGTGTATAGGTTCCATACCCGCTCTTTGCATAGACCATTACATAATAGGTCCCTGTTGAGGGGGTCGGCAATTCAATATACCCGTCAGGTCCGAATGATGTGTCTGCCCAGTCATAATTGGTCTGGGTAGGATACCGGTTCAGGGCAATATAGATGTTGTAATCCGCATCTGCTGTTGAAGATGACGCAAGAGCAAGGCCTACAGGTCTTGTATTCTGTGGTCCGGTCAGGTCCCAGGTGAGAAGAGTACGGTAACCGCCCACAGAATATGAATAGTAATCATACCCTCCGGTGTTTAAATTTCCAGTCTTCGTTGACTGATAGATGGGTGTACACGGTGTTATCGGTGTTGTCGTGGGTGTTGGTGCATAACAGGAAAAGGCCTGATAGTCAAGCTGGTAATTGCCACTTCCTTTAAGGGATTTTACCATGACATAGTAATATCCCAGTTTTGGGTTTTTGATTGTTACATACCCATCCGGGCCATACGATGTATCTGCCCAGTCGTATTTGTATTCACTTGGATACTTGTTATAAGAAATGTAGATGTTAAAATCTGCATCTGCCGTAGAAGACGATTGAAGAGCAAGACCAACAGGTCTCGTATTTTGTGGTCCGAAAAGATTCCAGATAAGATCAGTCCGGGCACTATTCACGGCAAATGTATAAAAATCATACTCATACTGATCAAGATTTCCAGTCTTTGTTTTGGACTCAACAGGAGTGCATGGTCCGGGAGGGGGGGTGTATGTTGGCACTGGTGTTACCAATCCACTCGTAGCGGTGAAGGTGAACGTGCCACTACCATATACCGGATCAATACTAAAATACCAGAGTCCAGGCCCTACATTCATATGTTTATACTGTGCGGACCCGGTTTCTGCCAAGGTATAGTCATACTTATAGCTCGTGTATGACGGCCAGTTCCCACCCTGTTTCGCATAGAGATCAAAGTCTGCTCCTGCAGGAGAATAAAGATCGATGCTTGCATCAGATGATATCTGGATCTGGGTCTGATACGGATATGATCCTTGCGAAAGATAAGCAGACTTCGTTATTGTCGATCCCACATCTGCGGCAGCTGGTAGTGCCAGAAGGCAACAGATGAAAATTACTAAGCAGAGTATTTTTACAGATACTTGTTTCATGTTTCATTCCTCCATGAATGGTATGTTAGGATATATGCAGAACCGTATCAAAGGATTTATGGTAACTATGAAAAAAGCTGTAGTATCGGGTTCTCTTTTTTTTATCTCTCTTTATGGAACCTAAAAACAAGCACGAATATGAAAAATACAGAGATTTAACCTATTATTTATCTTAAACGGGTTTTAGGATACGATTTATTCGAGTTATTGTGGATCAAAAAAACCGTTATTTCAGCGCTATTCACTTAAGTTCAGTATTGTTTTTTGTGAAAATTTCTTTCAGTCTGTATTATGAATCCACAAAAGTGCAGTAATCGTATGAGTGTAATATGCGCGTATTCTAGAGAGGTCTGTCAACACTACTCCTGCCAGTGACACTCCTCTTGTTCCATGAGATTGATTCTGAAGATCCACATACTATTTCCAACATGAAAATGATTTAGAGATTGTGGAATTTTTATCCAATGGTGCGTCCCTACTGATAAAATGTTAATGTAATTCTTGACATTCCATGGGAACAGGATGTAGAGAACCTGTCGGCATATCGGCTAATAAGATAGGCATTTAAGAAAAATACAGCATTATCGTTATCAATAAGTTCATCGGGAGTTGGAGGATGGGACGGAATCTCACACAATTCTCCGTTATAGGTGATGATAGAGCGTATATCTGATTCTCTGAAGATTAATTCGATGGTGAGATCTGAAGTTGAAATAACTCCCTCCTGGATCAACTCATACAAGGTAGTAAGAGCCATACAGACACGCGCCATAACGTCCTTTGGTGCAGCCCACTCTTTTCCGGTTTTATTAACAAATGTTTTGATAGTATGCGGATCGTCTGTGATATCATCGATACGTAACTTCCGGATCTCTTTAGATCCAAAGTTGAAGAGAAGGTATAAGAGAATTGCAACTGTTGTTGCAATCGTTATTGGTGATACAAAGAGAGGGGCAAGGAATTCAGGTACATTTTTATACAGATCAGGCATCCCAAACCAGGTAAGACCAATCATGATACTGGTACCAGTTATCAGTTTTTTCTTCTCTCCTCCCATCCGGGTGTTGACAACCGCAAATCCATTACTAATAAGAAACACGATGACATACATAATCACAGCTCCAAGGACCGGTTGTGGAATTAGCATAAAAAGTCCGGATATTTTAGGTACAAACGCAAACAGGATCATAATACATCCGGTAACAAGGGCTATACGACGGGATGTCATCCGTGTGGCAATGGATATGCCTACTGAACTCGTCGTTGTATTGGTACCGATACACCCAAAAAGACCAGCAAGAATATTTGTTATCCCTACTGCAGTGATACCCTGTTGTATCTCTTTCTGATCAGGTCGCATCCACCTGGCATCATTTGCTTTCCCGGCCAGAGTTACATTTGTGATAGTCTGAATAGTGGTTGCAAGCATTGCAATGAGAACCGGAATAAGAGTGGCCATATTATATGACCACGAGAGATGTGAAAAATCGGGAAATGCAAACAGAGGCAGTGTTATTATCAGTTCAATCGCTTCAGAGTTTATCATACCAATACACATGCCTGCAAGTGAACCCAGTGCGATACCAATGAGAAGGGCATATGGACTTATCTTCCTGCCAAACCGGCTCACGAGTACGATGAGGAGCAGAGTGCAGAGTGTAAGTGCTATTGATATTATCAGCCCTTCTTCTGTCGTCTGGGAATTTTGTATAAGGTCAGCACTATAGGGAATAAGAGAAAAACCAAGCACTACGATGATTACACCGGTTACTTCAGGAGGAAAGAGCCATCTGACATACCTGATAATCCGTGAGAGACCAAGCTGGAGTACACCTGATAGTAGTGTCATCCCAAACACCAGTGAGAGACCACCAATATGGGCTAGTGACATTGACTGAACCATATATGCTTCATCAGTTCCTGCAGTCATCAGATAGCCTGAACCGATGCCGTGTTTACCATACGCCTGGAGAAATGTCCCAATTCCATGGACAAGCAGGGTTGCTGATACCAGGGATAGCCCAAGGCCTGGACTACACCCAATCAAAGGAGCCAGTAAGAGAGCATACGTAATATCAACTCCCTGATCAGCAATATACAAAAGAGAATTGACGAGAGTAATCCGAAGTGGTGGATTTTCGTCAACAGAATAAATGAGATCATGCGGTCGCTTTGCCATCAGATCTCACCTTCTCCGATATTAAAAATGAGATCAAGGGTACAATCTTCCTGATGAGAACAGATCTGTACCTCTGATGCATAATGCCTGACAAGATAACCAGAAAAGAGATTAAATGAATTGGAATCAGCATCAAAATCTGAAATGTCAGGTTTCTCTTCTGGAAGAACAATTTCAGTGCCAGTATACTGAATCGTAACCAAAACTGAATCGTTACGGTTAGTTATTCTGATTGAAATCAGGTTTTTAGTAAGATGCTCTGATTGAATCGTCTCAAGAGATTCAGTTACTGCAGCCAGGATCTTGGGAATGACAGCGTTTTTTATCGAACCTGGAGCAATTGCCATATCAATGAAAATAAATATATCCCCGATATCATCATTTTCAGAATCCCAGAGAAAGTGCGGTCCTTCTTCTCCAAGTCTGAACAAGTGATGCAGGGCTAGTGAAAGTATACAACCGACAGCTATCGCAATTCCACTTCCGGAGAAGAGGAGCGAATGAGGAGCAAAAGAATGAATAATAAGTTCGATTGAGATGCCGGTTATTGCAGGAATAAAAAGGATGAGTGACCGGTCAGAATCAATGAGATGCGAACCCATGATACTGATGCCTGTGAGAATCAGATACATGGATATACAGATGATGACAGCTGCAAGTACGGCAACCGGTATGGCAAAACAGATACTCTGAAAGAGGGGAGTACAGCTTATGCAGATGAGAATTATGCCGGTCAGATATCCGATATGCCGGTGAAAGGTATTTGAAGCGACAGAAAGGCCGGCATTTTGCGGGTGAGCGCCAATATAGCCACCTCCTGATACCCCTGCGGTCACGGTGGCAATTCCTGAGAGAATAATTCCCCTGCCAATCCGGTCATAGCAAAATGCTTCTTTGGTATCTGATGCTTCCCGTTCGTACAGACCGACAACGGCACCAGTTGTTGCTACTGCTGCGATAATAAGGATAATACATCCCGGGAGGGCTGATATTCCAACCTGTGGCAGGATAATGGGCGGAATGGGAAGTAAAAACAGAGGTGTCCGACTAAAATCAAACAAGGTATGAATATTGATAATTCCCGCGGGTATAGAGCAGATTATTCCAGTAAAAATTGCTGCAAAGATATTAAATGGACGAAACCGGTTCTTTTGGATGACGGTGACGATAATAAACACCGTGATGGTCACAGTGATGATTACAAGATCGATATACCCTGGAATAGCATCAGTCCGGTTGTATAAAAGGGTCTGTGGTAATGTCTGAATTCCAAGTGTAAATCCGGTTAAAAAAATAATCAAACCGATGATATCGGTCGGGATAAACGATTTTATCCGGGTAACCACAATTCCTGACAGAATGATACCGATGCCTGAAAGAATATTGATTCCTGCCAGGATAGCAAGACTTCCACTCTTCAGGGCAAGGAGAAAAATCCCCATTCCCAGGAATCCAGGACTATATAGGCACATTACTCCCGGACTAATGAATCGTATTCTGGTTGATGCAATACAGGTACTGATTCCAGATATGAGCAGGAGAAACTGGGTAATTGCTTTTGCATCGGCCATTGATGTCCCGCTCGCAGTAAGAAATAAAAGAAAGGTAAAGATAGTTGTGGTAATAAGAAAGATATGAGAGATTGATGCAGCACAGAGGACCAAAAATGGGATATGAACTGTGGATCCCTCCTCATTACTCTCATTTGTCATTACATGCTACTATTGTGCATATCAGATAATTCTATCGAAATAGTATCAGAAAAAGACCTGAACATCACAGGATTGAAAGATTATGGAATCCGGATATTCATCAGAGAAAAACACCATAAAATCAGAATTTTGTATATCAGAGAGAAATACATCTTTTCCTTTGGGTTTGTCACCAGTTGGAGAGAGAGAACCGATTATCCTGATTTTAGGATCTTTTCCAAGTCAGAAGTCGCTCAGCCGGCAGGAGTATTATGGAAATCCGAAAAATCAGTTCTGGCTTATTATAGAGATGATTCTTGGAATACCTATCGTATTGCCATATAAGAAGCGCCTGGATATTCTCTCTTTTCGTGGGATTCTCCTCTGGGACGTCTTATTCAGTTGTACACGGGAAGGGAGCAGTGATAGTACTATTCAGGAACCAATACCCAATGATATCAGAGGATTACTGGAGTTACATCCTTCTATCAGGTGCATCGTCTTAAACGGAGTTACCGGGGCCGGAAAATATTTCCAGGCATTTTTTCCTGACATCATTTCAGCAGGTATTGTCACGGTTTGTGTACTCCCATCAACAAGTCCGGCATATGCAGGTATGCCGGTATTAGAAAAAGCAGAGAAATGGAAAGCTATTATTCGTTTTTTGTACTGATTGGCACGTATTGTTAATATTCTGTAAACTCATCAAGGGTAACTGATAAAATAATATAGATAATTTCTAAGAAACATATTCACAAACTGTAGTATACCAGGATTCATACGTGTTGTGACAAATAGAACATAGAAGGTAGTTATGATGTTGTTTTCCCCTGCCTCTGGTGTTCCCGCCCAGTTGATATATCGACCGGGATGGGTGATATCATGCAGATTATCTTTATACTGATACTGAGTGTCGCGTTTATAGGTGCTCTTTTCTTATTCATTTCTGTGCTATTTCAGAAGAATGAAGAAAAAAACCTTAACAATCACCAATAAAATCACTGTATTCTAAAGAATTTACCAATTCCCGTGAAGAAGAGTACAAAATCTTCTCAAACGGTATCACGGGGAAGGAAAATTGTGGCAATTAACCTCTCATATGAGGATACAAATCGTACCAATCGTTTTCGATGAGGAATCTTTTATGTCAGAAAGACTGATAAAAATCTACCAAATCAATAATAGAAGAGAATTAACCTGAAAATACGATATATGATAATAGTATACATAAATCAGGCTGATTACAATACCTTATGAAAATATTGGATTTGAGCGCTACCAATCAATTCTGAAAAAATATTACCAAAAAATATAGAAACCCAGGTATAATATCAGGATTCAGGATCTGACAACCCGTTCTGCATCAGGGTCATACAAACTGACTACACCACCAATCACGATAATAGCCGGGGGTTTAACCCCTCCTTTCTCTGCTTTTTCTCCAATATCAGCCAGGGTCCCGATAGTTTCGCGCTGGTCTGGTCTGAATCCGCGTTCTATGACTGCAACCAGGGTATCAGGATGTTTCCCATTCTTAATAAGAGCATCTGCGATTTTTTGTAGATTCTTTACTCCCATCAGGATTACTATCGTTCCTGGTGACCGGGCAAGCCACTCCCAGTCAATAGCAGACTCCTTCTTTGTTGGATCCTCATTACCAGTAAGAAACGTCACCTGAGATGCATGGGCACGATGGGTCACCGGAATCCCGACTGATGCCGGCACCGCAACTGCACTTGTAATACCGGGAACAACTTCAACCGGGATGTCCTGTTTCTTCAGGATCTCAAGTTCTTCACCACCTCTTCCAAAGACGAATGGATCTCCTCCTTTAAGACGAACGACTGATTTCCCGGATTTAGCATAGGTTATCATTAGATCTTCTATCTCACCCTGCTCTTTTACATGATGGGATCCATATTTGCCGACATCAATACAGAGAGCAGAGTGTGGCAGGGATGCAAGCACCTCGTCTCCTGGGAGCTGATCATACAGGATAACATCTGCTGTATCAATCACATCACGGGCTCGTATGGTCATCATTGAAAGGCCACCAGGTCCGGATCCAACCAGAAATACCTTTCCGACAGGTATACTCTTCTCATTCATCGTGATATCCCCAATGTTCTGTATGCTTCTTCTATGAGTGCAGAAGCTTCTTTTTTTATCTGTTTTCCTATCACTTCTGCCTGCCTGACACTGGTTACTTCTTCTTCAACACGGTACTGTTTCTTTCCGTCAAGGGAAAGTACCTCGGCAATGAGAAAGTTCTCTTGTACATACACACCAAGAGGGGTGAAACACCCTGCTTCTATCTGTTCCATCACAGCACGCTCTAACATGGTATCATTTCTGGTCACCGGATCATCGATATGAGAAAGGATGGTACAGATAGTCTCATCTCTCTGACAGACAACGGCAATAGTTCCCTGGTTTGGAGAAGGGACATAAACAGTTGGATCCAACCGTACTCCTGGAAGGGTGAGAGAAAGCCTCTGTGCACCAGCTTCAGCTAGTACAATTGCATCATACTCTGCATCCTTTAGTTTTTTAAGCCTGGTATCAACATTTCCCCGGAGTGACCTGACTGTTATTCCCTGCATATTTCGTCGAATCTGGGCGGTCCTTCGGGTGCTTGATGTTCCGATAATGGCTATATTTTCTCTGTTTTTTTCAGATACAAGAAAATCTGCCGGCGAATCACGGACAAGTATAGCACCCGTAGTCAGTTCTTTTGGTCGCTCTGCAGGGATGTCCTTCATTGAGTGTACGGCAATGTCGATATCTCCTCTGATAAGAGCATCATCAAGAGCCCTGACAAAGACACCCGATCCACCAATTGCATGGAGAGGAACACCCGTTTTCTCATCACCGGGGGTACTGATGATGACACACTCAGTACTAACACCTTCAGCTTCAAGCAGGCGACTGACGGTCTGTGCCTGAGCCAGGGCAAGACGTGATCCACGGGTACCAATTCTCACAGACATGTCTCAAACGCAGAACAGATGTCACTGATGTCCTCTTGTGTATGTGCAGCAGAGAGGAAACAGGTCTCAAACTGGGATGGGGGAAGGAAGATACCACATGCAAGCATATCATTCCAAAACCGTGAGAATCGTGTTGTATCAGCTTCTTTTGCAGTCCTGTAGTCAGTTGGAGGCGTATCCCGAAAGAAGAACGCAAACATCGAACCTGACTGAACAAATGATCCATCCCTATCACTGATAGTCTCGCCAATTGCCAACGAATATGCCTCTAACTGGTCATAAATCTCCTGATGTTCAATGAGATACGTCAGAGCAGCATCTCCTGCCGCAAGGCTTAATGGATTTCCTGAGAACGTCCCTGCCTGATAGACCGGGCCTGCCGGCGCTGTCATCTCCATAATATCCCTCCTGCCACAAAAAGCACCAATAGGCAGGCCACCTCCGATAATTTTACCAAATGTGGAGAGATCAGGAGAAATGCCATATTGTACCTGTGCCCCGCCTATTCCGAGCCGATATCCGGTTATCACCTCGTCAAAGATCAACAGAACCTCATATTCCTCAGTGACTGCCCTGACCTCCTTAAGATAGTCACCTTCAGGAAGAATTGGTCCAATATTACCCATGACCGGTTCTATAATGAGTGCTGCAATATGGGGACTCTCCTTCTCCAAAAGCAGGGTAAGCGCTTCGATATCATTATAGGGAACCTGCCTTGTATGAGTGACAATATCAGAAATCACCCCAGCTGAATCTGGTTGTCCAAGGGTGGTACATCCGGAACCTGCCTGGACCAGAACACCGTCGTGTGCACCATGAAACCCCCCTTCTATCTTGATGATATCCTGCCGGCCGGTAAAGCCCCGTGCGAGTCTGATAGCAGCCATTGTAGCCTCAGATCCGGTTGAAACAAAACGTACCATATCAACAGCAGGGTGATCTGTGATGATTCTCTCTGCAAGATCAAGCTCTTTTGGGGTTGGCGTCCCATACAGCCACCCGTCCTCAATCTGTGTCAGTAATGCCTGCTTCACTGCCGGATGGGCATGTCCAAGGATGAGAGGGCCGTATCCGCAGCAGCAGTCAATATACTCATCATCATCCACGGTTGTAATCCGGGATCCGGCTGCCTGGTTCACATAAAAAGGATAGGGTTTAATTGCTCTTACAGGACTACTTACCCCGCCAGGCATTATTGTTTTCGCGTTATTATAGTATGTTTCACTCATCTGCATTGTTTCATACCTCATCGAGCCATCTGCATACATCTTCAGCAAAATAGGTAATAATAAGACTTGCACCTGCCCGTTTTATACATATAAGGCTCTCTATAACGGTTTTTTTCTCATCCAGCCAGCCATTTTGAGCGGCAGCCCGGATCATGGCGTATTCACCTGATACCTGATATACCACCAACGGGAGACCTAACTCTGTGATATCTCTGACTATATCTAAAAACCAGCCTCCGGGTTTGACCATCAGAAAATCTGCCCCCTCAGTTGCATCCAGTTCTGACTCAAGAAATGCCTCTTTTTTGTTTGCCACATCCATCTGGTATGTTGTCCGGTCACCAGAAAAAGAACCAGAGTCAGCGGCATCACGAAAGGGGCCGTAAAGTGCACTCGCAAATTTGGTCGAATATGACATGATGGAGACCTCGTAAAACCCGGCCCGGTCAAGTGCATCTCTGATTGAGGTAACCATCCCGTCAAGCATGCAGGACGGTGCAACAATATCAGCCCCTGACATCGCCTGTGAAATTGCAATCTTCTGCATCAGTTCAAGAGAGGCATCATTGTCAGGTTCAGTTTCAGAACCTTCTTTTAAGATGATACCACAGTGACCATGGTCAGTATACTCACAGGCACAGAGATCGGTAATGATGACCATATCAGGAACAACTGCACGGATAGCCCTGACCGCCTGCTGTATTACTCCTTCTTCTGCATATGCTCCACTCGCCTCTGCATCTTTTATTTCCGGGATACCAAAGAGAATGACTGCCCTGATACCAACATCCCGCAGCCTTTGTGCTATGGTTCCAACTGACTGTATTGGATATCTGAACTGACCCGGCATTGAAGCAATTGGAATCGGTTCTCTCGCATTCTCATCGATGAATAGCGGGGCAATGAGATCTTCTTTTGTTATTCTGGTCTCTCTGACAAGTGGCTGTATCGCTCGTCTTCTGATTCGTCTCATTCGTCGTTCTGGGAACATACTCCTCCTCCGTTTGTTATCGCATGTACCAGGTGTTTCGCAGAGTCAAGATTCCCCTCCTCTGCAAAAGCTTTGATAGTATAGGTCACGTCAGCAAATAATTTCTTAACAAGCGACCGGGAAAGATCGTCGACAATCTGTTTCGTGCGATCATCAGGATCATGCAGACGCCCAAGTGCACGGTCACGTTCCCTAATCCGGATGGTGTCTCCCCAGGAATGTAAGGTCGCAAGCGTCTGATCAGCAGCTTTTCTGTTATACTGACGAATAAACCGGCTGAGTTCTTCCCTGACATATCGCTTTGCGTGTTCTGCCTCATTTCTTCTGTTATCTGCCGTCTTTTCATTGACCTCTCTGAGATCATCCATGGAAAAGAGCCAGACACCTTCTATCTGTGTAACCTCAGGCTCTACATCACGTGGCTGGGCAATATCGATGAGGATAAGGGGCCTTATACTACCATCAAGAGGCCAGGTCCGCCCCCGCATCGCCTCTGAAAGATCCTGATATTTAATAACCGGATGCGGGGCTGCTGTGCAACAGATAACTACATCCGAGAGCGTTATATACGGGTACAGATCATCCATTCTGACTGCAGTGCCATCTATCTTTTTTGCGAGTATACAGGCCCGGTCATATGTCCGGTTTGCAACATAGATAGCAGATAAATCTTTTGCTGCCAGTGCCTGGGCAACTAAAAGGCCCATTTCTCCGCTCCCGACAACAAGGATGTGTTTGCCCTTCAGACTACCTATCTGATCTTCAGCGAGTGAAACTGCTGCAGAACCGACAGAAACTGCTCCCTTGTTTATCTTTGTCTGCGTTCTGACGTCTGTACCGACATGAATTGCTTTCTTCATGCAGAGACTCATAAGCGGACTTGCAGTCCCGATGGTTTCTGCAGTTAACAGCATCTTTTTTATCTGGCCCAGGATCTGGTCCTCCCCTATTATCATGGAATCTATGCCTGCTGCAAGTTCGAGGAGATGTAGAAGTGCCTCTGAATTCTCCCAAATTTGAAACTGTGTCCTGCCCGTGGTACACATAAAATGCGAGAGTGATTCTGCGTCTGTCTCAGCATAGACCTCAACCCGGTTACAGGTCTGAAGCAGCATCACACCAGGAATGTGAATATTTGCAATTCTTAAAAATTCCTCTTCATCAGGGAACCTGAATGTCTCAAGATCAGAGACGCTCCCGTGATGATGGGAGAGACCAGCAATGGTAAGCGGTGCAAAAAGATCCTGTTTCATACGATATATCGCCTCTTTACGAGAAGAAATGCCGCCTCTTCATCCACACAGAGCATTTTCTGCACGTCTGTATCACAGAGCGCCTGCCAGATTATCTGACTTCTGATATCCTGACTGGGTATTGTACTTTTTAGCAGTCTCCTGAGTCGTTTCTGGAGCTGAATCATGGAATCGATATAGGAAAGCTCCTCATGGAGATACTCTTGTAGTCGTTCTCTGATAAACCGGGAAACCGCCGGACTGCTCCCGCCGGTGCTGATGGCAAGGGTATATTCTCTCCCGGTTATACGGGAAGGGATGATTACATCACCCTCTTCTCCATCAGCATTGTTCACCAGTATCTCCATTTTTCTACAGAGTTTCATAATTCGTGAGTTAAGTGCAGTATCTGATGTTGCGGTAATAACTAAAAACACATCCCTGATAATTCCAATTATGTCTGTCTCATTCAGGCTTTGTAGTATTGTGCATTCCTTTCTGACAGGTATATCGTTAAAAGCATCAGAAAATGTTCTGCTGTATACAATAACTTCTGCTTCTCCGGCAAAAAATGTGGCTTTCCTGGCACCAACAGATCCTCCACCAAAGATGACTACCTGTCGGTTGGTACAGTCAATCATCAATGGAATCATTGTACTATACAGGTACGATCAGGATCACTGGTAAATCTATATGATCCTGTTTTCAGTCAAGAAGAATGTGCAATAATCGATACTCTTTTAATCAATGAATGACAATGTTATGGAGCACTTCGTATTGCGTCGATAGTGTAGTGGTCATCACTAGGCGTTGCCAACGCCTAAACCCGGGTTCGAGTCCCGGTCGACGCATCTGATTTTTATACAGGTTTGTATATCTTTTTTAGAAATTTTTCTTTTAAGGTGCATAGTATCATAGCGAATCTTCCAATTCTGGATATTACGCGGGTGAATTTTTACAATACAGAAAGAAAAAGGGATATATTATACAGGTTACGCATTTTGAAACGAACTTTGGGCTGTGTAATTACCGTTGCAGATGTCAAAAGAAAAGCAATTTTTTCGGTAATGCATATCTCTCACCTGGAAATAAAAAAGTTCTGTTTATAACGAGGAATGATATTGATTATCTGTAACAGAAAAAGTGAAACCCGGTTATTCGACCTGCTGTTGGATAATATGATATCTCTCATTCTTCTCTGCAAGCATATTTCGTATAGTATTTAGTTCAGGATCCAACAACTCATCGCAAATTACTTCTCTTCCTGATATTCCCAGCATATTTTCTATATAGGAAAGCATCTTTGCAATCACCTGTGTCTGATTTCTGAGTATCCTGTATTCTGCAAGGGTTTCATCCAAAATTCCCCGTGAACGTGCATTAGTTATAATTTTTTCGACCGACTCCTGTTCATCCCAGAATTTCTCAAGAAGTACTTTGATATCTTTTAATTGAAGAGGTTTGGTAATATACCCGTCAATCATCTCACCGTACTGGATAATCTCAAGAGGATGGAGAGATTTTGCAGTCATAACAATAATCGGGACTGTATTTGTATCCTGGTTTTTACGGATCTTTTCAAGAACCATCCAGCCATCCATGGGTTCCATCATGATATCAAGCAATACCAGATCCGGAATAATATCTTCAAGTAAGTTAAGACCTGCGGCACCTGTATATGCAGGGATGGTATGGTATCCTAACCGCTTAAAGGCATCCTTATAGACTGATTGAAGCACTTCATTATCATCAATAAAAAGAATTGTCTTCATTGGTATAATCCTCATTGGGATTCCTAATGTGATAATGCTTGTGCATATGATAATGGCATTTATGGTTCAGATACTGAATCTGAAGATTGTAAATGTGTCTGACGACAATTTTCATTTCATCAATTAAAGAAAACTCTGTCGCTATAGATTGTATAAAAACCAACAGATTGGCGCTGTCGATTTTTCAAGTGATATGAAATAGTCATGTTAGAATCACTTTCGTTTGAGAATTGAAATAATTTAACCGCAGAGGACGCAGAGGGGGGAACCCCGGGTTTTAGAACTCTGCAAACGAGCATTCCCTTCTTGTATTACATCAGTCCAATCGGAAATTATATTGAGGTTGAAACAGTCTCTTGCGTCCTCTGCAGTTGGAATTCTTACCATGATATGGTATGAAAGTCAGAATGTCACGTAATTATATCCTGCCTAAACATGATGATATGGTATCACTTGGTTTTTAGACAGAACCTCCTCTGCGGTTGGAATTCTTACCATGATATGGTATGAAAGTCAGAATGTCATGTAATTCATTCCTGCCTGAACATAATGGTATAATATCACTCGTTTTTCAGACAGAGCCATAGATTACCTGCGATGGGATATCATCTAAAGCCATTCTTTCTTCTTTACTGCATTTCTGATATGTTCCTGCACCCGTTTGAGTAAAGGTGTTTTAAATAAAGAAGAGTCACAGTTTCCGGTTTTTCCTTCTTCTCTTTCATCTTGCAAAAAAGGGACTACCATTACAGGGATAGTCGTCATCGGAATCTGTTCATTTTCTGTATCAGGCATCCTGTGTTCATCTTCTTGGTGTATTTGAACAAAGGGCATCATCCCTTTCTGTCGTTCCCGTGAGCAATACCAGTAAAATTCATCTATAAGTGTCAAATCATAAAGAAAATCATTATTTGTCCTTGTATCTTCCAATAAGGGTACCTTACCAGTGTCATGAATTTCTCTATCATTACAGAGCCACAGCATCAGTTCAACTATGCGTTTTTGATCCGCCTTTTTATATTGTATCTGAAGAGGGAAGACAGGAGGCAAGGAGATTTGATGAAGAATGGAGAGTTGCGCACCCGGCTTTTCATCATGCCTGCAATGAATAGTGGAGTGATATAGAGGGTTGTTCCTTTCTTCATGATATTCCCGGGTGGATGCATCCAGTCTGTATCGGGCAGCAATGCTCATTTTGTCTCTCTCTTCCTCTTCATGGAGAGCCTTTTTCAATAATTTTTCCGGGTTGGGTTTTGGATCAGAAAGAGTATCACAGCAATCAAACAAGTCATTCTCATCAGTGTGAGTATCTAAATTTATAATCCGGAACTGTATGGGTGCATATGCCAACGTATTTCTAGTTCCGGATATCTGTTCAAAATAGAATGCAAGTGATTCGGGAAAGTATATCACCGGCGTTATGGGAATCTTTCGTTCCTTCGGAGCCGGTAGAAAGAGCAATTCAGGTGAGACTGGCAGACCGGTGAGATGAAGTAAAAGTGCAGATACCTGATGATAAAGATGCATCACATCTTCTGCCCGGTTCGTCTCATATATTGGTGTCAAAATCATGTCACCTTCAGATACTACCGGTATTTCTTCTTTACATGATAGTGTGTCTTCTTTTGATGATGCCACCCTATTATTCCCAGGTGATTCCTGTATGCACAAGGGAAAGGAATCGGAATCTGGCATATACCAGTGCGTTTTTTCTTCATTACACTGGATAATATCATGAAAAACCTGATTAAGGGTAGTGTGCCAGAGAAGGGCTGATGGACGATTCTGATAATTCTGACCTGTTAAAAAGCAGGCATCAAAGAGATCCCTGATTACAGGGGGAATCCGGGAGTACGGGGGAGCAAAGCGTGGTGGGCTGATGTCATCCCTCTCAGTATAGGGATACAGCCCCTTTTGTATCCGTTCAGCTGGTGTCAGCGGTTCAGCTCCTTTGAGAGGGGCGATCATAAATGGATGAACTCCATCCATCAACAGACGAAAGAGAAGCACTCCTAATGCAAAGAGATCGACAGAATAATAATCGGTGTCCCCTTGATACCTGGTGTCTCTCCACTCAGGCGGTGTCATATCAGGCTGCAGAGGTCCGGGTGGCAGAAGGATTCCGGTTGCAGGGTCCTTTATCTGAAAATTAACACAATTAATGAGGTTTACAGAACAGTCAGCAGCGACGAGCAGACTCCGGACATGCATACCTCCGGCTGTACGGTGACCACCGGCATGCAATGACGCAATGACACCTGCAAGGTTTGCACCGGTTGCAATGAGATGTCGAAATGAAAATTCTTTCGTAAACCTGACTATACGATCTGCAGGATCATAACAGGTATGAATCTCAAAGTACCGGGTCCGGTTAATCGCATGTGTAGTATAACCGATGGGAATAGTACATCCCGGATCCTTGTAGATCATGGAGATAGGCCATGCCAGTTTTCCATCTAATAGGGTATCAGGAGGGGGATTGTTAACCATTACCTGTATCTTCTCCCATATATTCTCTGGTACAGATAGTGCAGTCCAGATAGTGGCAACCAGAAGAGAATTCCCCTGTATTTCATACAGACTGTGATTCCCTGATGAAAATAGTTTATTACTCAGGATCATGGGCTCATGCGTGCTTGTATAGCATCTCTCCTGCCCGGTGTCACCTAAAGTCACATCAGCGACAGCGACGGGTAATCTGATTTTCTCCTCTTTTTTGGTTATTCCTGTACTCTCACTACCCGGTTTTGTAGAGAGAAAGGGATGATTGGATCTCTTCAATTCAGACGTTGTGTACCCGGTCTTATTCATACCATACAATACCGTCTGTAATACACGGCACCATTCTTCAGCAGAAGGACGGCGAGATGGAATACGGTATCCGTCAATGAAGCATCGGGAGAAGAGGTTGGCAACAGGTCCTGGTATGAGCCGGTAATCTGGCGCATAATCAGGAGGAGAGATCCCTGCCCTCGGTTTAGCAAACGAAAAACATCCAATGCGGACTTTATCAATCGTTGTCGGAGCTGATATGAGCATCTTTCCCTTTGCCTGGAACGGATGCACTCCCTCCATCACTAATTTAAAGATAAGGACTGAGAGGGCATAGAGATCAGCGTAATATCGGTCCTGTAGTCCCTTTGAAAAGTCAATATCAAGCAGTTCAGGAGGAAGATACTCCCCGGTTGCAACCTTTGAGTAGAATATTTTGTTTGTATTACGGTGCCGGATCTGAAAGGAATCGCAGTCAATAAGAATGATGGAACCTGATACTGATGCAAAAATATTTGTCTCGCGAAGATCGCCAATACAGTGACCGGCTGCATGAATCTCACCAGTGATAAAAGCCAGCTCTTGTGCTATTTTGTACAGCATCAGACGCTGTTTATCAGCAGCATGGGAGCAGGGCAGGGAAATCCGGTCCTCTGGATCATAGTAATTATGTAACGGAAAAAATTCATTTGTATTAATTCGCTGCATTACAAATCCTGCAAAAGAACCAGCATTTGGCGTATCAAAGAGCAGAGACGCAGGCCAGGTTACGTGTTCATAGATGTCTCCTCTGGGAGGTTCACTGACCATAGCTTCTATCTTCTGAAATAATGCACTTGTTCTCCGGTTCTGATGGAAAATTTTTGCACAGATGGTATCCTTTCCATCAATCAGAAATATTTCTCCCTCTCCCCCACTCTTCCCGGTTGCAGTCAGTCTGACGGCTATTCCAAACTCATCATAGAGCTGTATTCTGCGGTTTTTTCTGTGGATGAGCCGTACATGCGGTGATGATACAGAACGATATACCGTAATAGAGATATACCCGGATCCGCCGTTCGACCTGATGGTGAGTGTTCCTGATAATGAAATACTGTGGCCTTCTTCATGCCGAATTCTGATACGAATCCTCTGTGCATCCTGTATCGAAAATTGTGACGGCTCATAAGATATCCACCTGACTGTAGAAGTGATAGTGCCGGTCAGGGTTCCGGTACCGGTATTCCTGATGGTTATTATGCGATCCTGGTACTGATTTTTTTTCTCTTGCCGTATGGTGAGACGTGAATCAGAGAGGGTGAGGCATGGTTTCTCACCTGCTTTCTTCTTTGCAAATGAGATGGTGACAAATATCCGGTCTTGTCCCCCATTTGATACAATGTCAATATATCCGTTACATAATGGTCTGTCTGGTGCCTTTGTACCTGATAGATAAAGTAGAATCTCTTCTGCATCCGATATCTGAAATGTTTTCTTAACGGGCTGTATCCATGGCATTTGAGAGGTGATGGTGCCGGATAGCATACCTCCCCGGGTATTTCTAATGGTTATAGAGGATTTGATAACAGACCCTCTATCGGTCTCACGCAGGAAGATACGCCTTGGTGTGAGGGAAAGTAAAGGTACATCAAAACTTCGATTTTTCAGTTCAATGCTGATAGTTCTGGTTCCCCCATTGGTAGTGATGGTAATCGTTCCCTGTGCAGTTGTGTCCACTGGTGCTAAATCAACTGCCAGATAAAATGTGAGAATATGCAGGTATGGCGTCTCTATTTTGGTTCTCACAATCTGTATCCAGTTGGCTGAGGAAATGAGAGATCCGAGGAGAATTCCCTTTCCTACATTTATAACCCGGACTGTGCCGCTTAATTGATGTATACCATCCTGACGAAAAAAGAGAAACTTATCAGTATCCAGACTGAGGACCGGCTGCATCTTTACTATATTCTCACCGGTGCTCATGATTACCCGCAGAAACGTACCATTCGTACAATCCCGTCATGAGATGAACCTTCACCTGTTCTTATAACCGGGTAACAAGTACCATTGTTTTATCATCATCTGATATCATCTTCATCTTTTCTGAACTGAGTAATCCGTTCAGAGCTGCTGAACCTATATCCTCTGTAATATCGGGAGTGAAGTATGTAAAAAGCGGCCTTAAAAACGGTTCAAACGGACATATTTCTCCATCTTTGCGAGTAAAAAGGGCACCTTGACATCCGTCTGTAGCCATCACAAAGATGTTTATTCCACTCTCTTCTCTGCATCTGATATGGTCAATACTATTCTCTGCAGTGAGGGGGATTACCTCATTAATATACTCTGAAGGCCCCGGACCTGATAAGAGAAGAAGGGTACCGGATTTAGATTCTTGGCCAATAACAACGCCATCTCCAATATGTGCCAGTGAAATGCTCTCTTGTGTCAGTTCTGCAACAACCAGCGTACAGGCAAGATCCCGGAGAGCAAGAACCAGGTCCTCTGCACACAAAACAAGTTCCTGTCTGGCAAAACAGACAGCTTCAAAGACTTTTCCCGGGTTTTTTGTAAGAAATGCGATAGCAGCAGTAACGGCAATCTGAGATCCCTGTTTTGCATCATTAGCAGATCCGAGTCCATCAGAAATGGCTATAACAGCTCGTTTTGATCCCAAATCAGTAACTAATTCTGCTTTCCATGCATCCTCACATCCTTCTTTGTCTCTGATATGACTAACTCCGGTAACACAGGCACCATAGATCCGTATTTCTTTAAAACCATTCCTATCAGAGTCGGTCATTTCAGCCATATCATAATGATTACCCTAAATTATCATAAGAGCCCGGTGATATCCGTCGGATTATGCATCGGACAATGAGATTCCATAATCAATGGTTACCATAACAGAACATGTGCTTTCATTAGAACCGTATGCAAATTGGTAGCCACGCTTAAAATAACGTTCATTTCATAGTGAATATTTCAAAACTTTTTAGAAGTTACTATAATGATATTATGCCCCAACCTTCAGGGCCTATAGGACTTTCTAGCATGATACTATCACCAATTCTAGAATCTGATATTTTTGTCAGACTTTTAGAGAGCCAGATAAACATATCTGCAAACCGTGCCTCTTTCAGCTTTAACGGGTTGCGGTTTCCTGGAGAAATTTCTTTGAGTATCTGCATATCTGCCGGATCAACCCCGAGCATCCAGAAGAGAAACTTCTGATCAGCTTCACCTGAATGAACAGCATTAATGACCTCATTCCACATTTCATCTCCCCTCCTCATATCAGTTGGATAACCATCAGTTATCACAAAAATCCATGGGCGGTAATAGTCAATACCCAGGTTTCTGTATTCTTCTTTACGCTCTCTGACCAGTTCAACCCCTTTTAAAATAGCCTGACCCATCGGGCTGAATCCATGTGCCATCAGTATCGGCGGAGTAAACTCTCCAATACCGGTAAATTCCTGTACAACATCGACCTGACTTCCAAATGTGATGATAGCAACATCGACCCGTTTTCTCGCCAGTTCATCTGCCATCAGTTCGCTGGTAAATATCTGCAACCCCTCATTTAATTCATGTATCTTTGTCCCGTTCATCGAAGAAGACGTGTCGAGAATCAGGACGGTTGCACAATGAGGGTGTTGAGGATATGGTATCGTTACCATATCCTCAAGTGATTCAGCCAGCTCCATAGTACATTTTGTTTCTCACCACAAAGGTTAAATTTTTCTCTATATTATGGAATTAGAGAGTTTCATAATAGATATTTTTCTAATCCTGGTATCCACAGGCTGATATAATGACAGATATTCTCCTTGGTGTTGGAAATTCCCTGGCATCAGATGACAGGGCAGGTCTTATGGTAGCAGATCTCGTCTCTGCCGCATCATCAGATTCCTGGCAGGTCATTCATGCAGGGACAGTACCTGAAAATTTTACCGGACCAATTCGAAAGGCAGCACCTGATATACTTATCATTGTCGATGCTGCAGAGATGGGCCTAGTCCCCGGCAGGGTCAGGCGGATACAGCCGGATAATATCAAAGATGCCGGGTGGGGCACTCACCAGTCCTCACTCTCGTTTCTTACCACCTATCTCTCTCCAGTGTGTAGTAATATCATCATTATCGGGATACAGATACAATCACGTGAACCAGGGGAGAGGGTATCGAAACCGGTCAGAAAGGCAGTACAATGGCTCTCAGAAGTTATCATTAAGAGAGAATGGAATGATATCCCACTCTTTTGTCATTCCTAAAATCCGAATAACCGGCAAGAGAAGAGAGAAACTCTTTATTCTGCCTTCTTCCACGTGTACGACACTAGTATGATTTGTATACATGAGACTATTTCATCAGTCAGAAACAGGCAAACCTGCATTGTTCTGTTCATTCTTCTAACAGCATTTCTTCCAGTCTGCAGTATGGCAGAGACCTGGCCATATCTTACACCTCATGAAGGGGTAGCACCTCTTACGGTACAATTTGTAGTCCCTGACCCAGGAGCAGTAAAGAGTGCGCTCTGGGAGTTTGGCGATAAAGAGACATCTAAACAGGCACAAACATCACATACCTACACAAAGGCAACCATCTATTATCCAAAACTGACCCTGACAATACCAGGGGGAGATATTGTGTATGAATTTGATTACATCAAGGCTCTCTTAAGCGAGAAGCCTGGTTCAGTAGCAGATGAAAAGTGGTATCCTGATGACTATACAATTTACACCGAGTCAGATGAGATAGATATCTTTACCAGTGCTGATTATACCGCCCGTGGAGACGCTCTTACGCGGCTTGGATTCATGGAGGAAGCTGCAGATGCCTATGATACCGCAATTGGCATGGATAGTGGTAATGCAAAGGCATGGAAAGGCTATGCTGACTCTTTATACTCACTGGGATCGTATGCAAACGCTGCATCAGCATATCAAAAAGCCCTGGATATGGGTCAGGGAGATGGGACAACCTGGACACAGTATGGTCAATCCCTTCTCGCAACAAAACAGTATAGTGCTGCAGTAGAGACACTCAAAAAAGCGGTCGGGATGTCTGGTAGTACTGCCTCCACCTGGTCAGGTTATGGCCAAGCGCTTGAGGCAGCTGGGATGCAGGAGGAAGCTGTTGCTGCATTTAAGAAAGCAACATCTCTCGACAGTAATAATGCATCAGCATGGTTACATTATGGAAAAATTCTCGAGAGTGAGGGGATGTATGAAGAGGCGCGTGATGCTCTTGAGAAATCAATCGCTATCAATGGTGGTTCAGTTTCTGCATGGTCGTCATATGCAAATGCCCTCTCATCGTTGGGGCTTGATGAAGAAGCGAGTTCTGCCCGTCGGAAAGCAGGCAGTATGAACACGGTCAGGCTTCCTCCCCGTGCACCTGAACCAATGTATTGTTCACTTGGATAATTTCTTATTTTTTTGATTACGACTCAGTATTCGGCCTTACCGAATAATCCGGCTTCTCTGATTGTCAGAACAGCATCAGCTTTTAGGATCTGTATCCTTTTTTCCTGAATCTGTGCTAAATGTATCCCCAGGTATTGGTCAGATACATTAACCAGCTCTCACCAATATATAAGTCAATGTCAGCTTCCCCGGACCTCCCAAAGAGCTATGAATATGCTTCTGTTGAACAACACTGGCGGCAGACCTGGAGAGATGAGGACCATTTTTTTGACCCGTCATCAGACCTTCCGCAGTTTGTTATCGATACCCCTCCTCCGTATCCAACCGGAGAATTTCATATCGGCAATGCGTTTAACTGGTGTTATATCGACTTTTTAGCTCGATACAAGCGAATGTCAGGATATAATGTGATGTTTCCCCAGGGCTGGGATTGTCACGGGCTTCCGACAGAGGTCAAGGTCGAAGAGATCCATGGTATAACAAAAAATGATCTTCCCCGTCAGGAATTTCGTCAGATGTGCCGTTCTCTAACTCTTGGAAACATTGAGAAGATGCGCGAGACAATGCGGAAAATGGGGTTCTCGATTGACTGGTCGCATGAGTACATCACGATGATGCCAGAATATTACAGCCTGACGCAGCGTTCATTTCTTCGGATGTATCATGCAGGGCAGATCTACCAGAGTGATCATCCGGTAAACTTCTGTCCCAGGTGTGAGACTGCAATTGCCTTTGCAGAGGTTAGTTATGAAGAACGTCAGACAAAACTGAACTATTTTACTTTTGACGGTCTGGAGATTGCCACGAGCAGGCCTGAACTTCTGGCAGCCTGTGTAGCTGTTGCAGTCCATCCTGATGATACACGATATACCAGCCGAAAAGGTAGCAATCTTACAGTCCCGATATTTGGTCATGATGTCCCGGTGATATCTGATGAAGCTGTGGATCCGGCATTTGGTTCCGGAGCTGTAATGATTTGTACATTTGGAGATAAACAGGATGTTATCTGGTGGAAGACTCATAACCTCCCGCTCAGAAAGGCAATTGACAAGACCGGTCACATGACAGATCTTGCCGGTGCATTCTTTGGAATGTCGACAACAGAATGTCGGGAGGCAATCCTCGCAGAGATGGACAAGACAGGTATATTATTGCGACAGGAACCCCTTGACCAGCGTGTCGGGACCTGCTGGCGATGTAAAACACCTATTGAGATCCTCTCTGAGCATCAGTGGTTTGTCAGGATCCCACAACAGGAAGTTTTAAAAGCCGCTAAGGAGGTGAACTGGTATCCTCCACATATGCTTCTCAGAATGGAAAACTGGGTTGAGCAGATGGAATGGGACTGGTGTATCTCACGTCAACGTATTTTTGCAACGCCAATACCGGTCTGGTTCTGTAGCTCATGTGGAAAAGTACTCCTTCCTAAAGAGTCAGAGATCCCGGTTGACCCGACCGTTGATGTACCGCGTCATCCGTGTCCACAGTGTGGGAGTACCGATGTTTCTGGTGAGACAGACGTTCTTGATACCTGGATGGACTCGTCAATATCGGTCATGAACGTCACCGGATGGGATGGAACAGAAAAAATTCCTCCACTTTATCCTGCCCAGATACGCCCTCAGGGTCATGATATCATACGGACATGGGCCTTTTATTCAATTCTCAGGGCAGCATCACTCACCGGATACAAACCCTGGGAAAATATTCTGATAAACGGAATGGTACTTGGTGAAGACGGATTTAAAATGAGCAAGAGTCGGGGAAACATTACAGTCCCTGAAGAGATCCTGAGTCAGTACGGGGCAGATGCTCTCCGTCAGTGGGCTGCGTCAGGTGCGGCAACTGGCTCAGATATCCAGTTTAACTGGAATGATGTTGTCGCAGCTTCACGGTTCCAGACAAAGATGTGGAATGTGGCACGATTTGCCCTGTTACAACTTAAAAGAATCCCATATGACGAGTCAGCTCCGGTAACGGCTCTTGTTGATCGCTGGGTTCTTGCCTGCCTTTCCCGTATGATACAGGAGGTTACCACTGCCATGGATGGATATCAGTTTGACCGGGCGTTAAAAGGTATTCGTGAGTTTACCTGGGATGTCCTTGCAGACAATTATATTGAACTGGTTAAAGGGCGCCTGTACAGCGAGGGTTCAAAACGCGAAAGTGCCTGTGTTACCATCAGGATTATCCTGGATGCATTGTGTCGGATTCTAGCTCCTATAACCCCATATTTTGCTGAAGAAGTCTATTCCTATCTCGATAACGGATCTGTTCATAAAAAACCCTGGATAACACAACTTCCGGAAGATTCTGAAGGCGAAAAGAAGGGATCTCTGGTCGTATCAGTGGTATCAGAAGTCCGCCGATATAAACATGACAACGGGCTTGCACTGAATGCACCTCTCGGGCGGGTTACTGTGTATACGAAAACAGAGATCGATGATGACGGTGACGCATCAAGGGCGTTGAATGCAGATGTTGTCTATCGTACCGGTGAAGCAAATCTTGAGCAGGTCGTTACAGGAATTTCCTTTCAGATGGGCATTATCGGCCCGCAACTTCGAAATAAGGCAAAAGGGTTTATGGCAGCCATTGAGGCACTCTCTCCCGGAGAGAAATCTGCTCTTCCCTCTGTTGTCATCGTTGATGGTGAAGAGATACCAGTCCCACAGGATGCGTGTACCCCGATATTTCAGTATATGATGGCCGGAGAAGCAGTAGAAGTGCGTGAGGTCGATGACTGTATTGTAACCATCGCGCGCAAGACTGATTCAGCAGTCTGAACCTACTACCGGTTCACACCCTGCTTTTCATCCGAAGTTACTTTTCATATCTCATCCTGCTTCATCGGATGCTGAAAATGTCCAGGTTAGATGCGTTTCTTATTGATAGGTTTTCCAGTGCCGGATTTTTATGCCAATTCATGCGCTGTATCCATCTTGATCATAATAGTACCAAATACCAAAAATTCCAAACAGAAACAACAATCACTCATTCTGCCACTGATATCAGTGATTACAGAGGATCCATCGAAAACAAAAAAGAGGAAGATAGAAAATGCGTGCTCTCTTTGAAACAGAGAGATATCAACCTTCTAACCGGAATATCTGGATGTCGCCTGTATGCAGGATTATCGTAATCTACTATATGCTAAAAAACCGTTCTCTGATGCTTTCTGCTGCAAAAAATAGAATTTCATCGGGATCTTTTGTAGCATCTATGAGGACGAATCTGCCTGGATCCTGTTCTGCCCGTTTGAGGTACAGTTCCTGCACTGCAGTAAGAAAATCGCGTTCTTCAAAATGTTCCCGTCCTGCTCTTTCTGCTATCCTGGCGAGAGCAATATCTGGTGGTATAATTAAAAGCAGAGTCATATCTGGCAGAATGGTCCATCCTGCATGGACTGCTGTGAGCCAGTCTGCCGGGTTATCAAGTACCGATCTCATACTCACTCCCTGATATGCGAATCTCGAATCAATATACCGGTCTGCAATGACAAGCTGCCCGCGTCTGAGTGCAGGCCTGACAACTGTTGCAAGATGAGCAGCATGGTCAGCCACAAACAGGAGCGCTTCGGTAAGTGGATCCAGATGCTCTGCTACCGCACGTCTGACCTGATCCCCTACCCAGGTTGCTCCCGGTTCGCGTGTCATAACCGGATTAAGAGAAGATACTTCAATTCCCAGTGCGGTATGCAGACTGCTTTTTCCTGAACCATCAATACCCTCAATTGAGATCAGGACCATCTGCCTCTCCTGATAGCCTCAAGCGGAATGGTCTTTGTATGAACTGCAGTAGCCACAATAGCCCCGTCATATCCACAGTCATACAACTGATCCAGATCCTGTTCATCACGCACCCCACCGCCATAGAAGAGCGTGCCACAATACGCGTCTCTGTATTGTGTCAGTTTCTCAGGATTTAACCCGTTTTTTGTGCCAACACCAGTAATATCAAGGATGATGCACCCATCAAGGAGACTGTCGTCTGCCAGTGCAAGTATTTCTGACGGATTTCTCCCGGAAGGGATAACCAGACCTTCTTTTATATCTACACTTAAAAATCCGGATGTGAGTGAGTGTATATCTTCACTTATTGTTTCAGTCCCAAATACCGGAATAATAGCAGGATCATCCAGGATATCATTCGGGTTCTGTGAACCCCGGTCACAATAGAGTCTCATAACAAGTCTTGCACAGGACTGTATCAGCTCATCATGATCCCCTGTTCCTTCTATCCGGTCAAGGTCTGCGACATATAAATATTCCGGGTTTATCTCTTTAACATATGCTACTGGTTCTGTCGTTGATGCAAGACCCCAGTCAAGGGGGAAATAACTCGCACGGTTTCCGCTTTTCCCGTGAACTACCTGATTTTCTTTAACATCCAATGCTAAGATTAGTTCCATGGTGTAAACGCAATCACTATTTAGATATCAGGTGCATAAAATGTATGCAGTTATTAGTCAGCCCGGCCAGTTTAGAGGAGGCAAAAGCATCTCTTGCTGCTGACATTGTTGACGTCAAAAGACCCGCAGAGGGTTCACTAGGGGCTAATTTTCCCTGGGTTATCCGTGCAGTAAAAGATTTCGTGCAAAAACCGGTAAGTGCTGCCATAGGTGATTATGGATATCTCCCAGGAGGAGCAGCTCTTGCTGCACTGGGCGCAGCGGCTGCCGGTGCAGATTATGTCAAGATTGGCCTTATGTTTGATGGCATTGACAAAGCACGTGATGTTATTGAAGCTGTTGTAAGATCAGTCAAAGATTCTTATCCTGAAAAATCAGTTGTAATCGCTGCATATTCTGATTACCATCGTCTGGGTACCATTTCACCAATGGATATGGCACCGATAGCAGCAGATGCCGGTGCAGATTATGCAATGATAGATACTGGTTTAAAAGATGGAAAGAGCACATTTGAATTCATGAAAGAGAATGAATTATTAGCATTTTGTCAGTTAAATGAAGAGAACAGCATTAAATCAGCTCTTGCAGGCTCTCTCATATTCGAGGATCTTCCGGTACTGAAACGTATCAATCCGGATCTCATCGGTGTCAGGGGTATGGTCTGTGGTGGTGACCGGACTGCAGTAATCAGAGCTGATCTTGTCGCAAAAGCAGTATCTATGGTTCATTAGTATGTACTCCAATAAACTTGATGTCCCTCTCTCACTGACATTCGATGATGTCCTGCTTGAACCCTCTGCTTCTGAAGTAGAACCGGATCAGGCTGATGTGAATACGCTATTTTCACGTAATATTCCTCTTGCACTTCCGATTGTAAGTGCAGCCATGGATACGGTGAGTACATCATATATGGCTATAGCACTTGCACGTGCCGGGGGCATCAGTGTGATACACCGGAATATGTCAACAGAACAGGAAGTGAATGAGGTCAGGATGGTAAAACGTGAGGCTGAACTCATTGAACGTGACGTCTTCTCAGTTACTTCAGATGAAACAGTCGCTGAAGTTGACAGATTAATGAATGTCCATGGAATTGGCGGTGTTCCAGTTATCGATGCAGGAAAAGTCATCGGCATTGTGAGCAGGCGTGATCTGCGGGCGATTGCAGCCAGACGCGGGGATGATGCAATATCCTTGGTGATGACCAGAGAACCCATCACCGCTGATGAGGATATCTCTATGGATGATGCATTTGATTTGATGTACAAAAATAAAGTAGAACGATTGCCGGTTCTTGGAGAAGACGGCTGTCTGCTTGGCATCATCTCGATGCAGGATCTCCTTGAGAAACGACAGTACCCCAATGCCTCCCGTGATGCAGATGGAGATCTGCGGGTCGCTGCAGCAGTTGGCCCCTTTGATCATGATCGTGCATGTCAGCTTGAACAAGCAGGTGCTGATGCGGTTGTAGTGGACTGTGCACATGGACACAACATGAATGTAGTTCGTGCAATTCATGATATCAGAGGAAGCATTAGTTGTGACCTTATCGCAGGTAATATTGCAACGGGTGCTGCTGCAGAGGCCTTTATTGATGTGGTTGATGCAGTGAAGGTTGGAATCGGGCCTGGTTCAATATGCACCACCCGTATTGTTGCCGGTGTCGGGGTTCCACAGATATCAGCAATCGCAAATGTATCTGACATTGTTGGTCCTGTAGGGATTCCGCTCATTGCTGACGGGGGCATCAGGTACAGTGGTGATATTGCAAAAGCGATAGCCGCAGGAGCAGATACCGTGATGATGGGACAGCTCTTTGCAGGGACAGATGAGGCACCAGGACAACTGGTGACTATCAAAGGAAGAAAATATAAGCAGTACCGCGGAATGGGCTCACTTGGAGCCATGAGCAGTGGCGTATCAAGTGACAGGTACTTCCAGAAGAAAGAGTTGGGGAGAACAAAGTTTGTGCCGGAAGGAGTAGAAGGGGTCACTCCCTATGTGGGATCCGTATCAGAGGTCATCTATCAGCTTGTCGGAGGCCTTAAATCAGCAATGGGATATACCGGTTCGCAGACTATCAGGGATATGCATGAGAAGACCCGGTTTGTGCGCATCAGTCCTGCCGGATATCAGGAAAGCCATCCTCACGATATTACCATCACCGATGAGGCACCTAACTACCGGGTGTAACAGAAAGGATTTAATATAGTTTTTCCTAACGTAAAGTAAGTGCATCTGGATCGTGCAGATATTGCCCTGCTCCTGGATCTTCTGGGAAACAGGAACCGAAGACGTATTATCGATCTGCTTCGGTTGAAACCCTGTTACGTAACAGAGATATCTGAAAGGCTGACAGTCAGTCCTAAAGCGGTAATTGATCATCTTCAGATGCTCGAACATGCAGATATTCTCAGATTCAGGCTGGATAAACACAGGAGGAAGTATTACTACCTCTCAAATGATATCACTATCAGCGTTGATCTTAGAAGACTGGAACAGGCAATTGTTCCGGTACGACAGATTGAGAGCCAGGTTCTCCATGATCTTCTGCTGCGCCTACGGGATCTTGCCACACTCAGGGAAGATCTGGAACGGCGCGTTTTACATTTGGATCAGGAGATTGATAATCAAATCGGACAGGTTGCACGAGTCGGAGCAGAAATGGGTGGGGAGGACCTCATGATAATGGTTGCCATCTCACTCGTGTATGGTCCGCAGAATGCTGAAACTCTTGCAAGTACTACCGGAGCTGATCCAAAACAGGTCAAAGAGGCTCTCAGTTCTTTAACAGAACACGGAATCGTAGATAAAACAGGAACAACCTATCAAATTAGAGGCTCATATGCAGAATAACCCCTATGATGATCTGCTCAAAAATCTCGCATTACTACTTGAGCAGATATCGCACTTTGAGGAACCGGGATTCGAGGAATCAAAAGAGAAGAGAGCTCCCCATATTATTGGGTGTGCCATTTTCACCGGGCATGGGGTTTTCAACTCAGGAAAATCAGCAGAAGCTCCCATGGAACAGTCATTACAGATTCCTTATGAAATGATGTCTGACTCCAGCCGGATTTACATAACTGCTCCCCTACCAGTCACCAATAGTGAACATCCTGATGTCAGCGTAACGCCACAACAGGTTACTATCACTATTGGCCAATCAGTTGCAACCGTTGACCTTGCGTGGACTGCTGACGTTGCAGCGAGTTCGTATGAAATAAAAAACGGAGTCATTGACGTCATCGTTGTCAGATCTGATGAGAAATCAGAGACGATTATGACACCTGATGAACAGTCTGGTTCATACTAACCTGTTTATTTCATCTTTTTTTGAGCATATAGTGCTGTGCACCATCTAACGACTGATATCACTTTTTATGATAAAAATACTCCGAAATACCTCTAAAATGTCATGTTCGAAACCGATGGCATTAAAGATAAATCGGTAGATCTTTATATAATAAATTAGTATATATTATTATGTGCTAATTCTAGCATAACAGATGATACAATTGCACGTAAAAATGCAATAGAAACGCATATATGTCTCATTTATGCGTTTTTTGAGCAAGCATCCCTCAAATCTTGTTTCTCTACAGTTACTCATAATCGCTGGGAAAAAACGCTGGAATATGTAAAAGGAGTTATTACTTGCCCTGATAGATGTCATTTAACTGCTATTTCTGACATGTGCAGTGAAGTAAATAACCAGGTTTTTAGCCATTTTAT
The DNA here is from genome assembly GCA_964428385.1 of uncultured Methanoregulaceae archaeon. Lineage (GTDB taxonomy): Archaea > Halobacteriota > Methanomicrobia > Methanomicrobiales > Methanospirillaceae > JAFGOM01. Next base: position 42,222 of record CAYRYR010000011.1, read on the forward strand.
TTCACAATCTCCCTGGAATCATCGTCTTCTATTAAAATGGATCCAGAATGTATGGTGGAGATCAATCGGGAAAAAAGGAGCAATCATCATAGATGAATGTGGCAATCCAAAAACAGGTGGAAATTCTGTTGCAGTCAAGCGTCAATATTGTGGGAATTGGGGAAAGGTTGAAAACTGCCAGGTCGGAGTTTTTCTGGCTTATGCAAAACAGGGATTCCGGCTTTTACTTGATTTTCGTCTCTATCAACAAGAATCCGGGGCTTCTGATCCACAACGGTGTAAAGCCGCCGGTATCCCGGATAATGAACTAGTATTTCGAACGAAAGCTGAGTGGCATATGATATGATAGTTCAGGCAGTTCACTCAAAGATTCGGTTTACCCACATCTGGATGGATGGTTTTTATGGGAATCATCCCTGGTTACTCACCAAAATTGAAACTTTGAATCTGTTCTATGTAGCAGACATTAGTTCAGATGAACACATATACACCACTTCCCCGGAATATGGTATCCCCCAAAAAAAAAGCAACAAAGGACGAACCCCAACCAGATTCACTGTACTCAACACACAACCTGTGAGAGTTGATGATCTCATAAAAACAGTTGTCAGATGGAGAATTATGCGAATTCGAAAATCAATGTCCGGTTTTTTGGAAGTGAAG
>CAYRYR010000012.1:0-37878 GCA_964428385.1 uncultured Methanoregulaceae archaeon
GCAGCCTAAAACTCATTTTTAGGTAATAGTTATTTTTATTTTAAGTATACAAATGATTCATCCTGATTAGTGGGGTAAGAATCTAAAAAACTGAATTTCCATGTAGGAAATCGGAAGAAATATGTATAAATTAATTATTTTATTAGGCAACGTAAATAATACAAGAAAAAGTTCATTTTTTACATAAAAAACGCATTTATTGTTATAATAATAAAAGTAATTGCAATCAGGAAATTTTTATCATCCCTTCAGTGGAGGTAATGATACCATCACGTTCCATCCCCCTGATTATCTCTTTTGTTCTTTCTTCTTCTTCGTTGAGATACGTGATAATGGTATCAATTGCTACAGGCTGATTCACAAGGAGGAATTTGATAATTTTCCCCCTCACCTGGCGGTCAGACCCTTTAAATGACGATTGCCGTGTGTAATGAATACTTCTTCGGTTGGGATTTTCCCCCCTCTTTGCAAGCATCGTTCCATAATCCATGAGTGCATAATACCATTCCCGAGGATTTTTTGTGTCGAGTGCACAAGCAACGAGAGGTAGTATATCTGTGTCACTAACTGTGGCAGTACCAGTAAAGAAAAAGTGTATAAAGACACGTCTGATATTTGTCTCAATAAAAACTACCGGTTTATTGAATGCAAAAGCGACGACAGATGCGGCTGTTGCGCGGCCGATACCAGGAAATGTGACAAGTACTTCTTCATCATCCGAAAGTTGTCCGTGGAATTTTTCAGTTACCAGTAGCGCAATAAGTTTAAGATAGCGCGCGCGTCTATTGTATCCAAGACCCTGCCATTCTTCCAGGATATCTGTCAGATCTGCTGTTGCAAGCGTATGAAAATCAGGAAATCTTCTGACAAAGAGAGGAAATTTTTCAATAACCCGTGGAACCTGTGTCTGCTGGAGCATTATCTCTGATACAATGATGTGATAGGGATCAGGATGGTGACGCCATGGCTGAATGCGGCCGCTTGCATGGTAATAGTCCCAGATAGTTGCCTTAAACATGCCCATAGAATTCTCGGAGAATATAGAATCCGGTTCTGTGAAGATGTCAGGCTCTTTTATTCTTTTCACTTCTATTGAGGGCATTTTCCCGTACACTATCTTCTGCAGGTCAGAAGAATAGCTTCTGGTTCTGAAAATCTGAATCTGTTCTCTCTCATTATATTCGCTGAAACAACTTTTGGAGATGGGATGCGGGAAACTGAATCATGGTTGGCCGACCATGTGGACAGGTATAGGGTGACGCTGTTTTGACGAGCTGGTCAAGGAGTTCTTGTCCCAGGTCTGGTGTGAGAATGGTTCCGGCTTTTATCGCTCCCCTGCAGGCTACCATCTTTAATACTGTATCCCGTATCAGTTCAGGTTTTTTAATTCCCTCTTCTATCAAGGTATCTAATATTTCGTGGATAGTATCAGATTCTTCATTTTTCCCGAGAAGTACCGGGACCGCCCGTATCTGATAAGAATCCCTTCCAAAGGACTCAATAATAAATCCCTGTTCAAAGAGAATAAAAAGGGCCTTTTGCATGATTGCTGCCTCTGGAATACTGAGCGTAAGGATTATCGGTACAATGAGTTCCTGTGAATCTGACTTCCCTTCATTGGCAAGAAGTAACTGGTCATATCTGATTCGTTCATGTGCCGCATGCTGATCAATGAGTAACATTCCTCCTTCTGAAGTTGATGCTACAATATAGGTGGCATCTATCTGTCCTATATACACAAGAGAGGGGATAGTTGGGATTGGTATACTACCGGTAAGGGGAAGTTGTGTCTGTCTTAACCGGTACTGACTCAGTCTGGCCTGTGCAGCTGTCACTTCATATACTCCGTCTCCTGTATAGTCAGGTACAAGCCGCTCCTGTTCGAAGTGGTATGTATCCTGATATGATGAGGTATGCGTATCTGTAGGTGTATCTGTTTTTATTCCGGTTTTCTGTAGTATCCTGAAATCAGGAAGAGTAGGAAAAACCGGTTTTGCATCTCCTACCGGGATCAGGTTATGCAGAGAAAGGGTATTTCTAACGCCTGTGGTGAGAGCCGTAAGCACGGTAGATTCATGAAGAAACCGAACTTCCCGTTTTGTCGGATGAACATTTACATCAACCCCGGCAGGATCAAGGGTTAAATGTAATACTGCAATAGGGTACTCTTTTGTCATTAAGAGTGTTGAATATCCTTTTTTGATGGCCTGCTGGATGGGTTGTGATATGATTTTACGATTATTGACTGCTAGTATGATACGCCGTCCGTTTTTCCGGGACATTGAGGGCTGGGAGATAAATCCGGTTATATTTACTCCTTCCTCTTCCCAGGTTAGCGGAATCATATTCTGCATCTCATGTGGATAGAGTGCATAGAGAACCTCACCTAATGCGGAGCATCCGTGTGTAGAGATCTTTTCTGCTCCATTCAGACGGTACCGGAAGGTAACGGAGGGATATAATATTGCAAACCCTTCAATGGTATCCGCGATACGGGCGGTTTCAGTTGAGACTGTTTTCTGAAATTTTTTTCGTGCAGGAATGTTAAAAAAGATATTTTCGACAGTGATACTCGTTCCTATCGCTGATCCAGTCTCGCCTGCTGTAAGAACTTCTCCGGCACTAATAATATAGTGAAATCCTGTTCCTCCTTTATCTGGTGAGGCATAAGAACGAGGTCTGGGACGTGTTTTAAGGGTTACACAGGCAACAGACGCGATGCTTGCCAGTGCTTCACCTCTGAATCCAAGTGTTGAACACCTGTTTAGATCTTCTGCTGTGAGGATTTTTGAGGTAGCATGCGGCATAAATGCAAGGGGAACCTCTTCTGGCAGCATGCCAAGACCATCATCGGTGACAGCAATTGCGATAACCTGGTGCCTGTCTGTCTGTATTGCAATAGTAATATCTGTGGCCTGTGCATCCAGAGCATTCTCAACCAGCTCCTTTACGATTGATGCAGGACGCTCAACGACCTCTCCTGCTGCTATCTGGTTGATAGTATCCTCATCAAGGAGATGAATCTGCCTGTATGGTATCTCTGATCCCCTATTCATTCCCGCAGCGTCCTGGCCTGTTCTCTGAGCAGGTTCAGATAATTCAGTGCTTGCAGTGGTGTCATCTCATCAGGTGTCAGATCTGCAATCTCATTGATGAATGAGTCATATTCCGGGCTTTTTGAATCAGGTGCATCAATGAGGATCATCTGGGTATATCGCTTAACTCCCCCGCCAGGGTTGTGTTCACCTGATATCACTTCTTTTAACAGTGTTTGTGCCCTTTTTGTAACTCTGTCAGGGATTCCTGCGAGTATTGCTACATGAATTCCATAACTTTTGTCTGTTGCACCAGGGATAAGTTTTCTAAGGAACGTTATCTCTTCACCTAATTCTCTCACGGCAAAATGAGCATTTTTCACCCGCTTTAATTCCTCCTCTATACCGACGAGCTCATGGAAGTGAGTTGCAAACAATGTCCGTGCGCCTTTAATCCGTTTTCCATGGATATATTCAAGGACTGCCTTTGCGATGCAGTACCCGTCAAGGGTGCTGGTCCCCCGTCCTATCTCATCAAGAATTATCAGACTTTTTTCAGTCAGATTATTCAGTATCGTTGCGAGCTCCAGCATCTCGACCATAAATGTGGATTGTCCTGATGCCAGGTCATCAAAGGCACCAACCCGTGTAAAGATGCGGTCAACGACACCAACATGTGCATACGATGCAGGAACAAAGCTTCCCATCTGTGCCATCACGGTAATGAGTGCAACACTGCGCATATATGTCGACTTTCCTGCCATGTTTGCGCCGGTGATGATGAGTATCTGGTCAGACCCGGCATCGAGAAGGGCGTCATTTGGTACAAACCCGTCAGGCATTCCTGCCTCGACCACCGGATGGCGCCCGTCACGGATGAGGAGCCGTTCATCATTAGCAAGTACCGGTCGCACGTACCTGTTTTTTAATGCAACCTCTGCGAGCGCGGAAAAACGGTCTATCTCTCCGATGGCAGTTGCTATCTGCTGGAGTTTGTGTACTTCTCCTGTAAGAATACCCAGAAGCTCATCATATAGTTCCTGTTCAATTGTCAGCAGTTTCTCGTCTGCAGAAGCTATTTTGGTCTCCATCTCCCTGAGTTCAGGGATAGTAAACCGCTCACCATTCGCGGTTGTCTGTTTTCGTTCATAGGTATCAGGAACAAGATGAAGATTTGCCTTTGTTACCTCTATAAAATATCCAAATATGGCATTGTATCGTATTTTTAAAGACTTTATTCCGGTTTTTTCCCGTTCTTTCTGTTCAAGGGCTGTGATAAAGAATTTCCCGTCATGTGAGATGGACCGTATCTCATCTAGTATCTCATGGTACCCTTCCCTGATGACTCCTCCCTTTCGTGTAGTTGCAGGTGGATCATCTACAAGGGCACGGGATACGAGTGAGATAGTCTGACTCATATCACAAAGCCGGTGTGTTGCATCATATAAAAGTCCTGATAGCAAGTCATCCTGTAGGCATAAAATGAGAACTTCCCTGATACGACCTGCAATTGTGAGGGAATCCTGGAGTGTAACAAGATCTCTCGGGCTTGCATTGCCATAACTTATTCGCCCTGAAATGCGCTCAACATCTGCATACCGTACAAGAAGGTGGCGTATATCCTGACGAACCGGGGTATGATGAATAAAAAAATCCACCGCATCCAGGCGTGCATGAATTTTATCGGTATCGGTTAATGGAGTACAGATCTCCTTACGTATCAGTCGTCTTCCCATCGGTGTTCTGGTCATATCAATGGTTGAAACAAGCGTTCCTGTTTCGGTATGATCCCGGATATTTGCCACCAGTTCCAGGTTCCGAAGCGTTGTTGCGTCAAGAACCATCTGTCCGGTAGTCAGTGTAGTAAGTCTGGTAATATGGTTGAGATCTGCAAATTGCGTTGATTTTGCATAGGTAAGAGCTGCTCCTGCCGCCTGTAATGCGCTGGTATCCGTTTTTGCAAAGATTGCATCACTCCCACTGCTGTCATCAGTGCTTTTTTGGTCCTGTATGTTGTTCTTCAGAAACTGAGTAAGAAGAACTTCCCGTGCATTTTTCTCATCAAAGGAGTCTTTTGAAACGATTGATATGACAATATTTCTGGTTTCAAGCAGATTTTTAATGTTATCCGGAGTATCAGGAGGAATAATGCATTCTGAGGGCAAAAACCTGGCGATATCAGCATTCAGTCCCTCAAGGCCGGAGTCCCATATGTGTGATCCGGCATGAAACTCTCCGGTTGATATCTCTAAAAAAGCAATTCCCAGGCGTTTTTTTCTACCGTTACTGATGACTGCCATCAGATATCGCGCCCGGTCAGATCCAATGAGTCCTGCATCAATCACTGTTCCCGGGGTGACAACCCTGACAACGCCCCTCTTTACAATCCCTTTTGCTGTCTTTGGGTCTTCAATCTGTTCACATATTGCGACTTTGTACCCTTTGCTAATCATTCTTCCAAGATATCCCTCGACTGCGTGGTATGGAACACCGGCAAGCGGAATACTCTCTCCGTCTATGCTCTTCCCGCGAGAAGTAAGTGTAATCTCTAATTCACGTGCACATATCTCAGCATCTTCACAGAATGTCTCATAAAAGTCTCCCATCCTGAAAAATATTACACAATCAGGGTACTGTTCCTTTGCTGCGTGAAACTGCTGCATTGCAGGGGTTATCTTCCTTTCACTCTTCTTCTGATGAGGTACACTTTCCTGTGTATCTCGTATCTCTCCACCAGACATTACTTAGTTGTATGTATGAAACTCCTCTCACAATAACAGTGGTGAACCGGTTCATATTTTTTCAGATGGGTTCAATGCGAATCCTGTTTTTTTGGGTTGGGAGTGAAACATGTTTATGCAGAAATACAGAGACATGTACACATGAAAGTTGCCATTATCGGCGCGTCCGGATATACCGGAGGAGAACTCTTTCGTCTTCTCATCGGGCATGCGCAAGCAGAGGTTATCTGTGCAACCTCGCGGCAACTGGCAGGAAAACCGGTGACAGCCCGTCACCCCCATCTTGCCGGTTTTACCGACCTGGCATTTGAAAATCCTGATATCAGTTCACTTGATGTTGATCTTGCCTTCCTGGCGGTTCCTCATACCGCTGCAATGAAATATACAAGGGAACTGCTGGATAATGGAATAAAAATTGTAGACCTCTCTGCTGATTACCGGCTGGAACAATCGGTGTATGAAGAGACTTACGGGGTAACACATACCAACTATTTTTCGGCACCGTATGGTATTCCTGAATTGCATCGAAGAGAGATAGAGGGAAGCTGTGTTGTTGCAAACCCTGGTTGTTTTCCAACCGGGGCAACACTCGCTGCAGCTCCCCTTGCAAAGCAGGCTCATACTATCATTTACGACTCAAAGACCGGTGTATCCGGGGCAGGTGACAACCCGTCTGAAACAACCCATTATCCCAATGTTGGTGACAATTTTGTTGCATACAAACTGACATCCCACCGCCATCTGGCAGAGATGCGCCAGGAACTTACATCACTTGGTTCATCTGCACGCTGTTACTTTACTCCCCATCTTCTCCCGGTAAATCGGGGTATTCTGACAACAGCACACATTCTGCTTGATGATCCGATTACCCAGGAAGAGGCAGAGCAGATGTACAGGGACTACTACAAAGATGAGTATTTCATTAGATACCAGAGACCAACCTTACATGCTGTCAGGGGTTCAAACTTTTGTGACATCTTAGTTGAGGCATCAGAAGATCGGGTAGTCGCCGTCAGTGCCATTGATAATCTGGTGAAAGGGGCAAGTGGACAGGCAATTCAGAACATGAATATTATCTGTGGTTTTCCAGAATCACAAGGGCTTATGCTCCCTGGAATGCTTCCATAATAATGATATCAAAATAATGTGGTGAAATATGCGAGTATACGAGGTAATGACAAAAAATCCGGTTGTGTGTGATGTTACAGATACTGCAAGCACGATAGCAAAACTCATGCGTGAGAGCAGGATTGGTGGTATCCCTGTAATGGAGTATGGTCGTCTGGCAGGTATTATTACAGAGACAGATGTGCTAAAACTCCTTGATGTTCATGGTCCTTCTGATGATCTCTGGCTTCCATCCCCGCTTGAGGTCATCGAACTGCCGATTCGTGAGTTTATTAACTGGGAAAAGACCAAGAATGCCCTTACTGATATCGGGGCTATTCCGGCACGTGATATCATGAAGCATCCGGTGATAACCGTGACACCTGATATGGATGTCGAACGCGCTGCAGAAATAATGCTGAATCATGCAATAAACCGCCTTGTGGTGACAGAAAATGAGAAGGTTGTCGGCATTCTGACAAGGCAGGATATTGTCTGGAGTGTTGGAAAAAGGGACTAATGAAGAGGAGCGATGATGCAGTGAGATCAATCTGTGGTGTTGACGGGGTCAGATGTGCCGGTATCAAAGAAGGAAAGTTTGGCCTTGCTCTTATTCAGGCACAAGGAGAAGCAGCAGCGGTCTTTACCAAAAACATTGCAAAAGCAGCCCCCATCCTTCTGATGCAGGAACGTATGGAGCGGGGTGCTCTTGAGGCGATACTAATCAACAGTGGTTGTGCCAATGCGCTTACTGGAAAACGGGGAGAATCTGATGCTATTAGTATGGGAGATATTGCAGCCGAAACACTCTCCTGTAATCGTGATGCAATAGGTGTGGCTTCGACAGGGGTTATTGGGAGGTACCTGGATCTTCCTCTTATCCGGCGCCAGTGCTCTCTTATTACACCCCGTATGGGTTCTTCATCTGAAACAGAGACCGCAGCAGCAGCAGCAATTATGACAACAGATACCTTCCAGAAGCATGCGCTTGTCACACGGGAGGAGTTTACCATCGGAGGCATATGTAAGGGGAGTGGGATGATTGCACCTAACATGGGAACTATGCTTGGGTTTTTGTATACCGATGCAGATCTCCCGTCTCCTGTGCTTAAGGATACTCTTAAAGATGCAGTACAGAGGAGTTTTAACCGGGTTGTGGTCGATGGTGATACCAGTACAAATGATGTGACCTTTCTGACAGCTACAGGTTCTGCAGGGAAAGTTGATAGAAACGATTTCTCTCAGGCACTTCTTGAATGCTGTACTATCCTTGCAAAACAGATTGCAGAAGATGGAGAAGGAGCTAGTAAAATGATAGAAGTTATCGTCAGGAATGCAAAGACTGAGTCAGATGCAGAAATTGTTGCAAAGACGATAATTGGCTCGCCATTAGTCAAAACCGCAATATATGGTCAGGATCCAAACTGGGGGCGAATCATTGCTGCAGCAGGACGGGCAGGAGTGTACTTTGATCCGGATGCGATATCCTGCTGGATGGGAAAAGGGCAATTAAAAACTCCGGTATGCCTTAAGGGAGATATGACTGAAGATCTCAGTGCTGCAAAGAGAGCGATGGAAGAGAAGCAAGTGGTCATTGAACTGGATCTGCATGAAGGGTCAGAGGAGGCAACTGCCTGGGGTTGTGATCTGACAGAAGAATATGTTGTTATTAACGGGAAGTATACCACATGAAACGTGAAGATGTTCTGATGGAGGCGCTGCCTTTTATCCAGAAATTCCATGGTAAGACGTTTGTGATAAAACTTGGCGGTCATTCGATGGTTGATACAAAAGTTCTGGAGACCGTTATTCAGGATGTTGTTCTCCTTCATTTTGTCGGTATCAGGGTTGTTCTCGTCCATGGGGGTGGCCCTGAAATTACAGAGAAGATGAAGGCACTTGGAAAAGAGCCAAAATTTATCGGGGGTCTCAGAATAACTGATGAAGATACCCTTGAAGTTGCCCAGATGGTACTGGTTGGCAAGATAAATGATAATATTGTATCCCTTATCTCAAAAGCTGGTGCGCGTGGGATTGGGATATCAGGAAATGCAGGAAATCTCATCATAGCACGGAAGATGGATCGTCAGCGGGTCAAGATTGACGATCATGAAGAAGAGGTTGATCTGGGTCATGTTGGTGAAATTGAAGAAATTCAGCCGGATATTCTTCATACACTACTTGAAAACCGGTATATTCCGGTTGTTGCACCCCTTGCGATAGACCGGTGCGGCAATACGCTCAATATTAATGCAGATACGTCTGCCGGCGAGATTGCGATCGCACTGAAAGCGTTTAAACTGATAAGTATGACAGATGTTGATGGCATTATGAATGCAGACCGTTCTACATTATACCGGTCTCTCTCTCCGGCAGATGCTGAAGAGATGATGGTTCATGGTGTCATTAGTGAAGGGATGATACCAAAGGTACTTGGGCTTTTACGAGCTCTGCAGGGCGGCGTTTCATATGCGCATATCATCAACGGTAATATAAGTCATAATCTTCTGATTGAGATCTTCACAACAGAAGGTATCGGGACAATGGTAACAACACATCAGTGATTGGATGGAGATTTGAGATAAATGAATAGGAATAGGTTGAATTATTCAATAATCTGTATATTACTTGTACTATTGGCTATTTTCTGTTCAGGGTTTGTCAGTGTATCTGCAGATGTAATAGGGAGAGATGGAGCATGTATTGACGACTCTGTAGATCCTGTGAGTGTTGCATTCACTACAGAAGGAGGAACCGATGGTGAGTATGGAGTATATTTCTTTTACAATTCTCATTGTGGCAGTTGTCATGAAGCAATAGCTTATTTTGAGGAGCTTGCAGGAGATGGTACCTCCCTTGATATTGGTCTGTATGATTTCGCTTCTGATGCAGCATACACCGATCTGTACAACTCATTTAAGGAAAAATATCATATTTCGTCTCTCGCCTACCCTGTACTATTTATCGGGGATGTCGTTCTCGAAGGATATCACGCAATACATGGTAATTTTGAGGAACTATATTCTGAAAATCAGCGACTCAAAGATGAGTTCGAAGAGTCAGAATGAAATCTTTTATTGAGGGAACCAGAAACAGAATTTGTTTATGTTATGGTGGTATTATCAGATGATTGATACAAGGCGAATAACTCAGTATTTCCTGTTATTATTCCTAATGTGTGCCTGTGCTTCTTTTCCAGCCGCTGCAGAAGTTATCAGTCATAATGGGATGATTCTTGATGAAGATGCGTCTCTCATCCCGCTTGCTTTTGAGACTGACGGAGGAATAGATGGTAACTATTCTGTTTATTTCTTTTACAATACCCATTGTGGCAGTTGCCATACCGCGATAGAATATCTGAATGAATATGGTTCGGAAATTCCTGATTTTTCTGTTCATTCATACGATTTGTATGAAAATAATGAAGTACGTGAGTTATATGAGGGATTTAAACAGGAGTACAATACACCTCAGCTTTCGTATCCGGTGATTTTTATCGGAGACGTTGCGCTTGAGGGATATCCGTCTATTGAGCGGCATTTTGCTTTATTGTATGAAGAAAACCAGCGACAAAAAGATGAACAGATAGATACGAATCAGGGTTTTTTTATAAGGTTTGATGAAGAGGCAGCGAAAAAGACAAACCTTTCCATCTGGCTTGTGATTGGGGCAGGCCTTCTTGACGGGATAAATCCATGTGCATTTGCAGTGCTCGTATTCCTTCTCATCTATCTCATGGCTATGGATACCAAAAAAAGGATGCTTTTAGCTGGACTTGTGTACACGTCTGCAGTCTTTATCTTTTACTTCCTCTCTGGTCTTGGTCTCTTTGCCATCATTCAGGCGACAGGAATAGTTGATATCTTTACGATTATATCAGGTATCGTTGCTTTGATTGCCGGGATTCTCACCTTAAAAGATGGAATAATTCCGGGAAAAGGTCCGTCACTTGCAATTCCAGAGTCAAGAAAAGGTATCATTAGTGAATATATCAGCAGATCGACCATCCCTGCTGCTTTTATCCTGGGTATTCTGGTTGGTATGTTTGAGCTGCCATGTACTGGTGGAATTTATCTTGTCATCATTAACATGATTGCGCTTGAAACCAATCTTACCGGTGGTATCATCTGGTTATTACTGTACAATGTCATGTTCATTCTGCCGCTTATTCTCATTATCTGTGCAGTGTATTACGGGATGGCACCTGAGACTGTGAATGAGTGGAGGCTGGATCAGCGCCGCATTCTTAAGGTAATTATCGGGCTTATCATGATTGCACTTGGTCTGTGGATCCTGCTCTTCTCAGGTCATCTCTAATTTTTTTCATTGAGTGTCTGATACTGGAGTTCCTCACTCATCCTGATAAAGAGGGAGAACACTTCACGAACGAGAACCGGGTTAAGCCCTGCTTTCATTCCTGTCATGACGGCATTATCAATGACTTCCTGTGCACGCGTTTCGTCTCTGACTGCAGTGTCGGTCTCTTTTTTTGCAAGAGCTATCTTGTGTGATATCTCCTGGCGTCTCTTTATGAGTCTTATGATATCTTCATCAACGGCTTTAATCTCTGTTCGCAGGCGTTGTAATGTCATTAGTACGCATGGGAGTTTAGGCCAGATGAGGTTTCCTGACTAATAGGTCTCATGCATGTTTCATGCGCAACAGACATATATGCATATGCAGGTAACATATGATCAATGGGCGTTTTTCACTCAATATCCCCGACCGAGAAGCGTGATCTGGCAATTGCATGGATGGCCATCTCACTGGCTTTTATGATTCTTTTTGTGCGTGATGCATTCACCCGTACCGGAGGACTTGATCCAGTTACCATGATTTTGTTCTTTCTCATAGCTCTGTTAACGGTTGGTGTTGCATTCGTGTTGCACGAACTTGCACACAAATATTCTGCTATGAAATACGGATTCTGGGCTGAATTCCGGATGGACCCGGGCATGCTGGTGGTAGCGGTTGCGATGGCAGCTCTTGTCGGAATCGTTTTTGCAGCTCCCGGAGCGACGATGATATCTGGATCTTCGATATCGAAACGGCAGAATGGGATTATCTCTGCATGGGGTCCGCTTACGAACCTTCTGCTCCTTATTCCGTTTTCCTGTATCCTGATTGCAGGTATCACAATGAATCAGAGTATTGTGTATGTTATTGGTTTTATTGGTCTTGAGGTCAATGCAATGATTGCTGCATTTAACATGCTTCCTATTGGGAATCTGGATGGATCTAAAATTTTTTCCTGGAATCCTGCCATCTTTGTTGTGATGATTGCAGTATCATTTCTGGCTCTCTTTTTTGTCCTCACCTCACTATGAAACATCTTTCTTTTTTTTCAGGATACTGTATGACTGATCGCATAACCATGGCAGTCAGTATATTGCGGAGTTAGTCACTATGTTACGACCGATAACACTTGATTCCTGGCTTTCAGGACAAAAATCAGCAGTTACAGATGTATCTGGAACTGTCAGAGAGATACTTGATACCGTCAGACTAGGTGGAGATGAAGCATTACGGGATCTTTCTGAACGATTTGACCGGATAAGACCTGATGACCTGGCTGTTTTTGAGGACGAGACTGATGAAGCATACAATCTGGTCAGCCCTGATATTGTAGAGGCACTTATTGAGGCTGAAGCACGGATATCTGAGTTTCATGAGAAACAACGGGAAAAGGATTTATGGCTAACGTCATCAGAACCAGGTATCACTTTAGGGGTACTGACGACCCCGCTCTCACGGATTGGGATGTATGTTCCAGGTGGAAGGGCATCCTATCCGTCGACGGTTCTGATGGCTGCGGTTCCGGCACGGATAGCAGGTGTGCCTGAGATCTGCTGCTGTACACCACCTCCCATTCACCCGCTCACCCTTGTTGCTCTTGATATTGCAGGTGTGGATGAGATATACCGGGTTGGTGGAGCACAGGCTGTTGCAGCAATGGCATATGGTACTGAGAGTATCAGGCCAGTTGATAAGATAGTCGGCCCGGGAAATGTGTATGTAACGGCGGCAAAGATGATGGTTCGGGATACGGTTGAGATAGATTTTCCAGCAGGTCCTTCTGAGATTGCAATCATTGCTGACAGTTCAGCACGCCCTGACTTTATTGCTGCAGATATTATGGCTCAGTCAGAGCATGATCCACATGCGGCATCAGTACTTGTCACACCTGATGAAAACCTTGCTATCAGCGTCAGTGATGTTATAAGGAAGATGCTCCCGTCACAATCACGTGAGGTAATCATAAGAGAAGCACTCACTCATTCCGGGTATATTATCACTCCTGATCTAACTGAAGCGGTAAAGACCGTAAACGAGATAGCTCCTGAACATCTTGAGATCCATGTTTGCGATCCACTTGCGATACTTACTCATATTAAAAATGCAGGTTCCATCTTTGTAGGGCCGTATGCACCAGTAGCATGTGGTGATTATGGAACCGGCACAAATCATGTCCTCCCGACAGCAGGAAACGCAAGAATTTTTTCTGGTTTGCATGTTTCACATTTCTGTAAGACATCTACAGTTCAGATAATTACAAAAGAAGGGTTATCTGAAATAGGGGATCTGGTTGAACGTCTGGCAGATGCTGAAGGATTATCAGCCCATGCCGAATCAGTCAGGATACGGCGTTTTGAGAGTGAGGTATAAAAATCTTCTGGCAAACTGATATAGGTCTCTCTGACAACATATACATAGTGGAATCGTGAAAAGGATGGAAGATGGGAGAGAGACTCAGACATTTTTAGTTTTCTCCTTAGGCGGGGGAATTTATGGGATCACAATTGATATTTTGCGTGAAATCGTTTCAGAACGACAGACCATATCGATTCCTCATGCTCCATCTTTTATGACCGGTATATTTCATCTCAGGGATGAGATTGTACATGTCATAGATATTTACCGGATTATTACCCTGACTAAAAACGACCAGGCAAAACCAAAATTTCTTATTATCTATCCGGCCATAACGGATGGCATCTGTTATGGTATCAGTGTTGATGAGGTCTTTGGTGTTTTGAAGGTTCCTAATCCCCGGATAACCTTAATTGATGACCAAAAAGGTCGTGTTGACAGAAATTTTATGCTTGGAACATTTTTTGTTTCAATTGAAGAGATAAAACGAACTGAAAAGAAGATAAGGCAGCAATCAGCAGAAGATCAGGTGATATGGGTTGACTTAAAAGAGATGCTTCTTGATATCACCAGAAATGATGAAGGGGAATCAAAACTCATATTCCGACTCATTGCTCTCTTTGATCCAGAACAGATACTTTCAGGAACATATATCCCGTCACATGCATAGAATAGGTACAGGGGTTAGATTCTCTCCTCTAAAAAAGCGGGTCTGATACCCGGATATGAGGATTAGGACAGATATCAAAGAGAGAAAAGGAGGAAAAATGGTAGATAATCCCATATCTGTGATTGAGATTATACTTGACTCAGACCATTATCTGATAGATAGTGATCTGGTAACCCGGTTTATACGACCAATTACTGGGAAAAGTCTGTACAATGCCCCTCCCTATATCAAGGGGATAGCGGAATATGAGGGAGATGTTATAACTCTTGTCGATATCACTCTACTCCTTGGATTTAGAGATACTGCAGATGAATCCGATAAAAAAACACTGATAATTCCTGCAGGTATCATCTCTGAATATGCAATGGCTATCACCGTTGATTATGTATGCGGTATCCGGACCATACATGATTCAGATATTATGCAGGTGGACTTCTCTGTCATTGAACGGTTACAGGGTTATATTAAAGGGGTGGTCCGGACCAGTGCCTTTGTGGATCGCACTAAAAAAAGGCAGGGCAGTGTGCACGATTCTGATACTGAGGATGAGATGCTCCTGTACCTTGATATCAGGAGTATTCTGACAGATTTATTAGCCGGTTGTCTGCGAAGACCAATGAATAGTTTTTTTTATTGGGGTTCGCAGTAGGTACAATTCTGCTTCTTTCTTGCTTTTTTAATCACCAGATAATAAGGTGTCACTATTGTAGGTACATACTCTCACTAATGAGTAAAGACCTGCCCGAATTCTTCAGGGAATTCTGTTCTCATCAGATGAATCAGTTCATCAGTGCCCGTATTACTGGTAGGGATTCTCCCTCGTTCTGCCCGAACTATCTTTCTTTCAGCTTTTAATGTTGCAAAAAAAGGAAGAACTGAATAATGCTGCAGATTTATCTGGTGCGTAATTTTTCGTGTAGTAGGTAGTTAGAGAGCAGCTCTTTTTGGGGTTATGGTAAGGGTAACTTCTTTGTCATCACTGAGCATAATCTGTGCAGCAACATAGAGTATATCTCTCGAAGTTATTGGTTTCATAAAAGGGTACAAAATTCACTATAGATAAAAAAAGGGAATTATTCGTCTTTCTCAAAAGTGTCAAGGAAGACAATCTCAGAATTTGTATCTTTTGCTATCATTTCAAGTTCTTTCTTCCTGAAATGAGTTGCTTCAATATGGATTCTTTCTCCGTTTCCCTGTGTTCCAGTAACTGCGATAACACGGAATTTGGGACTTTTGACACCGCTTTTTACCTTTTGTCGTTCTCGTACATAGATCTTTACTACCATTTTTGCACCTCTGATATACCAGTTGGTATTCCCTGGATTTAATACTATTGCAAGTACTTATTCTTACCTGAAATGGAGGTAAAATCTAAAATTGACTAAATATTAATTATTAAATGATCTGAGAAATCTTATTTGTCTAATAATGAGCATTACAAACCATTGGCAATATCTGGTGTACAGATGATGTACATGTATCCCTGAAAATTGTATCCGGTTTATAACCTCTTTTATTTTTTCCAGGCGCTCTATACGTTGTACACTTTTTTTATAATGGTACAAGAAAAATCAGGAGAGAATTAGCAGATTATATTTATTTATTTAGAATCGAAATTAAAAATTTTATATTATTATTTTTCCTTATCAGTAAACACAATTGTTTTGTAATTGAAAACGAATGCTATACTTATGATAGAACGGTTTGAACAGGACAACAGGTTGCGAGGAGAAACTCTTGTCAGAAAGGGAACTACAGATATCTATGAAGATCGCCCTCAAATCAGAATAGCACCTGATCTAAACGTTATAAAACTGGGGGGTCATGGGATAATTGACTATGGCAGAAAGGTGGTGATGCCGCTTGTGGAGGAGCTCGGTCCTCTCTCACTGACCGATGATATTCTCATTGTTACCGGTGGTGGTGTCAGGGTCAGACATGTTCTTGATGTTGGTCTGGATCTTGGGATGCCAACAGGTGTTCTGGCAGATCTTGCCGGACGTATCAGTGAACAAAATGCTATTATGATCTCACTACTTCTTGGTGCCTATAATGCAGTCAGGATCAGCGCAGATGACCTGTTAGAGATACCCTCGATGATGCATCTTGGTCAGTTGCCAATTTTGCCAGGTACGCCTCCATATGGTTTCTTTGAATATTCAGGTCCTGGATATGAGATTCCTTCTCACCGGACCGATACCGGGGCATTCCTTGTCGCTGAGGTACTTGGAGCACGATCATGCATTATCGGAAAGAATGTTGATGGTATGTATGATAAGAACCCTCTCAAGTATGATGATGCTGAGTTAATTCCTGATATTACTGCTTCTGAACTGCTTGAGATGAATATGGAGGATATGGTATGTGAATCAAAGATGCTTGAACTGATGCTGCACAGTCGTCACCTTAAAGAGGTGAAGATAGTGAATGCTCATCATCCTGGTGAGATAACACGGGTTGTGAGAGGCGAAATGCCGGGAACAATAATCCGTGCGAAATGAATGATTGCACTCATCTACAATTGATATCACAATTTCAGGAAAAAGGTATTTCTAAAATAATCTCCATTAAAAAGGTTTATCAAAAAAACTGAATATCTCTTCATTGCCGGCAGAACCTCTTTGGATTCACACTTTTTTTGTTGTAAAGAGGGGTACAGCTAATATTTTTAAAAAAAAGTCATTTTATGATTTTAGTTTAACTGAAAAGATACCGGTCACCGCATAAGAAATGTCTGGTTGTACCAATTACATCAGAAATCCCCAGACGTCAGGGGGCAGTACAGAGATACCGAACCGACAATCTCATCACGTTCAGAGAATAATATGAGAGAGGATTTTGATCACCCATGACGTTTTTTTTAGCCCTTGATGATACCGATATGCCTGGCACACGTGGAACAGGCCGGCTTGCACGGGGAATGGTTCAGGATATAGAAAAGCGTTTCCCTGTGAAAGTAACCGGTATAACACGCCATCAGTTGTTTGTACATCCGACGATTCCATATACTTCGCATAACAGTGCAGCAGTACTTCACATACAAAAAGAGAGTTCTTCAAACGACGATATTATTGATTCTGTCTTTTCATATGCCTGTTCCTGTGTAATGGATGATTTTATTGAGGGAAGTGATCCTGGTGTTGCAGTAGCTGAAGCGGATCAGGTTTCCACTGCCCTTGTCAGGTTTGGTTCAAAGGCCAAATCCTCACGGGTTACCCAGGATGAAGCCTGGCACCATGCGAAAGAAGCAGGAATTCAGCTATCAGGACTTGGTGGGACATCTGATGGTATCATTGGTGCACTTGCATCTATAGGTCTTGCAGCAAGCGGATCTGATGGCCGGTTTATCATGAAAGATATGCTGCGGGATCTGATGGGACCGCAACCGCTTAGCAGATTGTATGAATCTGGTGTTGATGTGGTCAGGAATGTTGATGGGACAGATTATACTTATGAGACGGTATATCTCCATAAATTTCCGAAACCTGCATTAATCGATGGAAAAGCAGTGCTTTTTGTGGTTGAGCATGAAGGACAGTACTGGGATGTTACCATTGGGTAATCCCTTAACGTATAACGATTGTGGATATTTTTCTGTTAATTCAAACATATTTATTTGTATCACTATCCCATACTATCTGTATGACAAGGGTTCGCATTCTTGCACTGATTGCATTTGTTGTGATCGGCGTAGTATTTATTAGCGGTTTTGCAACTGCAGAAGAGACACCAGCATCTGATGAGAGCGGTGTTTTGAAGGTTTTTCATGCAGGAAGTCTCACTAAACCGTTTGAAGAGCTGAAAATTGCATTTGAAGAGAAGTACCCGGGTATGGAAGTACAGCTGGTAGCCGGAGGTAGTTCCAAGATGGTAAAGGAGATAACAGATCTTGATAAACAAGCAGATGTTCTTGCATCAGCTGACTATTTTCTCATCCCGAATCTGATGTATCCTGATTATGCAGACTGGTTCACCACATTTGCCTATAATCAGATGGTTCTCTGTTATACAGATGAGAGTCTGTACGCAGATGAGATAAAAGCCGACAATGACAGCTGGTATTTTATTCTTGCACGTGATGATGTTAAATGGGCTTTTTCTGATCCAAACCTGGATCCATGTGGGTACCGGGCTCCTATAGTTATTCAGCTGGCAGAATCATATTATGGTGATGACCAGATATTTGAGAACACCATCGCAAAGAACAGCAACATCTCAACAACGTATGATGGCATGGTCTGGACGATAGAAGCGCAGGATCCACAGCCATCTGGAACGCTTACAATCAGACCAAAAAGTGTTGATCTGGTGACGATGCTTCAGTCAGGCGGTTTAGACTATGCATGGGAATACCGCAGTGTTGCAGATCAGAATGATCTCAACTATGTTATCCTGCCACCCGAGATTGATCTCTCTTCACTTGATTACGCAGATCTGTACAAAACAGTTCAGATTAACGTTATTGGAGCAACCAATGTCGGTTCACCCATTGTATATGGTGCAACAGTTCCACTGAATGCAGAAGATCCAAAAGCAGGTCTTGACTTTATTGCACTTCTGATAGGAGAGACTGGTCAGACCATCCTTACTGCCCAGGGCCAGCCACCCATTATTCCGGCAGGCGGGTATGACAAGGTACCTACAGACATTCTGGATTCTGTAGCCCTTCATGAGTGATCTTTTAAAAAATCTATTTTTTTATGGACCGGACCCGTAGCATCCCTGATGCATGTATTCTTTCGTTTTCTCTTATTGGGGGACTCCTTGTCCTTTTAACTATCCTTGCACTTGCAAATCTTTCAGTCCGGGAATTGTCAGATATACCCAATTTGTGTCGTATAGCTACCGATTCCAGTGTAATCAACTCAATTCTTCTCACTATGGGAGCAGGTTTTACTTCAGTTCTGATTTTGATATTCTTTGGTACGCCTCTCGGTTACATTTTAGCACGGCTTAAATTTAAGGGAAAGGGAATTGTTGAAGGTATTATTGATATTCCTCTGATGCTTCCACACACCGTTGCGGGAATTCTGGTCTATCTTTTATTTATGGATAGGGGGATATTGGGCGCTCCTCTCATGTCAGTTGGTATCTCATTTGAGGATGCGTTCCCAGGGATTGTTGTTGCGATGATTTTTGTCTCCTCACCCTATTATATCAACTCAGTGCGGGAGGGAATAGAACAAGTACCGATACATATTGAGAATGTAGCCCGGACACTTGGTTCAACCCGGTTTTGTGCATTCAGAAAAGTAGTGCTTCCCCTGACATATCGTCATATCCTTAATGGGTCTCTGTTAGCCTGGGGACGGGCAATTGGTGAGTTTGCAGGGGTAATTATGATAGCATATTATCCGATGGTCATATCTACGCTTATTTATTACCGGTTCACTGCGATGGGATTCAAAGAGGCAAGTGCAATAGCATTTGTAATGATTCTCGTCTGTTTCGTGGTTTTTGTCATTGTGCGTATTCTGACCCGGTATCTTGGGAGGTATGATGATAGAGTTTGAGAATGTTTCTCTTACATTAGGAGATTTTCATTTACAGCAGGTATCCCTGACAATAAAAAAAGGTGATTTTTATTTTATTATCGGTCCATCAGGTGCAGGAAAGACTGTCTTACTTGAGGTGATAGCAGGACTTCACCGACCTCTCGGGGGGCGGATCCTGTTATACGGGAAAGATGCTCTCTGTATTCCTCCTGAGAAAAGAAATCTCAGTCTTGTTTACCAGGATTACTCTCTCTTCCCTCATATGACCGTATATGAAAATATTGCATTTGGTATACGTATGAGAAAGGAATCTGCTGCATATATTCATAACCGGGTGACAGAACTCATGGAATTATTTCAGATTACGCATTTGAGTGACCGCCACCCCCTCACAATGAGCGGAGGAGAACAGCAACGGGTAGCATTGGCCAGAGCTCTGGCTCCTAAACCGGATATACTGCTCCTGGATGAGCCGTTATCAGCCCTTGATCCGGTAACACGAAGAGAGATCATCGCAGATCTTCGTCGTATCCATGCAGAACAGAATCTCACGATTGTTCAGGTTACTCATGCCCGCTATGAAGCTATCATGCTTGCCACCCGGATAGCAGTGATTGTTGATGGAGTGCTAATAAGTGAGGAAGGGACAAATAGAACTTTTTATGAGCCGGAAACGGCAGAATTGGCAAGATTCATTGGATTTGAGAATGTTCTTGACGGAGTTGTAACCTCATCCCATAACCAGGTTACCTGGGTAGATGTTAATGGAGTACAGATAGAGGCTGTCTCGTCATATCTTCCAGGAGACCGGGTATTTGTATGTATCAGAGCAGAAAACGTCTCCCTCTCCTCTTTTTTTCAGAATAATAGTAGTGTTAAAAATCAGTTACCTGGTACAGTGTTGCATGTGGAATCAGTCGGATCGATAGCACAGGTAACTATTGATTGTGGATTTTTACTTATAGCATCTGTACTACATGAGACAATTGTTGATATGGATATAAAACCCGGAATAAATATGTATGCAGGGTGGAAAGCTACCTCTGTGCATCTTGTTTCTGGAGATGGTATGCATACCGGTCAGATTGTTTAGATAGTGCAGAAAAGAATGTTCTTTCTGCCTTT
Organism: uncultured Methanoregulaceae archaeon; assembly: GCA_964428385.1. Classification (GTDB taxonomy): domain Archaea; phylum Halobacteriota; class Methanomicrobia; order Methanomicrobiales; family Methanospirillaceae; genus JAFGOM01. The sequence continues at coordinate 20,825 of CAYRYR010000012.1, forward strand.
CTTCACCTGTTGGGGTGGTATATGCCGGCTGAATACACTTTTGCACACTTTTGCACAATCTATTTGATACCAAACTTTTCTCACCCCCGCTTTACTCTGTACCCATCTTTGGGCTTAGTCTGAAAAACAAGTGATACCATACCATCATGTTCAGGCAGGATTAAATCAAATGACATTCCGACTTTCATATTGTCAAGTGCGACATATCCTTTGAGAATTCAAACCGCAGAGAGGGGTACATGTGTCAGATACTTTGTGTACGTGTGACGGTGGGTTACATCAGTTCAATCGGAGGAATAGTATTGAGGTTAAAACGGCCCCTACTTTCTCTGTTACAACACCTGTTCAAGTATCAACAAATGTCGTTTCACTCTCAGCTCCACAACCATTGCATGAAAGGTCGATATAAGGAGTGAAAACATGATTGGCAATATCACTTGAAAAATAGACAAAGCCTATCTTTGTCACTGCAAGAATGCGGTATATCATCCTCTTTTTTCTTAACCAGACAAGAAAACCATACTTTTTATTATGGGTTACCATGTTTACTATTATAATACATAAATAAAACCCGCGAATTGAATAATTTTGATATTGTTATAGCACTATTTTTTTCTGTATTCTCTGTATCATCAAACAAATAATTTGAGTATTATAATTTTGAGTCTGTTACGTTTCCTGTGAAGGAATATTAAGTAACAATTATCTATCAGTACCAGATATTTCCCTATACAGAGGACAGAAATACCGTGTCGGGTGATGGATGCAATGGTGAAGGAACTATCTCACAACAATAATGAAAACAGGGACTTTTCAGGTATTGAAGAAATTTTCAGAGAATATGAAACAAACGTTGGATTCTGGTTCAGTGAAAAACTATTATCAGCGTCCATGCGGGAGCTCGGATCTGTTGTCAGGATTCTTGACTGGGCCGGATGGCATCCCATTGGATATGAGAAGAAGATACGATATTTAATTGGCAGCGAGAACTGGGAACAGCTTGCACAGTTTGGGATGCCTGCTGCACAACTTCTCATTAATGTCTATATTGATGATACCAGAAAAGACCAGATACGTTTTTTTAACTCACTGAAATGGTTTGAACCCTGGCAGATAACAGAAGCATTAACGCGCATTTTCCGTGACCCGGTTCGAGGCCACCATCTCTGTACTCTCATCACCACAACAGACTCTTCTGACTGGCGTTTTCTCCTTAGTATCTTAACAGATTTGACGCTTCCTTCTCATCATCAGCTCATTGCCGCCATCTCAAAACACCGGACGGTCATCTCCCCCTGGCTTTGTACCCTTCTTACAACAAGTGATTTGTCTGATCTAACGCTTATTACCTCATTCATGCGGAAAATTTATCTGTATCCTGAGAAAATCGATGAAAGGGTATTGTTCTGGTATGGGGAACAAGACTGGGAGTATCTCTCGTCGTTTGGTCAGGAAGTAGTCTTTGTCCTTTTGAACCGTGTTTACAAAGGTTCTGTTTCTGATACTGCGATAATCCTTCACATTATTGAACACTATCCTGATAATATCGTGATATCTGCTCTGTTACAAGTGCTCCAAGATGCCAGAATCGGGAAAGAGACAGCACGTGCATTCACCAGTTGTACTGATCTTACAGCACGTGATTATCTGGTGCATTGTATGGCAAATCAGTCTGCACCGGGACATGAAGAACTTATTTTGACACTACGATCACTGGTATCAGTGATAGGAAGACTATTACTGGACCATCTTCTGTCTGCCAGGTACCAGGATCTCTTCAAAGATGTGTACCTGATGGATAGTATCGGCGTCAGAGCCACCTCTCTTGCAGAACAAATTGTATATGCAATCGGTTCAGGGGACTGGAATACGGTAATAGAGGCGCTCCCCATCATAAGCTCCATACGAAAGGATGAATTAGTATCTCTCCTTCTCACCCGGCTTATGGATGCAGGATTTGATGAACTACAGGATATATCAGAACTCTTGCGTATACTGTACCGATATCCCAACGGACAAGAAGCCAGAGTTCTGTACTGGTGTGGACAGCAGGATTGGGATTATCTTCGTACTTATGGTGATGCAGCAGTCATTCCCCTCCTGAGAATTTTCCCTTCAGCTTCTGATGAGGCTCAATCAGCTATCATGAACGTACTGCGGCATGCTGACCGGCAAGCCGTGGGGATGGGACTTGCTTTATTATTACAGAACGATCTGGATAATATCTTATTTTCTGCTCTTGTAAAACAAAAAGAATCGATTACCGCAGAATACCTGGTACATCTCTTTTCTGACACTACTCTTTTACATCATAAAACAATTCTTGATGTTCTTAAGAGAAATGATGTTTCCTGTATCAGATGGCTGACATTATGGATGAAATCAGCACCGTATGATTGCCTGCATCACTATTCATCTCTTCTTGATGAAATTGGATGGTATCCTGTAGGGAGCAGAGAAAAAGCAAGATATGCCGTGGGAAACCGGGACTGGGGGTCTCTTATTACATCCTGGTCGTGGCAGGACACAGGTGAAAAAGAAGCATTTGGACGTTATCTTACATCTCAACTACCTGGAGCTTCATACCGGGAGGTCATACAACTGGCAACCCTTCTTCATGATACCGGGTACAGTCTCACAGATGATACGCAACTGTTGTATTATTATGCAGGCCAAAAAGACTGGTCATCACTGCAGAAGGGAGGTGCTGATGCAATTGATCTTGCGATAGATCTTATTCCCTCAGCTGATTATGAGGGCAAAAAGGGTCTTTTTAGTATCTTTGAGTCATTTCCTGACTGGCAGGTCGCAGCCCGGATATATCACCGGTTACACAATCCTGAGCTATGCGTCTTACTTGTTGATGCATTAACATCACTATCAGATAGATCCTTTGTTTCTGGCTGTATGCGTATCTGGACTGCTATGTGGCATCAGTATCCGCTTACATTACGAACGCTCCTCAGCCCTGGTTATAACCGGCTCCTCTCATGGATGCTTCAGGCAATGGAAAGGAGTGGTATTGATGTTATTGAAGAGATTTCAGCATTTTTTTTGTATATGCATTATCTGCCATCTGGCAAAAGACGCCTGTTGTATGCTATTGGCAGACATGACCATGAGACACTGGACAAATCACATCTTTCATTGGTTGCAGGATTTCGGATCTATTTAAAGAGTGGCCCTGATGGAAGAAGAAGGCTCTGTTCCCTGTTTGATGGTATGGATGATATGGATACTGACCTGATGGATCGTGCAGCAGGATTTGTTAAAGATGAATGTATTTCCCCGTCTGACATGACAATTACGTTTTTACTATCACTGATACAGGGAACATTTGAAAAAAGGGAGGCAGGATATACAGAATCCGATCTAAGTGAATTAAAATCAGAAGCAATCCGGGATTATTTATGTGAAAAATCAGACGAGATGGATAACAGGTCATTCGTTCTGGCTGGTCAGATTATTCATACACTTGGATCTTATATGACCGGGTTGTGTTATTTAAGATACCTGTTAGTTACCGGTGCATATGAGAGACTTGCACAGGAACTGATGACTGTCAAACAAGATGATACAACACGGTTATTTTCAGTCATCGCTTGTGATCCGACTCACTCAAAGACAGCTAGTACAGCACTCACCAGGCATCTTACCGGATATGGAGATAATGGCTGGAATCGTTTGCTCACTGGAATGTCTGTGGTATATGAAAAAGAATGCCTTGATAATCTTATATATGCCCTCTCCCGTGAATATATTCCGGTTCCTTCTGATCCTGTCAAAAGAGAAGTGACCGAATGGATTCTCTGCAGACTTCCTGTTATCAGGTATTCCACCCTGCACGAAGCTGTTAGCATTATTGACCGGTTTTATCAGCCTTTTTACCCTGATCCCCACCCTTCTGCCATTTATTACTGGCTTGGTAAGAGGGAATGGGGTGTTGTGAAACAGTCAGTTCAGGGTTCAGGGGGTTTAGAACCGCTCCTTCTGGCACTTGATCACGAATCACCATCCAATAAAAAGGTTATCATTCAGATTCTTGGACAGATGAGTGATTCTGATACCGGGTACCACCTGGTTCCATATCTAATGGATGAGGATCCTGATATCAGGGCATTGTGTGCATGGGCACTGGGGCAGTATCAGGGTGGTAATTATGTCAGGCATCTGATTGGTGTCTTATCAGATTCGTATATGGTAGCACGGGAGAATGCATTAGTGGCACTCATGCGAAAAGACAGAGGTCTAATTGTACAAAGCATTGTTAGCGATATCATCCCTGGGACAATGTCCGATACAAATGTATCTCTAATTCCTGGTTCTGGCACCATTTTACATGCAATCAGGCAGGTGCGTGATCTTGAGGCAGTGAATTATCTTGTATCTGTCCTGTCCGATGAGTCTGTTCCTGGTCATAATCAGTTGATTGCGCTTCTCATACAGGAGCCGGGAATTTGTGAATGGCTCGACTCACTTCCAAAAGAGAATTCCCATTATGACTGGAGCCGTATACGAATACTCATAAACCGGTGTTTTGTTACAGGTATCATATCAGAAAAAATCTGACACCAGAAAAACGGGAATAAAGTGAAAAGAAGGGACAGTTAAGCATAATATTATAGTTGCAGAACATTAAAATGAGACCTCAATGACTGCAATCTCCTCATCCGTAAGTGTATCAATCAGGGTTTTTGTATCACACTGGTACTGGTCAGCAGGATCATAATCAGGGTATAACTCGCATTTGTCAAGGATATCTACCAATTCCTTGAGAAATATTCTGGGGATGATATCGACCCTTCCCCCAAATGATGAGGTAACACAAAAGACCATTGATCTGATAAACCGGTGCGATACCCGTTCCCTGTCTATTTCACCGTACGCAGCCCGATAGACCTCAATGACTTTATGAGCAACCTGTTCCAGTTTTTTTGCATCAAATGGGCGAAGAATTATCTGGGGCTGCCTGGGGTTGGGATATCTGTTATCTGATGGTGGAATCTTTATCCTGTCCATCAGCTGGGGAAGTGAACGGAATCCTTTTGTCCCCTCAAACAGTGAGGGTGTTCCGGTACAGAGGATATAGCAATAAGGAAATTCACCCCCGTCTATGGCGTCGATTATGCGCACCAGGTTATTATACCCTTTTTCCCGCAGGTTCCTTGGCATGGTCTGGACTATCTCGGTCTCATCGATAGCCACAGCAAGTCCACGAAACCCGGCACCGGTGATGATGATGAGAAATGCCTGGAGGAAGGCAAATGCAAGGGTTTCATCAATATCTCCTTTAATTCCAGCTTTTCGTTTCATATCCCGCCCGATGGTCTCTTCACCTGAGAGCCATCCAATTGCTGCCTGAGCGGTCTTAAAATCTGCCGCATTATTTGCCTGGTAATATGTCCGTATGACTGCTGCGATAGTCGGGGTCAGTGTACTGATTTCTGCCAGGGCATGTTCAATCTCATGCAGGGTCTTTTCTTCAAGTTCTTTCTCATCGCCCTTTCTCTCATCTGTTCCTTCTCGTGAGAGTACCCGTTCCTCAACTGCATACAACCAGAGATCGATGATAGTCTTTGCTGCATGGGATTGTTCACCGGCAGTGAGGTTTGCAATTATCTGACTGTATATTGCCCGTAATTTATGGAGTGGTGAGGCTGATGATATACGTATTTTAGCAGTTACAAATCCCTTTTTTCTGGCAATTTCAAGTGTTCGTGCAATAAAAAAAGTTTTTCCTGAGCCATACTCCCCCCGTACATACTTAATGTCACCACTACCACAACCGACAAGATCGAGTTGGCCGGCGATGACTTCTTCTTCCATCTCAAGTCCGACTGCTATTCGCTCCAGTCCTGATGCCGGCACAGTCCCACGTCTGAGCGCATTAATTATACCCAGTGCTTCCTGCCTGTTGTGGTCGATGTGATTATGGTCCGACATACCGGTATACTTCTCCTGCATCCCCGTATCCATCTTTTTCAATAAGTTTTATTCCCTTTTTCTGGCAGCGAACTATGAGACGATTGATTATTCCGGCTGCACGTCGTGTCTGCAAATAATCTCTGATATCTCTTTCATAGCATGGCGAGTGTTGTCTGATATATGCTATCACTTTTCGTTCATCCGGAGTACTGTCCGGGAGTAATGCATAGATATCTTCTTTATCTTTTGTCTCTGTTTTCTTTCCATAAAAAAGACTGCTAATATCAGGAAGAGCCGGATCTCTGTCTTTGCAGCGCAACAACGTCTGATACAGTTCTTGTGCTGTATTGGCTGCAGATGGAGGGACAATAGCAAGTCCGTTGAGGCACTGTATAAGTGCCTCTTTTGTATCTCCTGATGATAACAGGAGTCCTGCGGTCATTGAAAGACTCTGTGCATACAGTGCCCTTCCTCTGGTTGAGAGTGATGAGAGGATCTCATAAAGTCGTAACTGCAGTTCGTTTCTGACCCGTTTCATTGAGAATGTTTTAGGTTCATTCCATATCACAAATATTGCTACCTCTTCAATATCACGACGATTTCGAATATTTTTAAGAATATATAAGAGGATCTTTTCTGCCTCACGAGAGTCGTCAGTATAAAGGAGAAAACGAATAAACTCAAGCCCCCCTGTGATAAAATCCGTTTTAAATGCGCGAAAAAGCCAGGATCGTGCTCCTTTTAAATCATTAGTTTCCATACAGAAAGCCCCCGCCTCCAGAAGAAATACCGTGTCCATTCTCTCTTCAACAAAATTCAAAAAGATCTGCTTTGCTTCTCCCTCTGGGTATATGTGCATCAAAAGAAGTCGGTATTCATGGACCATCTGCTTAAGTACATCTGGTGTCTCTTCTCCGGTATAGGAATCATCAGAGAGGGCATTTTGATAGAGAAGAAACGCCCTGTACGGGTTATGTTCTGTATATGCACGACATCCCGCTCTGATACAGGCAGGTGTATGTACCCCTGCAAGATGTTCTTTGAATATAGTCACAGCTTCAGATGATCTGTTATTTTCCAAAAGTACTCTGATATAATCACAGGCAATATCAGGATCCGGGATGGTTATCAGGTGGTGTTTATATTGCACGAGACCTTCAAGGAGATTTATTTTAGTTGTTGCATGAAGGTACCACCTGAGCAGGCAGATATCATGTGTTACCTGATATGCGTTGTATGCCTCCTTTGCAGCCTTTTCATACAATCCACCATGGATAAGGGCACGAAGGTATTCACCTGACACTTCTGTTTTTTCTCTGTATGTCTCAAAAAGATTCACTGTCTCTTCAAATTCTCCGAGTTTGTTGTATATCTCCATCAGGGTATGCACGTCTTTTGGATCATATCGCAGATTGATGAGTCGTTTCAGGAGGACAACTGCCCCTTCTAAATCATATGATGCTATACGATAGCGTGAGTATCTAAAAAGGGCTTCCGGGTTATCAGGATCAGATCTGACTGCCAAAGCAAACGCTTCCTCTGCACTATCGTCTGAGAGGGCATCAAGGATGCGACCAAGATACAGGTACACCTCTACAGAATCTGGGATTATGGATGTGAGATCTAAAAAACAGGCTCTTGCCTCTTCAAATTCAGAAAGATAATAGAGGTTTGTTGCTTCAAGGACCTGCATTGAAGTATCCCGTTCATGATATGAAAGACTACGAATAATATTGCAGGACTCACGATACCGTTGTTGCTCAAAGAGTGAGAATGCTCTCTCTTTTTGGTTCTTTTTTATCTCATCGGTCTCCTGGTTCATTGACATAACCCCTCAACTGATATGTCTGATCGTAATCATGATATATATCCCTGATAATTCTGTACTCGTAACTATGACTTCTGATTGCCAAATAAGATGATTTTTAGTCTTTATTTAACCAATATTACCCTCAAGCAGCAGATCTTGTCGCGAACTATTAGAGTAGCCGTCCTATATTGTATATGAATTATCTCAAAGCGATATCTGAGTCCGGAAGATCTGCAAATCCGTTTTTCTGTCTGATGGGAATCGATATATCCTCTTATGGAGATGGAATGGCGAAACTCATGATGCCGGTCAGGGATGATATGAAGAATGGAGAGGGATGGCTACAGGGGGGTATCTATACCGCTCTTGCTGATGAGGCAATGGCACTTGCCATTTATACACTCTTATCAGATGATGAGACTATTGCAACGGTCTCTGAGACGACATCATTTATGCGGGGTGTCAGGGTGGGCACAATCTGTGCAGAGGCCAGTGTCATCAGGCGCGGCAGATCTGTCATATTTGCAGAAGCCGTGATAAAAGAGCAGAAAATAGAGGGAATGGAACTAGCCAGATGTGGAGCATCATTTGTTATCAGAAAAACCAGATGATAACAGGGAGGTTACCAGGACCTCATATGTCAGAGCACCAGAATAATCTGTTATTGGCACCAATACAAACATTGCAGGGAGAGCTGGATGTGAAATATATTTTTGTTACCGGCGGGGTTATGAGCGGTCTTGGAAAAGGAATCACTGCAGCATCAATTGGGCGACTCCTGAAGAATAAAGGGTATACAGTGACTGCGGTCAAGATTGATCCGTATCTCAATATTGATGCCGGAACCATGAACCCGGCCCAGCACGGGGAGGTATTTGTCCTGCATGATGGCGGAGAAGTTGATCTGGATCTCGGTAATTACGAACGGTTTTTAGATATTGATCTTGGTTCAACCCACAATATCACTACTGGAAAAGTCTATCGTGCGGTCATTGAGCGCGAACGTCATGGAGATTTTCTGGGTCAGACTGTACAGATTATACCACATATAACAGATCAGATAATTGCGTATATACGGGATGCAGCTCACGAAAAGATTTTCAAAGGAAAATCTGCTGACATCTGTCTTGTTGAGGTGGGAGGCACTGTCGGTGATATCGAGAGCATGCCATTTCTAGAAGCGGTCAGACAGATGCGCAGTGAAATCCCCCGTGAAGATCGTGTGTTAGTCCATGTAACTCTGATGCCTACTGATTCGATGGGGGATTTAAAGACCAAGCCGACACAGCACTCAGTCAAGGAACTACGTGAGCTTGGGCTGAATGCAGACATCATCGTTGGCAGGTCTGATAAGCCCCTCTCATTAACGACAAAAAAGAAGCTCTCGTCACTCTGTGACATTCCCCAGCGTGCAATCATCAGTGCAACAACTGTTCCTGATATCTATCAGGTACCTATGGAGCTTGAGAAAGAAGGTCTGTCTCTTGTATTATGTGAATATCTCAACATCAGCGAAGATACTATTGATAATGAATGGTACCGGACCGTCAGCAAAGAGTACACAAGCCGCGTCACGATTGCAATTGTGAGTAAATATGGCGTTGAGGATGTGTATCTCTCAATAAAGGAGGCACTTAAACATGCCGGAAGAGCGCTCTCGACTGAAGTCGGGATAGAATGGGTGGATGCTGAGCGACTTGATATGACAGTTCTTCATGACTGTGATGGCATTCTCATTCCGGGAGGATTCGGGTTTCGAGGCACAGAAGGCAAGATTGCCTCAATTACCTTTGCCAGAGAGCACAAAAAGCCGTTTTTAGGACTATGTCTTGGATTTCAGCTCGCAGTCATAGAATTTGCACGCAATTGTCTTATGTGGGAAGATGCATGCAGCAGTGAATTTTCTGATATTAAACCGGTGATAACGATTCTTCCAGAACAGGAAGGGGTTGACAACCTTGGAGGGACCATGCGGCTTGGTGATTATCCGGTATCTGTAAAGCCGGGCACACTGGCATATGCTATGTATAATAGTGCAACAATCGTCGAACGGCACCGTCATCGGTATGAGGTTGAACCTCTGTACATTGAAGACCTGGAGAATGCAGGTCTCATATTTTCAGGAACAAACGGGAACCGGATGGAGATACTTGAGCTTGCTGATCATCCGTATTTTTTTGCAAGCCAGTTTCACCCGGAGTTCAAATCACGCCCTACGCGTCCATCCCCTCCATTTTTAGCGTTTGTTGCGGCATGCAGGGATCTGCGGCGACACCCGGAATCTGCAGGAAGCCCGGCATCCTATCCTGATATTAGAGAATAAAAGATATGATACAGCATGTCCTTGTGATGAGGGTCTGAAGGTTTTTTAGTGAGTAAGAGGGTTGTACCATGGTAAATACAGAGAAATTTATACAAAAAGCAATAGAAGAAATTCGAAATGAAGCAGGAGACAAGAATGTAGTCATTGCTTTGTCAGGCGGGGTTGACAGTTCTGTCTGTGCAGCTCTGGCAGCAAAGGCAATAAGAGAGCAGCTCATCCCCATATACGTAGACACTGGACTGATGAGGAAGGGAGAGACTGCCCGAATCCAGGAAATATTCAGAGATATCGGTGTCATTACCATCGATGCAGAAGAAGAATTTTTAGGTGCTCTTATTGGCGAGTCTGATCCTGAGAAGAAACGAAAGATAATTGGTGAAAAGTTTATCAGGGTCTTTGAACGCGAAGCCAAAAGAAGCGGGGCAACATGTCTTTTACAGGGAACTATCTATCCTGACTGTATAGAGAGTGAAGGCGGCATAAAGAGCCACCATAACGTTGGGGGAATGCCGCTTTCCATCGCCTTTGATAAGGTAATAGAACCGTTACGAGAACTCTACAAGGATGAGGTCAGGCAGGTTGCAGAAGCTCTTGGTCTTCCTACCGAGATTGCCCACCGGATGCCGTTTCCAGGGCCCGGTCTTGCGGTTCGTGTAGTTGGTCAGGTGTCACGCGAAGCGATAGCAGTAGTCAGGGAAGCAAATGCGATAGTTGAAGAGGTTCTTGTTGAGAAGTATCGTCCCTGGCAGTGTCTCGCTGCTCTTGTAGGAAGAGGAACGGGAGTCAAAGGCGATAACCGTCTGTTTGGCTGGGTGGTATCTGTGCGTGCAGTCAATTCACGTGATGGCATGACTGCAGATCCTGTGCAGATATCCTATGAGGATCTGTTTGAGATAACTTCACGGATAACTGCAGAGATTGCAGAGGTGTCACGGGTAGTCTATGATGTGACACAAAAACCTCCTGCAACCATCGAATATGAGTAAAGAGGTAAATATGACAGAAAACAATTATCGCGAACTGGATGCTGCATATTATATGCCAGCGTTTTTAAGGGATATCATGGTAGTCAGGGGAGAAGGATCAACGGTCTGGGATGCAGATGGAAATAAGTATCTTGACTGTGTCGCCGGAATCGCTGTCTGTTCAACCGGTCACTGCCATCCCCATGTTGTAGAGGCTATCAGAAAGCAGGCCGGAGAACTTATTCACTGTTCGAATCTGTACTATGTCCCTCATCAGGGAGAACTTGCAAAACGGCTTGTCACGATTACCGGGCTTTCTCATTCGTTCTTTTCCAATTCCGGAGCAGAAGCAAATGAAGCTGCTATTAAACTTGCACGGGTCAGGACAGGACGATCCGAATTTGTCGCCTTTGAAGGGGGATTTCATGGGAGAACCTGTGCATCACTTGCATGTACCTATAAACCAGCTATCAGAGAGCCTTTTTCACCCTTAACCCCGTCCTGTTCGTTTGTTCCCTATGGGGATCTTGATGCATTACGACATGCAGTGACTGACAAAACGGCTGCTGTATTTGTCGAACCAATTCAGGGCGAGTCCGGTGTCATCATCCCATTTGAAGGATTTTTAGCAGGTATCAGAGAGATCTGCGATGATCATGGTACTCTTCTGATTGCAGATGAAGTCCAGACCGGGATGGGCCGGACTGGTCGCTGGCTTGCCTGTGAGCATGAGGGCGTTACTCCTGATATTGTCTCCCTGGCAAAAGGAATTGCAAGTGGATTTCCCTTTGGTGCCATTGTTGCTCGGGAAGGTCTCTCTTTTGAACGGTCAGAACATGGCAGCACCTTTGCCGGAGGTCCGCTAGCCTGTGCCACAGCACTTGCCACCATCGATGTTATAGAAGGTGTCCTTCCTGATGTACAGCGAAAAGGAGAACTGTTTGCTGATATTCTTGCGGATCTTCATCCCCGTTTCCGTGGTCTTATGATCGGTATTACAATCGGTGAGAAGTGTGGTGCTGTACAGAAAGCATGTGCAGAGAAGGGAGTTCTTGTAAACTGTGCAGCAGATGGCAATCTTCGCCTCGTTCCACCCCTAATCATGAGTGATGATGAGATTTCTCTTGCAGCAGGCACTATTCGTGATGTCATCAGGGAAGTCTGTCATGTCTGATGATAACTCATCTTCATTAGCAGATACCTATATCACGCCTACCTATGATCGCTCGCTGATGCTCGTAAAAGGTCGGGGAAGTACCGTATGGGATGCACAAGGTAAATCCTATATTGACCTTCTGAGCGGGGTAGCGGTCTGTTCAACCGGCCACTGTCACCCGGCTGTTGTTGCGGCAATCAGAAAGCAGGCCGGAGAACTCATTCACTGTTCAAATCATTTTTATGTTCCCGGACAGGGAGAACTGGCACAACAACTTGCATTAATCACCGGTCTTTCTCATGTATTTCTTGCAAACTCCGGAACAGAAGCGAATGAGGCAGCTCTTAAGCTGGCACGGGTGAGGACCGGAAAAAAGCAGTTCATCGCGTTTGAAAACGGTTTTCATGGAAGAACAAAGGGATCTCTTGCCTGTACCTACAAACCGCAGATCCGCGAACCATTTGGGCCATTTACTACAGAATGTACGTTTTTGCCATATGGTAACGCCGAAATATTACAACAGGCGATTAATGATGAGACTGCTGCTGTCATAGTTGAGCCGGTTTTGGGTGAAGCAGGTGTTATCATCCCTCAGGATGGATTTTTACGACAGGTCAGGGAGATCTGTGATGAAAAACAGGTTCTCCTGATTGTAGATGAGATTCAGACCGGTATGGGCCGGACCGGGCGCTGGCTTGCCTGTGAACATGAGGGTGTTATCCCTGATATTGTTACCCTTGCAAAGGGCATAGCAAGTGGTTTTCCCCTGGGAGCCATGGTATCTAAAGAAGGTCTTGCATTTGCCCCTGGTGAACATGGTGGAACTTATAATGGCGGACCACTGGCCTGTGCAGCAGCACTCGCATCTCTAATGATAATAGAGGATCTCCTCCCTGATGTTGAGAGAAAAGGAGAACTGTTCAGAAGAGCTCTCATTGATTATCATCCACGGGTAAAAGGATTGATGATAGGTATCACGGTTGGAGATCGGTGTCGTGATATCAGGGACCGCTGCAGAGACAGAGGGGTTTTAGTGAACTGTGCAGGAAATGGTAATATTCGCCTGTTGCCCCCCCTTGTTATCACAGATGATGAGATTACTACTGCAATTGGAATCATCAGGGAGGTTATTGATGACATCGTATGAATCACTGATACGTGATATATTCAGAAAAAAAGGATACCAGTATGCAGTATCTCCCTCTTCCCTTGCAAAGCAGGGTATCTCACAACCTGCCCGTCTTGCCAGTAATGAAAATCCGTTTGGCCCTTCTGAAGTTGCGACACATGCAGTACAGGCAGTTTTATCCGGGATTCACCGGTACCCTGATGATGAGTCCAATTCACTTATTTCAGCGCTGAAACAACGCTATAGTGTTATGGCATGTGTCGTTGGAGTTGGGATGGATGGCGTGATTGAGACCTGTCTGCGGGCTTTTATCGCACCAGGAGACCAGGTTGTCATCTCAATGCCGACATTTTCCTTTTACCAGCTGGCAGCAGCATCCCTTTCAGCAGAGGTTGTCGGAGTTTTGCGGAGGGATGATTTCTGTGTAGATGCCTATGAATTTATTCAGGCTGCGAAAGGTGCGAAGATATCGTTTCTCTGTACACCAAACAATCCGACCGGAACGGTGACATCGATAGAGACCGTCAGGGAGATCCTGACAAATATAGATGGGATGCTCTTTTTAGACAATGCATATGGGGAGTTCTCAGATACTGATTATACTAGTCTCTTACATGAGTATGATAATCTCATTATTGGCAGGACCTTCTCAAAGATGTACGGGCTTGCCGGAGCACGGGTAGGATATGCGTTCGTTCCGGATTGGTTTGTACCTTATTATGAGACTGCAGCAACGCCATTTGCGTTAAATATCCTGTCAGCAGCGGCTGCGAAAGGTGCACTTATGGATTGTAACCATAGTGATATGACCATCTCGCATGTACGACGATGGGTCAGGCGCTTTTCTGAGGAATGCAGGTATCCGGTCCTCCCTTCAGGAGCAAATTTTGTGCTTATTGATATATCTCCTATGAGTGGAGACCTCTGTGCAGAACAGTTGAGAGAAAAAGGTGTACTGGTCAGGTCATGTTCGAGTTTCCCAGGTCTTGCCGATCACTATATCAGGGTCAGTATTGGGGCTGACTGGGAGAATGAACAATTTCTACAGGCGGTCAATACTCTATGATGGTTGGTATCACCGGCACTCCCGGGACCGGTAAATCTGCTGTCAGCAGTGAACTTCTAGATCGTGGCTATAAGGTTATTCATATCACTGATACGATAGATGCCTACGTTACCGGATATGACCAGAAACGAAAGACCCGGATTATTGATACTGATCGGTGGGCACAGGATTTTCGCCCTGTAGACGGGTTTGTTGAGGGTCATCTGGCACATCTTCTCTCGTGCGACCGGGTTGTTGTACTTCGCTGCCATCCGCATGTTCTACAGGTTCGACTAGGCACCCGGGGATATAGTGATGAGAAGATAGATGAGAATGTTGAGGCCGAATGTATTGATCTTATTCTGATTGAGGCACTGGAGGAGCATGAAGAGGCAGACATCTTTGAGATCGATACGACAGAAATGCCTATCCCTGCCTGTGCAGACGTACTAGAAGAGGTTTATGCCGGGATGCGGACCCCCTCATCCGGAATTGTGTCCTGGCTTTCCGGGATGGCAGACGAATTATGACCCTTGATTCTTATCGTTCACATGTAAGACCTATTATTCATCCGTTTGTCAGATTGTGTATAGCGATACGGTTAACGCCTGACAGATGCACCATTGTATCCTTCATAGGAGCAATCCTTGCTGGAATAGCATTCTATTATGGACACATTATCCCTGGTGTTCTTTTTATTCTCGTCAATGCCGTCTTTGATGCTCTTGACGGTTCGATTGCACGGGAACTTGCATCAGAGGGCCCGAAAGGAGATTTTCTTGACCATACTCTTGACCGGTATGCTGATATTTTTATCATCTGCGGCATATTTGCAGGACCCCTCTGTCCCTGGTGGATTGGTGTCTTTGGCCTGACCGGTGTTATCATGGCATCATATATCGGGACGCAGGCACAGGCTATTGGTGTGGGACGGATTTATGGTGGTATTTTAGGAAGGGCTGACCGACTGGTTCTTCTGATGGCAGTTGGTATTATAGAGGTCCTTATACCACAGGGAGCATATGGTTTTTCCTTCTTTGCCTGGCTCTTATTGGTCTTTGGAATTCTGGGTCATTTCACTGCAATTCAGCGGTTTTGGTCTGTATGGAAGCAGCTTTCATAGATGACCATTCGTTTATTTTTTCTTTCACACCGTAAAAAGAGACTTTAATCCAAGGTGTTCAAGAATTTCATCCGGTTCTCTGATAACTGTTGCTCCCTGTTCAAGCATCAGATTCACCTGCTCATGCATCCCGACCATTCGAAAGTCAGTTCTTATTGCATAGACCGGAATATTGTTTGCATAGGCATATCCCATCTCCCATGCAGTTCCTGAGTCCGCATCTGCGCCATCAATGACAGCGATGATGAAGTCAGATTGACAGAGTGCATGAATGTTATCTTCAAAAATTGTTCTCTGTTCTTTCATTCCCCTGGAAGTGTCGGTGTCCTTTTCCACCTGGGGAAGATAGATTTCGAAGAGATGACGTTTTAGATAGTGTTTCAGAGTGAGATTATACTCCCGTTCTGCGGCAGAGAAGAGCGGGGCTGCAAGATAAATCTTCCATTGGGCAAAGCATCTGACATCAACAGCAGGTATATGGGGGAAACGTGAGAAGAACGCCCCTCTTCCTCTCTGTTTTGGTGGTTCATCACTGACACTTCCATAGTATGTCATGGTAACTCCGCATGTCGGTGAGGAATCAAGTCCTACCAGACAGAGGGGTTCTCCTTTCTCATGGATTATTTGTGCTACTGATTCAGATAGCCGGTCAAGGATACAGGTAAACTCAGGTGTATTATACGTTTCAAGATAATGGGCCGGTTTTCGCCCTCTTCCCAGATACTGTGTCTCAGGACAGGGAAGATAGATAATTTCGATTCCAAACCTCTCACATCGCATTATGGATTTTTGAAATGATTCTTTAAGTTCTTCATCTGTTATCCCCTCTGCACGTAGTGAGGGATCTCTGATGCAGGGGGAGGCTAATACATACATTATTAGAAGGTTCAGCCCCCATCAGTCATAGATGATTCCCCTGTATGCGTACCGGGATAATACCTGTGATCCAAAGAAATGCACCATGAAGAAGCTCGAACGGTTTGGTATGGTACATATAGAGAAAAAATTATCATATATTCCAAAAAATTCGCTTATCCTTGATCCAACTGCAGAACAGGCTCTTTCACCTGCAGACCGGCAAAAGACAACCTCAATTACCGCTCTTGACTGTTCCTGGGAGGTTTTAAATACTGATATGGTTCGATCCTATCGATTCAGACGTGCTTTACCGTTTTTAGTTGCTGCGAACCCGGTCAACTTTGGCAAGCCGTTTAAGCTGACATCCATGGAGGCTATGGCAGCAGCACTCATCATTCTTGGAGAGAAGGAACAGGCAAAGGAGATCTGTGCAAAGATATCCTGGGGAATCCGTTTTTTAGAGGTAAATGAAGAGCCCCTTTCTCTGTATTCGATAGCCAGAGACAGCAGTGAGGTTATCAGATATCAGGAAGAATTTCTTGATTGACAACGTGTCCACTTCACCAATATCATTAGCTTTACTGCATAATTTTCATGATCTTTATGTAGCATTGTGGTAGTTTTCCTTGTGGTATGGCAGATATGGGATATTACGGGTACGATACGATTCAGAGTGCATTGCACTATAAGTAGGTCTGATGTCAACATGATACCTGATAA